>CAZPRA010000009.1:0-21140 GCA_964588975.1 uncultured Oscillospiraceae bacterium | reverse complement strand
AATTTGTCCGGGAATAAAAACAGCAGCACGCGCTCCAAAAGCCGTCCTGCTGTTTGTTTTATATCAAGGGAAACTCTGAATAAATCATCGGCGGCGGTCAGCGGATCTTTTTCCGCAACTCTTTCCTTCTGAAAACTTGAAATACACAAAGTATTCCTGCGCTTTCCGAAGTTCGATTTGCGAAAAAATTTCTCGCCGCCCGCTCTTGCTGATTTAATCAGAGTCTCCCAAGCTTCTTTCACTCGCGTCACGCGGTCGTTCCTCGCGAAGCTCCTTCCAGACGGAGCGGAGAATCACCAGCGAAATTACGGCAGCACACACATCGGAGACAGGCTGCGCAAGGGCAAGCCCCTTTATGTCCAGAAGCGATGGCAGCAGCAGTGCCGCCGGGATAAAAAACACGCCCTGCCGAGCCATTGCCTCAACGATGGCAAAGACGGTTTTTCCTATCACCTGCGTTGTCATATTTGTCAGCGAAACCACGCTGATCATCGGAAAAGTCAGGCATTGCAGACGCAGCGCCATTTTCCCAATGCGCAAAATCTCAGGGTCCTCGTCCCGGATGAGCGCAATGATCGGCTCGGCAAACAGAAGGCCAAGCAGGGAAAAGAGCAGGCAGGCGGCGAATTCCACCTTCAGACTGAAGCGATACGCCCGCTTTACGCGCCCGTGCAGCTTTGCGCCATAGTTGAAGCCGCAGACCGGCTGGAAGCCCTGTCCGAAGCCATTGACTGCTGAAGTTGCAAGATTCATAACGCGGGAAACGGCGGAAAAGGCGGCAATTGCGGCTGCGCCATAGGGCTTTGCCATCATGTTCAGGCAGATATTCGATGCACTTCCCATGCCCTGACGGAAAAAGGAAGGACTGCCGCCGCGCAGCATTTCCAGCAGAAGCTCGCCGGAAAAGCGGTACTCGCGCCAGCGCAGCTTGACTGCACCGTGCTTTTCCACCTGCAAATAGAGCACAAAAAAGCCCACGACCTGCCCCAAAAAGGTCGCCAGAGCCGCACCTGATACACCCATATTGAAGCCGAAAATCAGCAGAGGGTCCAGCACGAGATTGACCACCGCACCGCTGCCGATGCCGACCATGGAGCGCAGGGCATTGCCCTGAAAGCGGAGCTGGAGGTTCAGGACGATAGAGCCCATCAGAAAGGGCGTGGCCGGTACAATCCAGCGCAGATAGGCCAGCGTATCCTTCCAAATTTCGTCATAAGCACCAAGCAGCTTCGCCAAAGGAACGACAAAGGCCATGCCCAGTGCCGAGAAAAGCACGCCGAAAATCAGCGCATACAAAAGGCCGCTGCAAGCCATGCAGGAAGCCTTGTCAAAGTGACGGGCGCCCATGGCACGGGAAAGATAGTTCCCGGAGCCCTGGGCGAAAAAATAGCCAAATGCCTGCACAAAGGTCATGAAGGGGTAGCAAACGCCAACAGCCGCAACCGCCTGCGTGGTCAGCTCACCGACAAACACCGTGTCGACCATATTATAAAGCGAGCTGATGAGCATACAGACAATGGTAGGAATTGCCAGACGGCACACCAGCTTTTCCACCGGCTGACCCGTCATCACCGCATATTTTTCTTCCTGGCTTACCTCTGCCGAAGCCACAGCCTCACCCCATTTGCTCAAGGCATCTCAATGTCGATGACTGCCTTTTTTTCGCGGATGGACATTCCGAATTTTCTTGCCTCGGGGTCACTGTGCGCCGGTGAGGTCTGGAATGCCTCCAGATCAGCCCGGCTGTCAAATACCATGACCACGGCAAAATCGTAGATGTCGTTGCCCTGCGTGACGCCGTGCAGAACCTTCAGCGTGCGCATCATGGGAGATGCCGCCTGCATTTGCTGAAAACGTGCAGTTTGGCGCTCCATGTTCTTGCGGTAGGTCTGCGCGTCAGCCTTTGCCTCCGGCTTCAGGCGCCAGAGCACAATATGCCAGATCATTGCTCTGATTCCTCCCTGCGAAGTGCCGAAAAATATTCCACGACCGGCAGATAAGCCTCGGGGGTCTTTCCCGCAAAGTGTTCCTTTGCGCCGCTTTGCTCAGACCACAGCAGCTTTTTGCAGGCCGCTTCGCTCATGGTGGCGTCCATTCCCGCTTCTTGAAGCATTTCGGCAACGGCGCCCACCTCAAGGGCACGGCGTTTGGCATGAACCACGTCCGTCCGGAGCATTCTGCCGAACATGACGTCCAAATCCTCCTTGGTGAGAATGTGCAAAATCGAGCCCTTGACCTCGTCGAGCACGCCATAGGCAAATGCGGCGCTGTAGCTTTCCAGCAAAAGCGCCTCCAGGCCCTTGGTGAAAATGCTGCGCAGGATCTTCAGGCTGGAAGCCCGGCCTACCGTGTCGGAAATAAAGCGGGTGTTCATGCCGCAGTCATTGAGCGCAGCGCTGACGCTTCGCGCCGCAGGGCCGGAGAGAACCACCTCAACCCGGTGCCCACCGTTCAGCGGCGAGCCCATGATGCCGCCGTCGGCAAATGCGGCACCGCTGTCCTTCACCAGCTCTGCCAAAGTCTGCTTGATCTCCGGCACGGCGGAATTGATGTCCAGATAGCTCTGTCCGGAATGCAGATAGGGCAGATACATTTTCGCAGTGTCTATTGCCTCGGCGCAGCTCGTTGCGGCGATGATGATATCGCTCCCTGCAACGGCTTGTGCCGGACTTTCCGCCAGCCGGACACCTGCCGCCCGGCAGCGTTCCTCTTTTTCAGAGAAGTCCGCTTGTCCGAGCTTCAAATCATAGCCCACAACACAGGCTTTGCCGCCCGCCGAAACTCCGGCGGAAAAGCGGCTGCCCACATCGCCAAGTCCAATAAAGCTGATTTGCATGCCTCATTCCTCCGTTTCATAGTCCACGACCACATGAGCCTCCCGGATCTGGTCGTTAAACGCCTTGTATTTTGCGTGGATGGGGCTGCGGAGAAATTCCTCCAGATCATCCCGGTTGGCAAAGGTGAAGATTTTGCACAGGTCGTAGCGGTTTTTCCCGCAGGTGAAGCCCTGACCGATCTCGGCATGAAGCAGCTTTGGGAATTCCTGCATCATTTCCAAGGTCATATCTCTGGAAATGCGGTAATTTTCATCCTTGCTCCGGCCGCAGGCGTTCTCCTTCAGCTTCCAGAGCGTGACGTGCTTAATCATCCTGCTTCACCCGCTTTACGTAGTCTTCCTTTCTGGGATATTCAAAGGTATACTGCGGAAGAGCGGAAAGATGGATCGTCTCAAAGGGCATTTTCTTCATCTTTTCCATGTCGATATCCACGCCCAGGCCGGGCTTGGTCGGCAGCTCAATGAAGCCGCGATCCAGCGTCAGCGGTTCAACTGCGACGGCGTCGCAGCCCGGCTTGATATTCACAAAGCATTCGGCAATGTTGAAATTCGGCACCATCGCGGAGATATGCACCGTTGCCGCAAGGCCGATCACCGAGGAATTATAGTTATGAGGAGAGAGCTGCACGCTATAGGGCTCGGCCATGGCCGCCAGCTCCATCATTCCCGTGATGCCGCCGGTGCAGCAGGTATCCGGATTGATATAGTCCGCAGCGCGGCTCTCCAAAACCGACTTCATCTCCATTTTGGTATACATCGTTTCGCCTGTCATCACGGGCATGGATACATTTCTGCGAACCTCCGCAATCGCGTCAACATTGTCACTCAGGCAGGGCTCCTCCAGCACGAAGGGGTCATATTGCTCGATCCGGTTTGCAAAGTGAATGGCATGGTAGACGGACAGGCGGCGGTGAACCTCGATGAGCAGATCCATGTCAGGGCCGACTGCTTCGCGAACCGCCCGGATGTTTTCGACCGCATAGTCCTCCTCGGCGCGGGTGAGTTGCTCGCGCCATGGTCCGCGGAAGGGATCCCATTTCACGGCGTTCCACCCTTCCTCCTTCAGCTTGACAACGCGCTTGACCGTTTCGTCAATGGTGTCGGCGCCTTTCCACCAGCCGTTGGCGTAGACGCGAACGCGCTCACGATGTCTGCCGCCAAGGAGGTTATACACCGGCTGACCCGTATATTTTCCGATGATGTCCCACGACGCAATCTCCAGCGCGCTGATGACCGAGAACAAATCCACGGAATTGCGCTTGATGGAGAAATCCTGGAACAGCATGGAGCGCATATGGCGCACATCGAAGACGCTGCGGCCAAGCATGACGGGTACTACCGCGTCAAACAGGCACTTTGTGACCTTTTCCTTGCCACGCACAACATAGGCTTCGCCCCAGCCATAGAGCCCTTCGTCCGTTTCCATTCTGCACAGCATGATATTTTTCGCCGTGCCGGGATAAAAGAGAAATGCTTCGATTTTTGCAATTTTCATAGTGATACCTCGTTTTCGTTCTGTATGTCCAGACGGTGCTTCAATGCTTTTTGAGCGTTTTCGGCCGTCTCCTTTGCATAGGGACAGGCGACGAAATGCCCCGGCTCTACCTCGGTCAGCGGCACATGAGTCTTGTTTTCAAAGCACTCCGGCTTTGCCATCCAGCAACGCGGTGCAAAGCGGCAGCCCTCCGGTGGGTTGACGGGGCTTGGCACATCTCCCTTCAGCACGATGCGCTCCACCTTCTTATCCACATTGACCCTTGGAACGGCGGAAAGCAGCGCCACGGAATAGGGGTGCATCGTGTTGGCAAACAGCGTTTCCGTGTCCGCAAGCTCCACGATCTGGCCGAGATACATGACCGCAACGCGGTGAGAAATATGGCGCACAACGCTCAAATCGTGAGAGATGAACAGGTAAGAATAGCCGTTTTCCTTTTGCAGGTCGATCAGAAGATTGATAATTTTTGCCTGCACGCTGACATCCAGAGAGGAGACCGGCTCATCGCAGACGATAAAGCGGGGATTGAGCGACAGTGCCCGCGCAATTCCAACCACCTGCCGCATTCCGCCGTCAAGCTCATAGGGGTAGTGATCCAGCAGCGTCAGAGGAATACCGGCCTTTTCGCACAGCTCCTTCACCAGTTCATCGATCGGCTTATGGGAAAAGTCCTTGCGGTGGATGTTATATGCCTCGCTTAAAATCTGCTTGATCGTTTTGCGGGGGTTGAGGGAGGAATAAGGATCCTGAAAGACGATCTGCATTTTCTGGCAGTATTTTTTCCGTTCCTCGCCCTTGGCAAGAAAAATATCCTCGTCCTCGTAGAAAAGCTGCCCTGCCGTCTGGGGAAGCAGCCGCGTAACGACATTGCCTACCGTCGATTTGCCGCAGCCGCTTTCGCCGACAAGCCCCAGCGTTTCTCCGGGATAGACCTCAAAACTGACATCGTCAACGGCGTGCAGCATCTTTTTGCTGGAAATTTTGAAGTATTTTTTCAGCCCGACCGCCTTGACCAGCGGCTTGCGGCTCTTTGTATCCTTATTTTCCACGTCAAACCTCCTCGTAGCAGAAGCATTCCACAAAATGATCCTCGTTGATTCGGAACATTTCCGGGCGCTGCGTCATGCAGCGCTGTGTGCAGTGCTCGCAGCGCGGATGGAAGGCGCAGCCTGTGGGGAGATTTTGCGGGTCTGCCACCTGTCCCGGGATCGCATTCAGGCGCTCCTGATGGGTGTCAAGATTTGGCAGAGCCGCAAGAAGCCCAACGGTATAGGGATGCGACGGGTGCAAAAACACCTCGCGCACCGTTCCGTATTCGATAATGCGGCCGGCATACATCACCGCTACGCGCTGGCACAGCTCAGAAATGATACCCAGATTGTGGGTGATCATCAAAAGGGAGGTCTTGCGCTCCTTCTGAAGCTTTGCCATCAGTTCCAAAATCTGTGCTTGAATCGTCACATCGAGCGCCGTTGTCGGCTCGTCGGCAATCAGCAGCTCAGGGTCGCAGGCAATGGCTGCCGCAATTCCGACTCTCTGGCGCATACCGCCGCTGAACTGCCCCGGATAATCCTTCACTCGATAGGCGGGAATTCCCACCTGCTCCAAAAGCTCTCCGGCGTGCTTCATGGCCTCCTTGCGCTTCATACCCCGGTGCACCCGCAGAAGGACGGCGATCTGCTCACCAACCGTGAAGACCGGATTGAGAGAGGTTAGCGGATTTTGGAAAATCATGGCGATTTTGTTGCCGCGTTTTTCCCGGATCTCCCGGGGCGCCATGTCCATGACCGATTCGCCGTCATAGTAAAGCTCGCCATCGAGCAGCTTTGCGTTGGAGGGCAGCAGACGCAGCAGAGAAATGGCCGTTGTTGTTTTTCCGGCGCCCGTTTCGCCCACGAGCCCCAGCGATTCGCCCCGGCGAATGGTAAGGTCGACCCCGTTGAGCGCATGAACCGTCGCGCGCTCGGTCTGAAACGTCACGGTCAGATTTCGGATTTCGACCAGATTGTCGTTGTAGTTGTCCATAGCTTTCTCCTTTCCGCGCTCAATGTCTGGGATCCAGCACGTCACGCAGGCCGTCACCCAGGAAGTTGGCGCCCAAAACGCACAGCATCAGCGCAAGTCCGGCGGCCATGGCGATCCAGGGATAAACGGTCAGGTAAAGGCGGCCGTCTGCAATCATATTGCCCCAGGAAGGCGTGGGTGCCGCAATGCCGAGAGACAGGAAGCTCAGTGCCGACTCCGTCAAAATCGCCTGACCGAATTTCTGGCTGGCCACGATGAGAATATTGGTCGTAACATTGGGAAGGATCTGGCGGAACATGATATGGCTGTTGCTCGCGCCAATGGCGCGCGATGCCTTGGCATATTCCATATTTTTGGCAACCATCACGTTGTTACGGGTCAGCTTACAAATCTGCACCCAGCCCGAGAAGCACAGAACGATGACAAGATTTGTAATGCTGGAGCCCATCACCGCCATAATCGCAATTGCCAAAATCAGGTTCGGTATGGCAAGAAGAACATCGCACACGCGCATGATCAGTGTGTCGACAAAGCCACCAAAATAGCCGGCCAAAAGCCCCAGCGTTGTTCCGAGCACCACTTCAAAAAATACCACGATCAGCGCGATCATGATGGAGGTTCGTCCGCCGGCAACGATTCTGGCAAGGACGTCGCGTCCAAGCTGGTCGGTGCCGAGGATGTGACCTTCAAAGCCACGGCTGAAGTATTCAGGTGCCATAAATTTTTCTGTAAGGGAATTCTTCTCCGCGTCATATTGCAAAAACTGGGGCAATATCAGGAGAAGCAAAACCATGCAGGTCATAATGATAACGCCGGACATGAAAAATACGTTGTGCCGCATCCGGCGGAGCAGTAGGCTTCTGTTCATGTTCTCCTCCTATTTCAGTTTAATGCGCGGATCAATCAGAGAATTGATGATATCCACAAAGAAGTTGATCAGGCCAAACATCACGCCGGACAGGAGAAGCAACGCCTGCACCAGCGCATAGTCACGCTGGTTGACTGCCGTGTTCAGAAGTTGTCCAAGACCCGGCCATGAGAAAATCGCTTCCACGATGATGGTGCCGGCAAGCATGGTGCCGAAACGGAGCCCGACGCAGGTGACGACCGGGCAAACTGCGTTTTTAAACGCATATTTCCAACGGACGACCAGCGGGTGGATGCCCTTGGCGTAGGTCGCCGTGATGTAGTCCTCGTGAAGAGTGTCGATCATGCCGGAACGGGATATTCGCGTAACCTCCGCGGACATCTGCCAGCCCAGCGTGATGACCGGAAGGATATAATACTCTATCCCTCCCATGCCGATGGACGGCAGCCATTTCAGGTTGACCGAGAAAATAAAGATCAGCAGAACTGCCTTCCACATATTCGCCATGGACTGTCCCAGAAGGGCAAAGAGCATGGAGAAAAAGTCGATGACCGTGCCGCGGTGAGAGCCCGCAAGAATGCCCAGAGGAATGGCAAGAATGCAGCCAAAGAGCACCGTTGCAGAGGCAAGCTTGATGGTGTTGGGCAGGCGGTTCTTGATCAGCTCAATGACCTCCATGCCATAAGACGTGGATTTTCCAAGATCGCCCTGGAAAATACCCGCCATATATTTCAGATATTGTGTGATGAGCGGCTTGTCCAAACCGAGCTTTTCAGTGATGGCCGCCACCTCCGCGTCCGTCGCGCCATCACCGGCAAGCATAAGCGCGGGATTGCCCGGTGCAAGGCGGATCAGCAGAAAAGCGATGACGGACACAAAAAACAGCGCGATCAGCATTTGTCCCAATCGCTTGAGTATGTATTTCAGCAAGGCGTTATCCCCCTGTGTTCATAATTCCCGACAACCCTGTGAGGAAGCGTAAGCTCCCTCACAGGGTCTTTGTCCGGGCGGCTGATGCCTGTGCGTCAGGCACGGCGGAGATTATTTTGCAAGCGTTTCGTCCCAGCCGATATACTTGACGCTGTAGCAGGTGTCGTTATACATTTCCAAACCGGTGACGCCATAGTTGATGGCCTGGGTCTGCACCAGATAGTACAAAATCGTGTGGGGTGCTGCTTCCTCACGCATCATGCGTGCAGCGGCGGTCAGATAGTCCTGTCTTTCGTCCACGTCGATGGTCGTGAGCACCTTGCGGGCCAGCTCCATCAAATCCTCATTCTGATATTCGTGCTTGTGTGCGTCGGAGAGGATCTTCTGACTGAAGTACTTGGCAAGGTCGCCGCCCATGGGCTGATCGTTCATGAGGAAGAATTCGTAGTTGGCGCTCTTTCTGAGCTCGGTGAAGGCGGCGCTTTCCATGGCCTCGACCTTTACGTTAAAGCCCACGTCGTTGAGCATTTCCGCTATGGCAAGGCACTGATCCTTGCCCTTGGAGAGGGAGTTGCTGGTATAGAGCGTAATCTCGTGGCCGTCATAGCTGCTCTGGTCAAGAAGCGAAGCTGCCTTCTCCGGGTCGTATTCATAGGCAGGGATCGTCTCGTCATATCCGGCCATAGAGGGAAGCACCACGCTGTTGGAGGTCTTAGCATTGCCGCTGTAGATGGTGGCGCAGAGCTGCTCGCGGTCAATGGCATAGTCCACCGCCTGACGAACCAGGTCATCTGCAAAGGCGCTGTCATCACTGAAGTTATAACCGAGATAGATGAAGTTCTGCGTTTCCTTGGTGATTAGCTCAATGTTATCGTAGCCGCTATACATGGAAAGCAGCTCGCTGTCGATGCCGCCGTTGACGATATAAGCATCCAGGTCGCCGGAGATGTGCGCCGCGATCGCCGTGGAAACTTCCGTCAGGAAGCGGAAATACAGCTCCTCAATATCCGTCTGGTATTCATCGTTCCAGTATTCCGTATTCTTGACCATGTGCAGATATGCACCGTCGACCCATTCGGAGAACTTCCACGGGCCGGTACCGTAGAGCATCTGGTTGTTCCAGAAATCCTCGCCGTATTCGGCATAGGCTTCATCGGGGATGATGGGCGTCATGGCAACGGAGATCAGTGCCGCAGCATAAGGCTCCTTGGTGGCGATCTCCACCGTGTAGTCATCCACGGCATTGACATAATCCAAATACGTCCAGAATGCAGACTTCAGCGCAAGGCTCGTATCATCTAGCAAACGCTGATAGGTCGCAACGACGTCTGCTGAGGTAAAGTCCTCGCCGTTGTGGAACTTGACGCCCTCGCGAAGCTGGAATGTCCAGACGCAGCCGGTGTCATCCACAGACCAGTCCGTGGCTAAGCAAGGAATGAATTCGCTGGCCAGACCCTCATGGTTATAGTCGATGAGCGGCTCAAACACGGCATAAACAAAGGCGCGGGAGGAATTGGAGTTGGTGTTCAGCGGGTCAAGACCCACGATGTTTGAGTTCAGACCGATGTTCAAAACGGTCTTCTTCTCTCCAGTGGGAGCGTCCGGTTCGTTGGAAACGCCAGGGTTTTGCGGATCCTTTGCGCAGCCAGCAAAGATGCAAAGGACTAGGGAAACCAAAAGTATGACTGCAATCAATTTTTTCATTTTTTCCTGCTCCTTTATAATATTATATGGTAAAAGACAATCCGTTCAGATTTGAACATCAAAGCCGAGCTTTCTTGCCTTATCCCCAAAGTTGTTCTTTGTCCAAGAATCAATACCAGAACGGAACATCTCCCGAGTCTTGACCTCCTTGGCCAAACGCTCCAGACTGATGCGAAGCACATCCTCCGCAATTTCGGCCGGAACGACCACAACGCCGTCGTCATCACCAATGACGATATCGCCGGCGCGCACGACCTGACCGCCGATGGCAATGGGATGGTTCACCGTTCCGAAGCGCTCTTTGTTGGTGCCGTTCACGCAGTGACCCTTGCAGAAAACGGGGAAGCCCATTTCGTTGATCGTCTCGCCGTCGCGGGCGCAACTGTCAAGGACCAGACCTTCAATTCCCCGAGCCATGCAAAGCGTTGCCAGGCAGTCACCGAAGGGGCCCTGCTGCTCATAATTGCCCATGGTGCAAACAATGACATCGCCAGGCTGGGCAACGTGGATGGCTGCGTGAAGCGTCAGGTTGTCCATTTCAAAGCATTCGCAGGTGACTGCCGTGCCGCAAAGCTTCATTCCGGGATAGAACTGGCGGATCGCAGGATCCAGATAGCCCTTTCTGCCCATGGCCTCGTGCGCCGTGGCAACGGAAACGCCACGGAAGCCTTCTACGATCTCCTTTGCCGGACGGGTCACATCAAGATTTACCAAACTCATTTCGATTTACCTCCAAACCGTTCGCTTGTGTTTCATATTTACATTGCTTCTTCCTGTTCTCGCCGCAATGTGTTTCACAAACTTCTATGCTAACTATATCATAAGGCGTTCTGCATTGCAAGAATTTCTTTTCTTCCAATTCACGTTCTCACTTTTGACTAAATTGCGTTTCATTTTAGACCACTTATCGCTTTACTTTTTGTCAAAATGCACTACCATTTCAGCTCACCGCGCACGGGTCGTCCACAATTTCCTATTATTTCCGGCAACTTCCCTTGCTGGTTTGGAAGTTTTTCCTTCCGTTCCGAAACGTTGTGTTTCATTTTGAACCTACGGTATGTCCGATTTTATCCAATATTGTATTTATTTGGGATTGCCTTTTGTTCAACCCTGTGCTATAATGGGGTTAGCCCGTACAGTTGGACAAGCTGTTCCATTTTTGCACAAAAGGAGTCTGTCATGAAAATCCTTACCTATCGCAAAGACGGTGCCGAAGCCGTCGGCATCGTCTCCGAAGACGGCAAGCGGGTCTACCCGCTGTCGCAGTTCGGACTTCCCTTTTCAACGCTGCAAGCGTGGCTGGAGGCGTGGGACGACGAGGTGTTTGACGGCCTGAAACGCGCCCTCTCATCGCCCGCAGACAAGCTTTCCTATCCGCTTGAAGCGCTGGGCAAGTGCCCACCGATTCCATTTCTGCGCCGCGATATGATCTGCATCGGCTATAATTTCCGCACGCACGCCGAGGAGATCGCCCGTCTGCGCGGCGAGGCGGCCTCAACCGCGCAGGTCAGCAAACCCATTTATTTTTCCAAGCGTGTTGCTTACGCCACCGGTGACGGCGACCCCATCCCCTTTTTCCCTGGCTACGCGGAAAATCTGGATGTCGGCGTTGAGGTCTGCGCCGTACTGAAAAAGGATGCGCTGAACATCCGACCAGAGCAGGTCGCGGACTACCTGCTGGGCTATACCGTCGCCAACGACGTCTGCGATACGCGCATCAACAGCGCCTATACGCAGCCCTTTTTGGGGAAAAGTCTCGACGGCTATATGCCAGTTGGCCCATGGGTGGTCACGGCAGACGAATTTGAGCGCGAACCGCTGTTTGATTTGGAGCTGACCGTCAACGGAAAAACCCGGCAAAAAGGAAACACCGCCTCTCTGGTTTTCAGCATTCCCTATATCGTCAGCGAGCTGAGCCAGAATATGACCCTGAAGGCCGGAACCATGATCTCCACCGGCTCACCGGCAAACCTTCACGCCGGAGAGCCCGACAAGCTGCTGCTGTTGCCGGGCGATGTGATCCGATGCACCATTGGCGGCATTGGCACGCTGACCAACACCGTTGAGGAGAGGAGCACGTTATGAAATTTGTATCTTATATTCAGGACGGCAAAATTCTGCCGGGTGTGCTCAAAGGCGAGCGCGTCTGCCCTCTGAGTGCGCTTGGATATGAACAGATCGACCTGCAAAGCTTTATCGCGCAGTCGGACCTCAGCGACGTTGCGCGTATTCGCAGTCGTCTTGACGTGCTGGAGGGAATTCCGCTGGAGCAGGTCAGGCTGACCGCGCCTATCCCGGAACCTCTGCAAGAGGTGATCATCATGGAGAATAATTATTGCTCCACGGAACAAATGGCGGCTGAAAAACGCGCTCAGGCCGCATCCGGCATACTGCTTCCGACCTATTACTATAAAAAAGCAACGCTTGCCACCACCACCGGCGACAGTATCCCGCGTTATCCCGGTTTTCTTTCGCAGTTGGACTTTCAGGTGGAGCTCGTTGCCGTTCTCTGCCGTCCCGACGCGCCCGAGCGCATTTTCGGCTATACAGTTATCAACAATGTTATCGCGCACGACGTGACCGTGCGCCATCGCCGTCCTTATCTGGCTACCTCGCTGGACGGTTTTCTGCCCATGGCGCCGTATATCGTCAGCGCGGACGAATTTGAGCCGGGACACTGCTTCTGCCTGCGTTCCTATGTGAACGGCGAAATGTGTCAGGCAGGCAGCACGCGGCAGCAAATCTTTTCGCCGGAGTATGCCATTGCGGATCTCTCCCGCGCCGGCGTGCTTTACGGCGCAAGCCTTCTGTCCACGGGCACGCCCTTGGGAACGCTGCGCGACACTGGCCGTCCTTTTTTGGAACCGGGCGATGTTGTGCGCTGCGAGGTCGACGGCATTGGCGATGTGACCTGCATCGTGAAATAATTTCGGTTCAAAAAATGCACCGGGGAAGCCCTGCGGCTTCCCCGGTGCGCTTATTGATAAACTGCGGGACACAGCCGTTTGGCTGTGCCCCGCTTTGGAGGAAGACCCGTGTTTCGGTGGTTATTTCATGCCCTTTGCCGCGTCCTGCGCAAGCGTTTCGGCAATTTTGGCCTTGGCTTCATCGCTGAGATAATGGAACGGTGCGCGGCAGGGGCCGACCTTCTGCCCGGCAAGATTTGCCGCCGTTTTGGTGACGGTGTTGGGATTGCCGAATTTGAAACAGGCACGGATCGCGGCGATGCTGTCCTGTGCGGCAGAGGCGCCCTCCAAATCTCCCGCAAGGAAGCGGCGGTAGATGGACACCATGGTATACGGATAGATATTCGCCACGGCAGTGATGCCGCCTGCGCCACCGGCCTGAAGCGTCGGAAGGATCAGAGAATCGTTTCCGGAAAGCACACTGAAATCCAGATCCTTCGTGCAGCCGATATACGCCTTGAGGTTATCCCAGTTGCCGGAGCTGTCCTTTACGCCCACGATATTCGGGATTTGCGCCAGTGCGCGAACCGTCTCGGGCGCGATATTGTTTCCAGTGCGTGCCGGCATATTGTACATCACGATGGGCAGCGACACACTTTCCGCAAGCGTCTTGTAGTGCAGGAAAATCTCCTCCTGAGAGATCGCGGCAAAGTAAGGGCTGATCACCGAAAGCACATCCACGCCAAGCGCCTCGGCTTTTTTGGAAAGCGCAACGGTCGCCTTCGTGCCCGGGCAGCCGGTTCCCGCATAGACCGGAACGCGGCCAGCCGTTTCCTCAACAACGATTTCAATCACGCGCAGCTTTTCTTCTTCGCTTAAAATATAGAATTCTCCGTTGGTGCCAAGGCAGAATACCGCATCTGCTCCGGCGGCGATCTGGCGGTTGACCTGGCGGCGGATCTCCGCCTCGTTCAGGCTTTCGTCCGGGTTCATGGACGTGACCATTGCCGCAATGATACCCTTGATTTTCTGATTCATTGTTTTCCTCCTTTTGCGCTTTCCGCAATGAGCCGCTTTGCCCGCTCGATCAGCTCATCGGCGTATTTTCGGTGGTAGTCATCCAAAAACACTTCCTCGCGGGAGCTTTCCTCCGCAAATGCGCCAAAGGTGCGCAGATAGCGCTTGTGGAACCAGCGGTTGAGCTCCTGAGACTGGCGGGTGAAAGTCACGATGGGCAGCATGGCATAAAACAGCTCCTTAGCGCCCTCACGGTCGCCCGAGGCGTGCAGATTATAAACTCTTGTCCAGAGTTCGAACATTCCGGAAGGCATGACCGTGTGGACGCCACGGTCAAGCAGCTCCAGAAGCTGGTCGTTTCCCCAGCCGCTCGCCACGAGCATTTTTCCCTCGGTCGCCGCAAGGATCCGGCTGCACTTCGGCGCCGTATACTTGTTCTCTATCTTGCAGCCGACCACGCTCTTATATTCCCGGAAGGCTCGGACGATCAGTTCCTCCCGGAGGCCGGGGCCGTTAAAGTCTGCGTCCTGCAAAAACAGGAAGGCCGGCTCCTCGCGATCCACCGCGTCCAGCGCCTCGAAAAACGCCTTGTCATCGTCCATGGGCATCTGCATATTGAAGCCGTCCACGCCGCAGTCGCGGAAGCGGTGCATCAGCTCAATGCGCCCCTGAACCGTCGGCGCGGTGATGCTGGTGATAAGCTTTGCTCTGCCGACGGCAGCCTTTGCAGTCGTTTTTACCAGAAGCTCCTTTTCCTCATCCGTCAGAAGCCATTGCTCGCTTGCAAGGCAGGGCACCAGAAAGCCCGTTACGCCCGCTTTGCAGGCCATGTCGATCTCGTTCGCCAGTGAAACCGTGTCCAGCTCTTTCTTCTCCCCGCGAAACGCCGAGATCACCGTCGTTACGATACCGCGCAGGGGATACAGTTCTTTTTCCATTGTCGCTCCTCCGTTCATAACAGTTGTGCATAAATATTGCGAATATCTTCCAGAGACATTTCCTTCGGATTTTGATCCAAGAGGCGGTGTACCTGACTTGCCGCAAGGGTCAGTGCCTCCAAATCCTGCGGCAAAACGCCGAATTGCGTCAACTTTTCGGGAATGTGAACATCCCGCACCAATGCCGCCAGTGCATCCACCACGGCTTTCCCAAGCGCCTCCTGCGTTTTTCCCTCGGCCGCAAGACCCAGATCCTCGGCAATCAGTGGCAGCTTATCGCCCAGCGCATCCATATTATACCGCATGACCGGAACAAGCAAAATCGCGTTGGAAACGCCGTGGGCAATGCGATAGGTGCCGCCCAGCGGATAGCTCAGGGCATGGACGGCGACCGTGCTCGAGCTGGTGATGGCTACACCGCCGTAAAAAGCTGCCGTCAGCATGGCCTCTCTTGCCTCCAAGTCCGTGCCGTCTTCATAGGCTCTGCGCAAATAGCGGGCGATCAGGGAAAGCCCCTTTCTCGCGTAAAGCTCCGTAAAGGGCGTTGCCTTTTTGGAGATGAGCGTCTCCACGCAGTGGCACAGCGCGTCAATTCCCGTCGCCGCCGTCACGCTTTTGGGCAGAGAAACGGTAAATCCCGGGTCAAGGATCACGCCGTCTGGCATGAAATAGGGGTGGACGATACCGACCTTGAGTTTCTTTTCCGGAAGCAAAACGATTGCGTTTGGCGTCGCCTCGGAGCCGGTTCCTGCGGATGTCGGCACCGCGATCAGCGGAAGTCCGGGCTTGCAGATGGCCGTTTTGTCCGTCAGGTCGGCATAGTAGTCGGGGTTCGTCAACATGACCGAAATCAACTTGGCCGTATCCATCACGCTGCCGCCGCCGATGGCCACAAGTCCATCGCAGACAGCCTCGCGGACGCGCTCAAACACCCCGCGCACCTGACCCTCCTCCGGTTCAGGCGGGATATCCGTCACGACGTGAATTCCGTTGAACCCAGATTGCAGCGCCTTAAGAAGCTGCCCGGTCAGCTCGCTTGCGTAGACCGCCCGGTCAATGAGCAGGCATACCTGCCGGACGCCTCTGGCACGCAGCATATCCGGCAGCTCGTCTGCTGCGCCCGCGCCGCAAAACACCTGCTGCGGAATTTGCAAAAAATAGGAATGTGTCATGGTTTACCTCCTGTCAGCGCTCATCGGGCTGTGCGACCCGATGCGTCAGCATATAGTCTGTCAGCTTGTTCAGTACATCCGTTTCCCCAAAGCCGCCGGATTTCGTCAGAAGCAGCCTGGCCGCTTCACCGGCTGTTGTCATTTTGGCAGCAACCGCACCGGGGAGCGGTTCTTCCAAAAGCTGCACATGGCTCTGCGAAAAATGGGACAGAAAGCCGCTGGCCGTGTCGCCGCCGGAGGCGATCACTGCGGTGAAGGGCAGCTTTCGCACTGCGACCGCAGCGGCCTGCGTTGCCGCCGTTACAATCCCATCGTCGCTGAGGTCCTCGCCGGAAAATCCGCTGCGGCCTTCGCAAATTCCCAGCATATTTTCCTCCGTGGTAATCACGTAAACACGCGTGGCATTTTGTGCCTCGTAATGCGCAAGGATGTGCCTGGCAAGCCGAGTAGCGATCTGCTCCGGTGTCTCACGTTTCAGCGCTTGCGTGCTGAAGGTGAAAAAAGCAGTGTCCTTTCGCTCTCTCAGGCGCCCAAGCTGGGCAATCGCCAGCGGATGCTTGGAGGCCACCACAAGCAGCCCAAGCGTGTCCTTCTCCATACTCCGGCAAGTCACGCCACGCTCTGCCGCATCGGTCGGCATGGTTGCAAACATCTGCTCTGCAAGCCCTGCACTTCCCACCGGCAGGATACCCTCCAACGCTTCCAGCGCCCGCGCAATACACGAAAGCTCCTCTCGTGTCTGCGCGTCGACAATGCAGTAGCGATACCGCTGTTTTTGCACGCGGGAGATTTTTTCGCGCAGACTTTCGCTTCCGGCCTGCACCTCTTGCAGGGAAATATGGGCACAATCCTGCCTTGGCGCCGTGCCAAAGAGCGCCGCCGCAACGTCCTGCGAAAAAGGCTTTGCCGAAGGCGTGTCCACATAAAGCACTCCGTTTCGCACGACCCGTCCGCTTTGGGGCAGCGCAGGCGCAATGAGCGCCGTTTCCAGCCCTGCCGCATCCAGCACAGCGTCAATCTCCACAACAAGATTGCCCCGCAGAACGGAGTCGATTTTTTTATACAGCAGGCAAGGTTGCATGGCATTCATGGCAGAAGTCACACGGTAGACGGTGCGATATGCTTCATCCGTTTCCGCGCTGCGGGTGTTGGTATTGATTGTATAGGAAATGCCTCCGCCGTGCAAAGGCTTTTCCGGGAGAAAACGGGCATCCAGAACGACCTCCACCTCGTGGCCTCTGGCCGCCAGCTTAATGCCCGTGTCGCACGCGCCCGTTAAATCGTCCGCGATAATTACAGCATCCTTCATGTTAACCCCTCGCTTTTTCGGCGCTCTGCTTCCGACAGGCACCGGCAGTTCGGCAAAAGCAGGTCATTCAGCTTGTCAAAAATGTCTACTTTTGAAAGAAACACAGTATGAGGTCATTTTCTATGACCGTCTTCTGATCGATCGGCTCCGCGCCGCAGACAGTCTCGCGGCGGCGGAAATGGCATTTTCCATGCTGTCAGAGCGGGCAATTCCCTTTCCCGCAACGTCAAAAGCCGTTCCGTGATCCACGGAAACGCGCACGATTGGCAGCCCTAGGGTGATATTGATGCCTTGAACGGAATTCCATTTTCCCGTTGCCCTGTTCAGCACAAAGCCGCCCACCTTCAGCGCAATATGCCCCTGATCGTGGTACATCGCAACAACGATATCATAAAGCCCGCCTTTGGCCTTGCTGAAAACCGTATCCGGCGGGATCGGGCCGTCCACGCAAAGCCCGTCCTCACGTGCCAGCTCAATAGCCGGCTGGATATGCTCTATTTCCTCGCGACCAAACAGTCCGCCTTCTCCGGCGTGCGGGTTCAGCCCCGCGACCGCTATGCGTGGTTCGCTTATGCCAATATCACGGCAGGCGTCCGCCGCAAGGTGAATGCAGCGGTAGACCCGTTCCTTTTTCACACGCTCACAGGCCTCGCGAAGCGAAACATGGGTGGACACATGAACCACGCGCAAATCCTCATCGGCCAGCATCATGGCATAGTCCTTCGTCCCGGTAAAGTGCGCGAAAATTTCCGTATGGCCGCTGAATGCGTGCCCCGCAAGGTGCAGTGCTTCTTTATTCAACGGCCCTGTGACCGTTCCGTCCAATTCTCCCTTCATGGCAAGCTCAATGGCCGTTCGCACTGCGCAAAAAGCCGCTTCGCCTCCGAGCGTCGTGACCTCGCCATAGGGCACCTCCTGCGCAGGCACCGGCAGAGGCAGGTCAAATACGTCTACACATCCGAAGATGAACTCTGCGTCCGAAATGCGGCCAATGGGATGAATTCGGAGCTCCCGTGCGTCAAGCAGCCGCATGGCACGCTCCGCAATCTGTGCCGAGCCAATGATCACCGGCCGGCAAAGGTCGTAGGTTTCCGGACGCATCAGCGCCCGGATGGCGACCTCCGGCCCGCAGCCGCACACATCGCCCATGGTGATACCCAAAATCGGTCGTAATTCCATAGTTGTTCCTCCACGAACCAAAATGAAACTTATTTTCTTTTCCTTGATTATAGAATACATCATTTTGGAACTATTGTCAACCGATATTTGGTTTTATTTTAAAAAATAATGGACGCGTTTCTATTTGAAACGCGTCCGCCAGGATTTTATGGTTCTTTTTTTGTTTCATTGTCATCTGCCAGCTTGCGCCACAGTGTGCTGCGGCCAATGCCAAGCCGTGCGGCTGTTTTGGAATAGTTTTCCTTTTCCTCTTTCAGTACCCGGCGGATGATCTGTAGCTCAATCTCCGCCAGCGTGCCCTGCAAGCTGATCTCGTTCTCCTCGCCTCTGGGGTAGCAGTTCGTCATCGCATGACGCACATCCGCAACCGTCAGATAAGGGCTCTGCGCCAGCAGCACAAGCTGTCCCACCGCAGAGCGCATCCGCTCCATATCCGAACCCCACGGATATTGCAGCAGGTGTGCCATTGCCTCAGGCTCCATGCCAACGACCTGCTTGCCATATTCCGAATTGAAGGCAATAATGTTCAAATTCACAAAGCGCTCCAAATCCTGTGCGCAATGACTGGACTCGGCAATATGCAGCCGCAGAGGGAAGGTTTGCAGCAGCCATGCGTCATCCTTCTGCGAAAACACACTTCCCGCCGAAGCGGTGGCAAGCAGGCGGTAGCGTTCCGTATCCAGCACCGAAAGCTCCCTGCGCAACGCCTGCCATTGCGCCTGCGTCAGGCAGTCCAGCTCGGCAAAGCAAAGCGTTGCGCCGCAGTAGAGCGCACTTCCCGGATCGCCCACCGCCAAAGCCCGCAGCGCTACGGCCGGGTCGGTCAGCTCGCAGTCGATCTGCACAAAGGGCAGCGCCCAGCGCTCCGAGTAGCGGTGCACACAGCGGGCAATGCTGCGCTTTTCGGCCTCCGAACGTCCGGTGATGTAAACCGGCCGGTTCGTCTGACCAAACGCAATGGCATCGCGCACGGTGTCGGCGTCAAAAACGCCTACGGCGTCAAAGGGCTCTGTCGTGCTGTGGAGATACACCCGGTAATTCTCAATCTCCACGCCCTGCAATCCCTCAGCACGTTCCATTTTCTGTGGCAAAATGTCAAAGCAATAGTATACCGCTCCGGCGTCGTCCCATTTGGGCGTCAGCGCTACATTATAAATATGATCCGCCTTCTGCAAAACGATATTCTCGCGACGCTCTTGCGGCGCCGGATGCAGCAGCTTTTGCAGCGCATCCACGCTCAGCCCCACGGAAGACAGTGCCCTGCTCTCAAAGCGTAGCGCACCATTTCCGTCGATGAGCACCATAAGGGTCTGCCCGCATTTGCAGAGGCTTTCCAGCCGCGCGAAGCGCTCTTTCAGGCCGGAGAACGCCCGCATCAGCCAGATAGAAGTCTCAAAAGCACCGGAAATGCTCTCCTCTCCCGAGGTGATAAGCATGGCGTTCATTCCCATTTCCCGTGCAATGCGATAGGTGGCCACATCTCCGATGACCAGACTGCATCCCCGGAGAAGCAGTTCTTTCAGCTTTTCCTGAATGTCCTCGGCAGACTGGATCGTCTCAATGCACACGTCCGCGTTCAAGAGCGTTGCTACGCTCTGCGCATGGCCGGTGATGGAGGAATAGCCGACGATTGCCTTCAGCCCGGTGATTGCAGTTGCCATTTTGATGGCGCGCATATAATCATAGCCGGAAACCTCAATATTCACAACCGGCAGCTCCAGATGCTTCAGCAAAAGCTCTGCCGTGCCGCCTCGGGACATCACAACGTCAAAGCCCTCCTGCTCCGCGTGCAGCGCACATTCCAGGCCCTGCTGCAAGTCGCCCACGCGGATCGTCGTCTCCACCGACTCGGCATATTTCCCCGCGACAACGCTGACCGCCTCTGCCAGCCCTTCATAGGGAACAACTGCCAACAATTTAATCTTCTTCATACGTTCCACCGTTCCTTTCCGCCGTTTGCAAAGTATTAAAGTATTAAATTAAGTATACCTCGATTTGTTTCATTTTGCAACCATAACTTTTAAAAATAGAAATTTTTTCCATTTTTGTAAGCTGCTGTGAAACTCAAGCCGTTTTTTGCCGCGAACGTTTGTTGCATTCCGCCCGCGTTTGTGCTATACTTTAAAAAAACGATAGGAGCATTTTGATGGATCCGAAAGAAAAGAAAGCAGCTATGCGACTTCGGCACGATACCAAGACTGCAACCCTTCTTGCCGTTCTCACGCGTCTTGGCGGCTACGGCTGCGCTGCCGGTGCCGTGGCGTGTTTTTTGCGCTCGCAGCCGATTTGGGCAGCCGTCCTGCTGTTTCTCGGCTGCCTTGTCATCGCCGCCGGTGCCTCGGGCGCGGAGCTGATCGACCTGAAGGCTCGAAAAGCCAAAAAGGCTGCCGCACGCGCCGCCGGAAATGCCCCGTCCGAGTCAGCCCTCCCGGAAAATCCCTCCTATGAGCCGTCTGCTGAACAGGAAACCGAACACTCCTGACGAGCATTCCCGATATTATTATTGTATTCCGAAGCACCCTGAGCCATCCGGCGCAGGGTGGCTTCGGCAGAGTGTCAAAAAACGTAATATTTGCCGTTTCGGAGGGAAGAAAAGTGTGAAAGGAAACCGTCAGGGTGTCCTTTCACGTTCAATAGCCCGCCCGCAGGCGACAAAATTGCAAAATATCACACTACAAAATCTATTTTGCAATTTTGAAAGCAGCTTGTCAAAAAGACTTTTTTGACAAGCTGCCTAAGCACCCTGAGCCATCCGGCGCAG
>CAZPRA010000008.1:0-22677 GCA_964588975.1 uncultured Oscillospiraceae bacterium | reverse complement strand
CCGAGCCACTGTATAAGATGCGTGACGACCGCAACGCCGCCAATCGCCGCAAGTTCCGCTACCGCCTGAACGAGGCGTATGTCTCCCACCTGGCGGTCAAGACTTTCGGTCTGCCGAAGCGTCGGTATCTTTACTCCCTGCGATTCATACTCGTGGGACTTCTGCCGCCGTTTTTATACAACCGCCTGCACAGAAAGAAGCTCGGTGCCTGATTTGAGGAGATTGCTTTGATTGACCTGATCGTTTTGATACTTGCCGCTACGGCTCTCGGCTACTTTGTGCAGGGTCGGGTGGGGAGCACGTCGTCTGCGAAAATCGGCATATCTCATGATTTGACATCCAAAGTGGCCTACTTTGCAATCAATATTGCCTTTGCGCTGTTTGCCGGTTTGCGCAGTAAGTATAATGATACCACTACCTACATGTACGGTTTCCGTTTGGTCGATGCGACTGTGCTGGATTTGGGCGGCATCTTTGATTCCTACGGCGGATTTGAACTGTATGAACGTCTGCTGAAGCGGTTTGTCAGTGACGACCCGCAAGTGTTCATCTTTGTAACATCTTGCTTGATCGTTCTCCTGTATCTTCCGTTTTTTACAAGGCATACGCAGAAGTTCGGCGGAATGATTTTCTTCTTCGGCATAGGCGTTTTTGTCTCATCGATGGGCGGCATCAAGCAATCCATCGCGGTCGGCATCAGCCTCTATGCCATTGCTGCCTACTTTGACAAAAAATATTTTCGCGCACTTCTGCTGCTTTGGCTGGCGTCGACGTTCCACCCCTATATTTGGTGTCTGCTCTGTATTCCGCTCCTTACCAAACGGGTGTGGGACGGAAAAACGGTGCTTGTTATCATCGTCTGTGTGCTTGCCTTTATGAATTTGGACAGCCTTTTTGATCTCCTCGGTATATTGGGAAAGGACTATTCGGATACAACGTTTGACGATTATACCATCAACCCCATGCGTGTTGCGGTGGAGGCAATTCCCGTTCTTCTATCCTTGATTTACCGGAAAGAGATCAATGCAAAGGAAAGTCGATATTTGACTCTCGGGCTGAATATGCGCGTTATTTCTTTCGCTTTTGTCTCTATGGGACTTTTTATGAATCCAATCTATTTCGGTCGAATGTCATCTTATTTTTTCGCAATGTCTACCATTGCAATTCCGGAAATGCTGGATGTGATCTGGTCAGATAAGCGACAGGGGAAGCTCTTGACCGTGGGTTATTACGCATTTTTCTTTGCCTATTTCTTGATGGATATGACAAAAATCGGAAGTATCGCAATTACCTACGATCAATTCAATCATGTTTCACTATTCAGCATTTTCTCATAAGGAGTGAGCTGCTTGATTCCGAAAATCATTCACTACTGCTGGTTTGGCAGAGGAGAAAAACCGAAACTGGCCGAAAAATGCATTGCAAGCTGGAAAAAATACTGCCCCGATTACGAGATCATCGAATGGAACGAGGACAATTTCGATCTCGACACAAATCCCTATACCCGTTGGTGCTACGACAATAAGAAATACGCATTTTTGAGCGACTATGTGCGCCTGTTGGTGGTGTATCAGAACGGCGGACTGTATTTCGACACGGATGTCGAATTGCTTCGGTCGCCGGATTTCCTCCTGGAACAAGAGGCGTTTTTCGGCTTCGAAACGGAGCCGAAAAACGCCGGAGAATGTAATACAGGCCTCGCCTTCGGCTCGGCCGCAAGCGGCCTCGCCTTAAAGACGATGTTGGAGGAATATGAACCGCTACTGGACGGGAAGCACGGAACCGTCATGTGCCCGAAGCTGAACACGGCCGCTTTGGTGCGTTTGGGATTGCGACCGGACGGAACCTTGCAGCGTTTTGACTGGGGAACGGTCTATCCGAAAGAATACTTTAACCCCTACGAAAGCACGACAGGACGGCTGGAAAAGACAAAAAATACTGTCTCTGTTCACTGGTATATGGGGAGCTGCCTGAGCAAAGGCGCAAGAATCCGCTCAAAGTTCACCCGTCCGCTGCACCGCATTTTCGGCGTTGATTTTTGGACAAGAATCAAGGGGGAAAAGAAAAAATGAAGAAGATCTTGATTCTTTCGCACGCCATGGAGATCGGTGGTGCGGAGCGTGCGCTTTTGGGTCTGCTGGAAAATATCGACACGGAGAAATACGAGGTCGATCTTTTTCTGCTTCGGCATCAGGGGGAGCTTTTGCCGCTGATTCCGAAGAACATTCGCCTCCTGCCGGAAATTCCCGAATATACCGTTTTAGCCCGTCCGATGCAACAGACGCTGAAAGAGGGCTTTGTGCGGCTGACATTTGCACGGGCTTACGGCAAGTGGAAAGCAAAACGCTATGACCGAAAGCACGGCTATACGGAGAGCTTTACGGCGTTGGATTATAGCCATAAGTATGTCAAGCACCTGATGCCGCCGATTCAGCCGGATACGGAGTATGATCTTGCGATCAGTTTTTTAACGCCGCACTATTTTGTTGCCGAGAAGGTTCGGGCAAAGAAAAAAATCGCATGGATCCACACAGATTACTCTTTTGTCCATATCGACACGGACTCCGAACTGAAAATCTGGGGTGTTTATGACCATATCGCTTCGATTTCCGAGGATGTGACGACGGGCTTCTTGAAGGCATTTCCGTCGTTGTCCGATAAGATCGTTTTGATCGAAAATATTCTGCCCAAAACGCTGATTGACAAGCAAGCGCAGGCGTTACCGGAAGATTCGCTCTGTGTTGGCGGACGATGGAGTTTACTGTCTGTCGGAAGATTTTCCTATCAGAAAAACTTCGAAAATGTACCGGCGATCTGCAAAAAGATCGTTGAGCTGGGCTGTGATGTTAACTGGTATCTGGTGGGGTACGGTGGCGATGAGCCGCTGATTCGGCAGAAAATCGAAGAAACAGGGATGCAGGATCGGGTCATCATTTTGGGCAAAAAGGAAAATCCGTATCCCTATATTAAGGCTTGTGATCTCTATGTCCAGCCGTCGAGATACGAGGGCAAGTGCGTTGCCGTCCGGGAGGCGCAGATGCTCGGCAAACCCGTCGTCATCACGGACTATCCCACTTCCGGAAGCCAGCTTGAAAACGGCGTAGACGGCGTGGTCGTCCCCTTGGACAACGAAGCCTGTGCACAGGGAATTGCAGCCTTGCTGTCCGATCCCGATAAAATGCGGCAGCTCTCAAAAGCCTGCAACGAACGGGACTATACCAATCGAGAAGAAATTACAAAGCTTGAGAATTTGGTGAAATAGAAATGGAGATGTCAAAGCACGATTCCAAAATGCTGAAAGGAATTGCAATCATCGGCTTGCTGATGCTGCATCTTTTCTGCCGCAAGGATCATTTGCCATATCAGCCGTTTCTCTATATCGGAAATACCCCAATCGTGTATTATTTGGGCTTATTCGGCGATATTTGCGTTCCGATTTTTTGCTTTATCAGCGGTTATGCGAGCTGGCTCTCCTGTTCTTCCGGGAAAGGCGGCAGGTGGAAAGGTCTGCTGAAGTTTATGATTGGGTATTGGGTCGTACTGGTTCTTTTTTCGCTGCTCGGTCTCCTGCTTCAAAATGACACGATCCCCGGTGATGCAAAAACATTTTTGCTCAGTGCGCTGACACTGGACAACCGTTATAACGGCGCATGGTGGTACGCGAATACCTTTGTCCTGCTCGTGGCGTTGCAGCCGCTGCTTTACGGATTTGTGAAAAAGTGCCCGACGGTGCTGACGCTTCTTGTCGGAATCATGGTCTATACCTGCGGCTATGGCGTCCGTTTTCTGGGCTGGACGGACAATTTGAATTCTCATATATATATATATATATTCATAGAAAAGGCGGCACGGTTCGCAACATCGCTGTTTCCGTATTGGATCGGTATGCTCTTTTGCAAGCTGCGGATTGTTTCAAAACTGCGTGAACGCTGCGCCGCCGGAAAGAAGTCGGTCTTATTGATCGGTTCGGCGGTCACGCTGGGGCTGATGATCGTACTGCACGGTATTTTTGAAACCAACTTTGTGGCGGTTTTTACGGCAGTGGCGACAATATGCCTTTTTTGCGTGTGTCCGATTCCCACTTGCCTGAGGAGCATTCTTTGCTATTTGGGAGAACATTCCGGGAATATCTGGTTGGTTCATATGTTCTTCTATATGGTTCTCCTCGAAAACTTTGTTTTCTGCGCAAAGTATCCTGTTTTGGTTTTTCTCTTTCTATTGGCACTCTCATTGACTGCTTCTTATCTCGTCAAAGCAATTTGCAAGCTGATTTTTCGTGCGGCTTCCTTGTGAGCGGCGGCGACCAATGAGATGATGACGCACTGCGAGGTGAAATTGTGAACAAAATACTTTTACTTGACACTTCCGTCGGCACGAGCAACATGGGCGATCATATCATCATGGAATGCGTCCGGGAGGAATTGCAATTCCTCTTGAAAGATGCGTTTGTGTTTGATCTGCCGACGCATTTGCCTGCGTTCAATTCCTTTTCGGTTTGGAGGAATTCTCTTGCCGTGCAGAACTATGCCACGGCGGATTGGAAATTGGCAGGCGGAAGCAATCTGTTGGTAAAAGACTTAAAGACGCATTATCCGCAGTGGAATATCCACCCGTTTGATTCGAAGCCTCTTCGGGGAACGATATTGGTCGGTGTCGGCGCAGGTGCCGGCGAGGAGATGAACGCATATACGACGAGGCTGTATCGAAAAGTGCTCAACGGCGAGCGGTATCACTCCGTCCGCGACGAGCGGAGCAAGGAATATGTCGAAAATGTGCTGGGGTTGAAGGCGATCAACACCGGTTGCGTGACGATGTGGAAGCTGACGCCGGAGTTTTGCAAACAGATTCCCACGAAAAAAGCTTCCCGTGTGGTGTTCACCCTGACGGGGAAAGACCGTGTGGAACGGGTCGACCCGGAAGATCAGGCGTTGATCGACATTTTGAAAAAGCAGTATGGAGAGGTATTCTTTTGGGTGCAGGGAGATCGGGACTTGGCGTACTTCGAAAAAGCCAAAAACACCGATTCCATTCACATCGTGCCGCCCTCTCTGTCCGCTTACGACAGCCTCTTGAAGGAGGACGACCTTGATTATGTCGGTACCCGTTTGCATGGTGGCATTTATGCCATGCGACATAAAAAGCGTGCGGTCATCATCGCCATCGACGAGCGGGCGAAAGCCATCCATCAGGGCAATCACCTGAACTGCATCTCGAAAAACAGAGTTTCCGACGAATTGGAGACGATGCTCCGTGGCGAGATCGAGACGAAGGTCGAGATGCCGCTTAATGAGATCGAATGCTGGAAATCACAATTTTTCATTTCGGAGGCAAAAGATGAATGATGTTATCTTGAAACGAACCGAGGTTCATGACGGAAAAGTTGAGTTCTTCTTTGAACCTCGGGGCGAGCTGAAAAAGTATTTTACAACCGATCGGATGTTTGTGGAATACGATCGTAGCGTGGAATCGGTTCCGATTTCGATTTTGAATATCAGTTTTGTCGCAAGTATTCTGCCACTGATGTGGCTGACGGACACGGTTATGTGGGTCGATGAGCTGGATAGGACTTTCTATGATTGCATCTTCCGCTTAAAAAATGCGTATCAAGAATTATATTCGCACATTCCTCTGAAAGGCCGTCTGGTGGCGGCAAATCCGAGAGAGAATACTTATGAAATTCACCGTGAATGTCTGCTTTTGTTTAGCGGTGGCGTGGATGCAAATACTTCATATCTCAAGAACCTAGAAAAACAGCCGATTTTGTGCAATATTCAAGGCTGGCAGGAAGATGGCGATCCTGTAAAACAGCGAGCATCTGAGGCAGATCATCGTGATGTTCTTGCGTTTGCAAATGCAAAGGGTTTGGAGTTCACATTTGTCAAATCGAATTTTGCGACATTGATTGATAATACAGTGTTTTCTAAAACGATTCAGAAACGGTTAGGCTACGGTTGGTGGTATGGATTTCAGCACTCTATGAGCTTTATTTCAATTGCAATGCCCTTGGCCTATCTCAAGGGTGTGCGCAATATTTATATTGCAAGCTCGTATTTTTTGGGTAGTGCTTCTAAATGTGCTTCGTATGCGACTACAGACATTGAATTCCGCTTTGCTACCTATGGCGGATGTGTGCACGATGGCTTTGAATTAAGTAGACAAGACAAGCTACATTATTTGGTGAATTACCAAAAAGCAAGTGGTGAGTCATACCCGATCCGTGTTTGCTCCTTTCACGATAGTAATTGCTGCAGATGTGAAAAGTGTTTTCGGACGATGCTTGGAATCGTTGCAGAAAACGGAGATGTTCGTAACTTTGGGTTTCCAATTGAAGAGCCACTTAAGAAACACTGGAACAACATTTTGAAACAGCAGCTTGCTCAATTTGGCGTTGAGAGCGAACAAAAGAATTTCTGGCCGGAAATTATATCCAGAATGCGAGAAAATTATCAAACGATCGAGGACAAGGAATTCGTCGATTGGTTTCTGTCCTATGATTTTGTCGGAGAACGAAAAAAGGCTTTGCGAAAGTATTATCGAACGAATTTCCTCAAAATTGTCAAGCGAAAGTTGACGAATCGTTGATTGTTCCCGGAGTTATATTAGCATGAACACAAACAGCAGAGTACAAAAATCCTTAAAAAATATGACCAACGGCATCTTATATCGTGCCATTTCGACGTTATTGTCTTTTGTTGTGCGCACGGTATTCATCCGCTGCCTGTCCAATGAATATTTGAGCGTCAATGGCCTGTATACAAGCATCCTCTCGATGCTGTCCCTTGCCGAGCTTGGAATGGGCACGGCGATGGTTTACAGCATGTATAAGCCGTTGGCCGAGCGAGACTACCGGAAGCTTTCGCAGATCATGCGGCTGTATAAACGGGTCTATAGCATCATCGGTACGGTGATTTTCGCTGTAGGTCTATGTTTGATCCCATTCTTGGATGTTCTCATTAAGGACAAGCCGGATGTTTCGGGATTGACATTCTATTATGTTCTTTTCCTGACCAATTCCGCACTGTCTTATTGGTTTTTTGCCTATCGTTCCTCTCTGCTGCAAGCCGATCAGAGGTCTTATATTGTTTCAAACTATAACAGTCTGTTCCATCTGATTCGGTCGGTGGCGCAGATTGCAGTTTTGGTGATCTTCCGTAACTTTACGGTCTATCTGCTCACGGAAATGGTCTGTACGGTTGTGCAGAATATTTGCATCGCAATCCGTGCAAAAAAGGATTATCCTGTTTTCGACCGAAAGAATAAGGAAGAGCTTCCGAAGGAGGAAAAGCAGAGCATTTTTAAGGATGTCAAGGCACTGATGCTCCAAAAAGTATCCTTCAAGGTGCTCAATACATCGGATTCTTTGATTATTTCCGCATTTGTCGGAATCTCATGGGTCGGTTATCTGTCGAATTACCTGCTGGTCATTGATGCGGTCGGTGCTGTCCTGTCGCAGATCGTCTCTGCAATCACTGCCAGCTTGGGGAATTTCTTTGCAAAAGAATCCAAAGAGAGCGGTTACCGTCTCTTTCAGAGGGTCGACTTTTTGAATTACTGGCTCTATAGCTTCTGCGGCATTGCTTTTGTGGTCTTGCTCAATCCCTTTATTGAGCTTTGGCTGGGAAGAAACGGAAGCGAATTTGTCCTCAGCCAAACGATCGTGATCGCCTTGGCACTGCGTTTTTTTGTTGAGGGTTATATGAATATGATGTCGACTTTCCGCTCCACGATGGGGCTGTTCCGGCAGGGAATGTACTTTCCTCTCATCGTTGCGGCGATCAATATCGTTTTGTCCATCGCTTTGAGCTATCCCCTTGGGGCAGCCGGTGTCATTCTCGCAACGCCTCTGTCTCGCTGCTGTATCAATGTCTGGTATATGCCAAAGGTCATTCATAGAGACGGCTTTGAAAAACCGGTTAGACCTTTTTATCAAAAAATGTTCGTGCATACGCTTGTTCTGGTTGGCGTAACCGCTGCGTTATATGCGCTGTCATCTATCGTGATATTCAGAAACGGCGTTACGATTCTCTCTTTTGCGCTGATGACGGTGTTGGTTGCAATCGTACCGAATTTGCTCTATGCTTTGATTTTCTGCCGTACAGATGAGTATCATTATCTTCTCTCCCTTGTGAAAGATTATTGCGGACGGTTTGCGAAGAGGCTGAAAAAGACATGAGGCGAAATGAGAACGTCGCTGTCATCGTTGAAACCCTTTCTGCGGCCATTCACAACGCCAATGGTTCGAGGAAAACCGCGCCGACTGATATGAAAGTCCTCATACACACCGCCTCCGAGCAAAAAGTGTTGCCGTTGGTGGTCGATGTACTGAATGGGGCGGCGGAGGGGTTAGATGGATTTGCCGAGGCGAAGCGGATGGCGAGGGCGCAGGTGGCGGCGCAGGTTTTACGGTCGGAGCGTTTTTTGGAGGTTTACAACCGCCTGTTTTCGGCTGGAGTGATGCCGCTGGCGGTCAAGGGGATCCTTTGCCGCTCGGTCTATCCCAAGGGCGACCTGCGGCCGAGTGCCGACGAGGATCTTTTCGTCGGGGATGCGAAGTTTTCGAAAAGCTGTGAAATTCTGCGAAAGCTGGGTCTGAAAGAGGCGGATGGAGCGAATGAGGCAGCGGACGACGAGGTCACATTCCGAACGGCAGACGGCGTGCTGACTATTGAGCTGCACCGCACGCTTTTCCCCGCGACTTCACCGGTCTTTTCGTCTTTGGAGAGCTTTTTCTCCAATGCATTTTCTGCCCCGAAGGAATACGAGGTTTGCCCCGGACAGGTGGTTTTGTCCCTGAATGAGCACGACCATCTTCTCTATTTGATTTTGCACGCTTTCAAGCACTTCATCTACTCGGGCTTCGGTATCCGTCAGGTCTGCGACATCGGCCTCTGGGCGGAGCGTTACCGTGAGCGCATCGACTGGGAGCGGTTGCGCCGTCAGACCGCCTGCGTCCGTGCCGATGTCTTTGCGGCCTGCGTGTTTCGCATCGCAAGAGAATATCTCGGCATGGAGCTGAAGGAGGCATGGGACTGCGAAGGGGAGATATGCTGCGACAAAATGCTGGAAGATATGATGTCCGGCGGCATTTACGGCACAGCGAACCGAAGCCGTCTGCACTCGGCATCTCTCACCTTCCGTGCGGTGGAGACAGGCGAAATGGGACTGGCCAAAACAGTCTTTCCGCCCCGGGAAGCGCTGCTGCGTTCCTATCCCGAGCTGGAGGAACGGCCGTATCTCCTTCCATTTGTGTGGTGCAGGCGGCTGATCCAATACTGCCGGGAGGTTCGGGAGCGTTCCGACAGCAAGACGGCCGAAACCATCAGAATCGCAAAAGACAGGAAGGAAATGTTCCGATATTATCACATTATTTGACAGGAGGACAGCGAAATGAAAGGTATCATTTTGGCCGGAGGAAAGGGAAGCCGGCTCTATCCCATGACCAAGGCTGTGTCCAAGCCACTGATCCCCATTTATGACAAACCCATGGTTTATTACCCCCTTGCCGTACTGCTCAAGGCCGGCTGCAACGAGATTATGCTCATCACGGCACCTCCTGATGTGGAGGCGTACAAGCGCCTTTTGGGCGATGGCAGTCAGTTCGGAATTCAAATTCAATATGGCATACAGTATGTTGCCCGTGGCATTGCCGATGCTTTCCTGATTGCGGAGGAATTTATCGCAGGGGAGCCGTGCTGCCTCGTGCTGGGCGATAATCTGTTTTACGGCTCTGACCTTGACCGCCTGCTGGAAACGGCGGCGCAGAGGAAGGAAGGCGCAACGATTTTCGGCTATCCCGTGAAAGACCCAACGGCCTATGGCGTGGTGGAGTTCGATGGAGAGGGAAATGTCCTGTCCATCGAGGAGAAGCCGAAAAAGCCTAAGTCGAAATATGCCGTTCCGGGGCTGTATTTCTATGACGGCGATGCCGTGGAGCTGGCAAAGACTTTGACTCCCTCGGCTCGTGGTGAGCTGGAAATTACCGCCTTGAACGAAGAATATTTGAAGCGCGGCAAGCTCCATGTGGAGCTCATGGAACGCGGCATGGCATGGCTGGACACCGGTACGCCGGAGGGTATGCTCAATGCGGCGCAGTATGTGGAAGCGGTGCAGTCCCGTCAGGGACTTTACATCGCCTGCCCCGAGGAGATCGCCTGGCACAAGGGCTTTATCACCGCCGAGCAGGTGCGCGCCATCGGGCAGGAGCTGAAAATGACCGAATACGGTCAATATCTGTTGGAATTGGGAAACGAATGAATCAAACAATTGAGAGAATTCTGCCGACTGTGCAAAAACCGGCACGATATGTCGGCGGCGAATATCATCAAACCATCAAGAATAAGGCGGAGGTCGACCTACGGGTCGCCTTCTGCTTTCCGGATACCTATGAGATCGGAATGTCGAATCTCGGGATGCGCATCCTCTATGCTGTGATGAACCGCATGGATGGCGTGTGGTGCGAACGCGTTTTTGCGCCGTGGGGCGACATGGAATCGGCGATGCGGGAAAATGACATTCCGCTCTACGCACTCGAGAGCGGCGACGAGCTTGCCAATTTCGACATGATCGCCTTCACCGTCGGTTATGAGATGAGCTACACAAACCTTCTCAATATACTTCGCTTGGGCAACATTCCGCTGCGAGCGGCGGAGAGAACCGAGCTTTCGCATATGGTTTTTGCCGGCGGTGCGTGTATGTATAATCCCGAGCCGCTGGCGGATTTTGTCGACTTTTTCTGCATTGGTGAAGGGGAAGAAATGCTTCCTGAAGTCTTGGACTGCTACCGTCAGGGAAAGCGAGAAGGGTGGAGCAGGGCGGAATTTCTTCTTCGCGTTTCCAAAATCGAGGGTATCTATGTCCCGTCACTGTACGAGCACAGGTTCAACGATGACGGTACGATGGCGGAAATCGTCGTGAGGGACGGCGCACCGAAGACCGTCAAAAAACGTATCGTCGAGAATTTGGACGACGCACTTTATCCTACGGACATCATCGTTCCTAACACGGAGATCGTCCACGACCGTGGAAATCTGGAGGTCATGCGTGGGTGCATCCGTGGTTGCCGCTTCTGTCAGGCGGGATTTACCTATCGACCGGTTCGTCCCCGTTCGCCGAAGGAGCTTCTGCGTCAGGCGAAGGAAACGCTGGAAAACACGGGCTTCCACGAGCTGACGATCTCCAGCCTGTCCACCTCGGACTACTGCGCTCTTGAAGAACTGACCAATGAACTTCTGGACTACTGCACGCCGCAGAAGATCAACCTCTCCGTCCCGTCCCTGCGTGTGGACAATTTCTCCCGTGACCTCATGCTCAAATTGCAGCAGGTGCGCAAGAGCGGCCTGACCTTTGCACCGGAGGCCGGTACTCAGCGGCTTCGCGATGCCATCAACAAAAATGTCACGGAGGAGGAGATCCTCAATACCTGCGCCATCGCCTTTTCGGGCGGCTGGAATAACGTCAAACTGTATTTCATGCTCGGACTGCCGACGGAGACGGACGAAGACGTTCTGGGGATCGCGGAGCTGGTCTATAAAATTCTCAAATGCTGGAAGGCGAATGCCTCGAATAAAAAGCGTGGCGTGCGCATCCATGTGGCCACTGCCTTCTTTGTGCCGAAGCCGTTCACGCCGTTCCAGTGGGAGAAGCAGATTTCGCCGGAGGAATACCTGCGCCGGGCAAGGCTCCTGAAGGACAATATGCCGTCAAAGAGCATCGAATATAATTATCATGCCGCCGACCTGAGCCGTTTGGAGGCGGTTTTGGCCAGAGGCGACCGTAAACTCGGCAGGGTGCTCGAAACAGCGGTGGAGCGTGGTGCACGGCTCGATGCGTGGGACGAGTATTTTGACTATCCGCTCTGGTTGGAGGCGTTCCGTGACTGCGGCATCGATCCCGATTTTTACACGGTGCGCGGCTACGACGAGGACGAGCTTCTCCCGTGGCAGACCATCTCAGACGGCGTGTCCGACGCATTTTTGAAGCGGGAGCGGCAAAGAGCTTACGCCTCCGAGACGACGCCCGACTGTCGCACCCAGTGCAACGCCTGCGGCGCAAACTGCCTGTTGAGCGGAGGCAAATGCAATGCGTAGAATGTTATTTGAAAAGGGCGGAACGGCGGCATGGATGTCGCATTTGGACACGATGCGCCTGATGCAACGGGCGTTCCGCAGAGCAGGTGTCCTGTTGCACCATTCGCAGGGCTACACGCCGCACGCCTATGTGTCGATGATTTTGCCGCTCGGCGTCGGCATCGAGAGCGGCTGCGAGATCATGGAATATGAGCTTGACGGCGATCTGACCGTCACCCCGGAGCAGATGAACAGCGTTTTGCCCGAGGGAGTTCGTGTCCTTGCCGTCTACGATAGCGATAAAAAAGCAAAAAATCTGACAAAATTGCAGATGGAGCTGACGCTGGAATATGACGAAGGCGTGGAGGACGGCGTGACTGATGCTCTCACCGAACTTTTCTCCCGTCAAGAAATTTTTGTCGAAAAATGGACGAAGCGCGGCATGGAAGAATCGGATATCCGTCCGCTCATTCATCAAATTGCCCTGACGCCGTGCGAGAAGGGCTTAACGATGAACTGCGTCATTGCGGCGCAGAACCCGGCGCTCAACCCAATGCTGCTGATCTCGGCCATCGAACGGTATACTCCCGACTGCAAGCCGGACTTCGTGCGCTATCGCCGCATTGAGGTCTTTGACGAGCGGATGGAGGTGTTCCGCTGATGCCGGACTGCGAAAACTGCTGGTACTATAACTATGACGAGGATGAGGATGAGTACTACTGCTCGCAGGACATCGACGAGGATGAGTGGTACCGAATCCACACCCATTATCACGGAGCCTGTCCGTTCTTTAAACAGGCGGACGATTATTACACGGCGCGCAGACAGTGAAAGGAGAAAAAAGATGCAAGTTTTGGTAACGGGCGGCATGGGCTTTATCGGCAGCCACACCGTCGTGGAGCTCTTGGAAAACGGCCATGAGGTCACAATAGTTGATAATTTGACCAATTCCAAAGAAGATGTGGTCGACCGTATTGCAAAAATTTGCGGCAAACGGCCGGAATTCTACAAGGCGGACGTCTGTGATCGGGAGGGCCTGCGGAAGATTTTTTCGAAAAATTCCATTGATGCAGTCATCCACTTCGCCGGGCTGAAAGCGGTAGGGGAGAGCTGCAAGATTCCCCTGAAATATTATCGCAACAATCTGGATTCCACACTGACTCTTTTGGAGTGCATGGATGAATTCGGCTGCAAAAAGATCGTCTTTTCTTCGTCTGCGACGGTATATGGGCCGAAGAATCCTGTGCCCTATACGGAGGATATGCCGGTCAACACGGCGACGAATCCGTACGGATGGACGAAGGTCATGATCGAGCAGATTTTGAGGGACAAGGCGGCGGCCGATGCGGAATTCTCCGCTGTCCTGCTTCGGTATTTTAACCCCATCGGAGCCCATTCATCGGGTCTGCTGGGCGATGACCCGCAGGGGATTCCCAACAATCTCATGCCCTATGTTGTCCGAGTTGCCGCAGGACAGCTTGAAAAACTGACGATTTTCGGCGACGACTATCCCACCCCGGACGGAAGCTGCCTGAGAGATTACATCCACGTGGTTGACCTGGCAAAGGGGCACTTGAAAGCTCTGGATTATGCCACCGAGCACAAGGGCACCGAGGCGGTCAATCTCGGAACGGGCAAAGGGCTGAGCGTTTTTGAGCTGGTCAATGCCTTTGAGGAGGCGACAGGCGTAGCAGTTAACCACACGGTTGGTGCCCGTCGGGACGGTGACCTTGCGGAGGTCTGGGCGGATACGAAAAAGTCGGAAAAACTATTCGGCTGGAAGGCTGAAAAAACGGTGCAGGAAATGTGCGCCGATAGCTGGAACTTTGTTTGTAACGTGAAATAAAATTTTAATGCAAAATAACGTGACCTCCAGCCAAGTGGCAGGAGGTCACGTTATTCGTGGAGGCCCGCTAAAGCGTAAAGTCCACCTCGTCATAGGCGGAAAAATCCCGGGGCTTCATGCGCTTGGGCACCCGCTTCAAGGGGTCATAGCGAAATCTGCGGCAGTGCTGGCCGGGAACGACCGGGCCTTTTTTTGCGCAGAGATAGTTGTTTTCATCAATCTTTCCTGCATGAACACAGTAGGCGCAGGATTTTTCAATTTTTTTCCGAAAGAGCATTTGCCTCACCTCAAGCGTATTATAACGGATTTTTGAGCGGATTTCCACCTGTTTTTTTCTGTTTTTCGGGAAGCAGAAGGGAGAGAAGCACCAAAAGTGCGCAACAAAGCAGGAAGGAAACGTCGGAACAGCTCAGGCAGAAAGCCAAAAGCGCACTGAGAGCGCCGTGAAGCAGCTTCGCGGCAAAATAACCCTTCGGGTGCAAAGCGCTTTCCTGCCAAAGACTCATGGCCTGAAGATGAACGCACACGCCGCCCCAACCCATGAAGAATGCGGCGAGCACAAACGCTGCGCTGCACTCCGGCAATCGCACGATTCCGCTTGTCAGCTCCAGAGAACCTGCAACGATGGCGGCAATATCCTCTGAAGTAAGCCCAAGCGGAAGATATTGAAGAAGTGAAAAAAGCCCGGCACATTCCGCAAGCGCCAGAAGCACGGAAAAAAAGAGAATCAGCGCGGAAATTCGCAGCAGCGCAAGAGCACTGTCGGAAACGGCGGTGATGAGCCTGCGGGAGAAGGGCTCATCCTGAGCGGGAAGCCGACGGATGCGGCAATGTGCGGGGCTGCCTTCGCGGAAGAAAAGTCCGGTGAGCAGGGCAGAGAAAATGTGAAGCGCATAAAGTGCCAGACCCGCATGAACACCGCCCGGCAGTATGGCGCCGATCATTCCGACAAAAAACGCCGGGCCTGAATTGTTGCACAGACGCATGGCCTTTTCCGCTTCCTTTTTGGTGAACACACCTTCCTGATAGAGAGAAACGACGGCAGACACCCCAACGGGGTAGCCGCCTAAAAAGCTCATCAGCAGGGGAGATATACATTCACCGCTCAGTCCAAAGAGCCTTTGCATAAGGCAGTGCACCCACTTCGGCCAGGGTATGCATTTCAGTCCCGGCGTGAGCAGCCTTGTGAGCACAAAAAAGGGGAACAGACCCGGAATGACCGAGACACCGCAAGTTTGCAGTGCGGAGAATACCGCCTGTCTGCACGCTGCGGGATAGACGCACAAACCCAGAAGACACACGCCTGCCGCACCGCTTAAGACAATGTTTTTTCCTTTCACAAGCACCACCCAAGAGAATATATGCTGGAAATGGAAAGAAAACACTTTTTGCGCATAGAATGTTTCCGGGCAGGTGAGTGTTGTGAAGAAAAGCTTTGGAAGTGCCGTCAGTGACAGGCTGGCTCTGCCGCCGGAGTCCGTGACGGGCGTGAGCCTTATCCGCATCAGCGGACGTGAACGCCTGTGCGTGGAAAATCACGGCGGTATTGTGGAATATGAGGAAAATTTGATCCGCATTGCCGTTCGGCAGGGCAAGGGAAGGCTCATTGTCAAAGGAAGCGGCCTTCATGTGGTGAAAATGACCCGGGCATATCTGGAAATTCGCGGAACGATTTTGGGATTGGAGCTGGAATGAACAGACTGACAGGATGGCTTTTGGGAGAAATTCAAATTCGCATGACCGGCGCTGCTACGCAGGATGCGCTGAATTTACTGGCGAAGCACGATATCCCGTTTTGGGGCATTCTCCGCGAGGACGAGCTGAATGTATCCTTCCGCATTTTGCGCAGGGACAGGGAAAAGATGGAGCCACTTGCTCTGCGGGCATACTGCACGGCTGCGGAGATTTCGGAACGTGGGTTTTATTGCCTGTGGAAAAGCGCACGAAAAAGGCCATGCCTTTTACTGGGAATGCTTCTTTCGCTCTTTGCGTGCTTTTTTCTGCAATCCTTTGTCTGGGTCATCGAGGTGCAGGGCACAGGCCAACTGCATGAAACACAAATTCTTCGTGCGCTGGAGGAAGAAGGCGTCCGCTTTGGCACATGGACAGGTAACATTCATTCTCAGGAACTGAAGCTCAAAATGCTCACGAAGCTGCCGGAGCTTTCGTGGCTGGCCGTGAACCGCAAGGGCGGAAAGGTGACAGTGCTTGTTTCGGAGTCTGACGAGCACAGTGCGGAGGAAAGCAGCTCGGCGGGTCATCTGGTGGCTGTCCGCGAGGGCTTGATCACGGATTATACCGTTTTGGAGGGGATGTGCCTGTGCACCAGAGGAGAGACGGTTCAGCAGGGACAGCTATTGGTATCGGGGCTGGAAGATTACGGGCTTTACCTGAAGGCGGTGCGTGCGCAGGGGGAGATCTATGCGCGCACATGGCGCTCCGGGGAACTCATCTGCCCGGAAAATCAGTTCGAAAAGGTCTATACCGGGCGAGAATGGACGCAAGTTTCACTTTTGGCCGGAAATAAAAGAATAAATTTATGCGGAAACAGTGGAATTTTGAGTGCCACTTGTGATAAAATGGTAAGCGTGAGAGAATGGAAGCTGCCAGGCTACAGTTTTCCTCTGGCGCTGGAATATGCCACCTATCGGGAATATACCCTGAAGGAGCTGCCCGTGGAGGAAGAAAGCGCAAAAGAGCGCCTGCTTTCTGCATGGCGGAACAGCCTGAAAGAAGAAATGGTAGCCGGAAGCGTGGAAAGTACGCTCGCTGAGCTGAAGCAAACAGACGGCTGCTACATTCTCTGCGTTCAAAGCACCTGCCATGAAATGATTGCCAGATGGCTGCCTCTTTTGGAGGTATACGAAGGAGAAGACCATGAGCGAACGACTGATCAACGCGGAACGCATTGAGCAAATCATCAATGTGTTTGGCTCATTTGACGAAAACATCAAGCGCATTGAGGAAACCTACCGCGTGAAAATCACCAACCGCGGAACCGAACTGAAAATATCCGGCGAGGAAGAAGCGGCGGACAGAGCTTCCAGAGCCATCGAGGGGCTTTTGACCCTTGCGGCCAAGGGCGAGGCCATTGACGAGCAGAAAGTGCGCTATCTGATTGACCTTGTGTCCTCCGGAAATGAGGATAAGATCAGCGAAATGGCCAAGGATGTGGTCTGCATCACCGCAAAGGGCAAGCCCATCAAGGCAAAGACCATCGGCCAGCAGCGCTATATGAAGGCCATCGCGAAAAACACCGTGACGATCGGCGTTGGCCCTGCAGGTACGGGCAAGACCTATCTGGCCGTGGCCGCTGCGGTGGCGGCCTTTCGCGAAAAAGCCGTCAACCGTATCATTTTGACCCGACCGGCGGTGGAAGCAGGGGAGCGGCTGGGCTTTTTGCCCGGTGACCTGCAAAACAAGGTCGACCCCTATCTGCGTCCGCTTTATGATGCTTTATATGATATGTTAGGCGCTGAGACCTACCAAAAATATCTCGAGCGGGGAAATATTGAGGTGGCGCCTCTGGCCTATATGCGCGGCAGAACGCTGGACGACAGTTTCATCATTCTCGACGAAGCGCAGAATACCACCCGCGAGCAGATGAAAATGTTCCTCACCCGGCTCGGATTTGGCTCCAAAATCGTCATCACGGGCGACATTACCCAAATCGACCTGCCAGCGGAGAAGACCAGCGGCCTGAAGGACGCCATCCGGATTTTAGAGAACATTCCCGACATCGCCATTTGCCGCCTGACGGCGTCGGACGTGGTGCGCCACAGCCTGGTGCAGAAAATCATTGCCGCCTATGAAAGCCGCGAGAAAACGCAGCTCCCGGCGCAGAAAAAAGTCTACAGAAGGAAGTAAAATGCGATGAAGCATCATATTATCATCCGCTATGCCAACCGGACGGACAAAAATCCCGGCTTGACGGTGCACCTGCACCGCTGCATTTGCGCAGCTTTGGAGGCAGAGGGTGTTCATTTGCCCTGCGAGATCAATGTGCTGGTCACGGATGACGCGGGCATCCGCGCCATCAATCAGGCTGCCCGCGGCATTGACCGGGAAACGGACGTGCTGTCCTTTCCAATGTTTGACCTGACGGCCGGCGCGTTTCCGAAGGATGTGTCTGCCATGACAGATCCTCAGACCGGCCTCGTTCCGCTTGGGGATATGGCGATTTCTTTGGAACGGGCAAGGGATCAGGCGCACCGCTTCGGAAACAGCCTGAAGCGTGAGGTCGGCTATCTTACCATCCATTCCGTGCTCCATCTTCTGGGCTATGACCATATGGACGAAGGAGCTGAAAAACGCAAAATGCGCACCCGTGAGGAACTGATTGCGTCCTCACTGGGCCTTTTAAGATGACACAAAGGAGAAAATACCATGCAGACCAAAACCGTGATGATCACCATTGCCGGGCGACCCAATGTGGGGAAATCCACGCTGATCAACCGGCTGGTGGGCGAAAAAATCGCCATTGTTTCCAATAAGCCCCAGACCACGAGGAACCGGATCTGTGGCGTGGTCACGCGCAATGATACCCAGCTCGTTTTTATGGACACGCCGGGTTTCCACAGACCCCGTACCAAGCTTGGCGACTACATGGTGGATGTGGTGAAAAATTCCGTGGCGGATGTGGATTTGGTTCTGCTCATCGTTGAGCCGATCGCTTCCGTGGGGCCGCAGGAGGAAGCGCTCATTGCGCAAATCAACGCAAGCGGCGCTCCTGCCATACTGGTCATCAACAAAATCGACACGGTGCCGGATAAGGAAGCGCTGCTTGCTGTGATCGCCGCCTATTCCGAAAGGTGCGATTTTGACGCCATCATGCCCATTTCTGCCCGATATAAGGACGGCGTGGAAGGGCTTTTGGCGGAATGCGAAAAATACGCGCTGGAAAGTCCCTTCTTTTTCCCGGAGGACATGACCTCGGATCAGCCAGAAAAGCAGGTGATTGCGGAGATCATCCGGGAAAAGCTGCTTTGGAATTTGGAACGCGAGATCCCGCACGGAACGGCGGTGGAGATCACCAAATTCTCTGAACGGGACAATGGTGTGGTGGATGTGGACGCCACCATTTACTGCGAAAAGTCCAGCCACAAGGGAATTATCATCGGAAAAAACGGCGCGATGCTGAAAAAAATCAGCTCCGCTGCGCGGGAAGATGCCGAGCGCTTTATGGGCACCAAGGTCTTTTTGCAGACATGGGTAAAGGTGAAGGAGAATTGGCGCGACAGCGATTTCCTCCTGCGGAATTTTGGCTACGAATAATTCCCACACATAGCTCTGCTTTCGGCGGATATCCTATGCAACAGGAGGGCTTTGCCATGAGAAGCGGAGACTATTGGAGTCTGTTCCTTCAGACCGGTGCGCCGGAGGCGTACCTTTTATATGCACAGGAAAAGAAATCGCAGGGCAGGGAAAACGTCTCTGCCTGACCCCAATGCCGGGCATACAATGCATAAGACCCGGCATACATACAGGAGCTAAAATGTACGAAAAAACAGAAGGAATCGTTCTGCGGGAAATCCAATATAAGGACTCGGACAAGCTGCTCACGGTGCTCACGCGTGACCTTGGCAAGATCACCGTCCGCATTCGTGGCATTCAGTCCGGCAGAAGCAAAAGCAAAGCCTCCGGACAGCTTCTTGCCTTTTCGGAATTCACATTGCTTGAAAAGCAGGGGCGCTATTGCGCCACGGAGACGGCCGTGAAGGAGATGTTTCCGGAGCTGAGGACGGATCTGGAGCTGCTGTCTTTGGCCTCCTATTTTGCGCAGGTCACTGAGACCGTCTGCCAGGAAAACGACCCCGCACCGGAGCTTTTGTCATTGCTTCTCAACAGCCTTTTTGCGCTGTCAAGGCTGAACCGGCCTCAGTTTTGCGTCAAGGCTGCCTTCGAGTTGCGTTTGGCCTGCCTGATCGGTTTTCTACCGGATCTGCGCGGCTGCGCCGTATGCGGCAAGACGGAGCCGGATCGCTTTAACGTCTCTCAGGGCGTGCTGCAATGTGCTTCCTGTCGCGCAGAGGGCTTGGACGGGATCCGATTGCCGCTTTCCTCCGGCGTTCTTGCGGCAATGCGCTATATTGCCGCGTGCGACGCAAAGCGCCTGTTTTCCTTTTCACTTTCGCCGGAGGGTTTGCAGGAACTGAGCCAGCTTACGGAGAGCTATTTGACATTACGACTGGAAAGAAGCTTTTCCACATTGGATTTCTATAAATCCCTGTTTCTTTGAGGTGATACCCATGACTGAACTTTTTGAAAAATCTCTGAACAAGCTGGAGCTGCCAGCGGTTTTGGAGCGCTTGGCCGACTGCGCCCAGAGCGAGGAAGGCAAACAGCGCTGCCGCAAGCTGCTGCCGCTGACCGATGCCGAGGAGATCCGCCTTTTGCAGGAACAGACCACTGCCGCCTGCAAGCTCGTCACGCTGAAGGGAAGCCCCTCTTTTCACGAGCTGAAGGAGGTTTGTTCCTCTTTAGAGCGTGCAGACCGTGGCGGCTGCCTGAACCCCAGAGAGCTGCTTCGCATCGCTGGTGTGCTCCGCTGCATCCGAAATGCCAGAGCCTATTATAACGGCAGCGACTTGGCTACGGTGCTGGACGTCTATTTTCAGGAGCTTTCGCCCAATCGCTATCTGGAGGAAAAAATCAGCAATTCCATCCTCTCTGAGGAGGAAATTGCAGATGCCGCCAGCAGCGAGCTTGCGGATATCCGCCGCCATATGCGCGTTCAGAGCGCAAAAATCAAGGAATCTTTGCAAAAAATCATTTCTTCGCCAACCTATGCCAAGTATCTGCGCGACCCCATCATCACGCTGCGCGGTGATCGCTATGTGGTTCCTGTCAAAAGCGAGTTTAAAGGCGAAATTCCGGGTCTGGTGCACGATGTTTCCTCATCCGGGGGCACATTCTTCATTGAGCCCATGTCGGCGGTCAATGCCAACAACGCCCTGCGTGAGCTGCTCATTCAGGAGCGCAAGGAGATCGAGAGAATTCTGGCGGAGCTGTCCGCCGAGGCCGCTTCATTCCGCGAAAGCATCTGCGCCAGCTATGAAATGCTCATCTGTCTGGATGTGATTTTTGCCAAAGCAAGACTCTCCCTGCGCATGGATGCGCTCGAGCCGGAAATCCGCACCAATGGCATAGTGGAGCTTATCCGCGCACGTCATCCGCTCATCGACCGGAAAAGCGTGGTGCCGATTTCCCTGCGTCTGGGCGGCGATTTCGACACGCTTATTATCACAGGCCCCAACACCGGCGGCAAGACCGTCAGCCTGAAGACCCTTGGGCTTCTGACCCTGATGGGTCAGTGCGGTCTGCACATTCCCGCCGAACACGGCAGCGCGATTTCTGTATTTACCCGGGTTCTGGCGGATATCGGTGATGAGCAGTCCATTGAGCAGTCGCTTTCCACTTTCTCGGCGCATATGAAAAGCATTGTGCAGATTGTGCAGGATTGCGACGGCGAAACGCTGGTGCTCTTTGACGAGCTGGGCGCCGGAACCGACCCGGCTGAGGGTGCGGCGCTTGCAGTTGCCCTGATCGAATTCTGCCGCACCTGCGGCAGCAGGGTCGCCGCCACCACGCACTATGCCGAGCTAAAGCTTTATGCCATGCGCACACCGGGCGTGATGAACGCCTCATGCGAATTTGACGTGGAAACGCTTCGCCCGACCTATCGGCTTCTGATCGGCGTTCCGGGCAAGTCCAACGCCTTTGCCATTTCCCGGCGGCTGGGGCTTTCTGACGAAATTATCGAAAAAGCCAGAAGCCTTCTGAATGAAAATGACCGGAATTTTGAAGACGTGCTCAACCAGTTGGAGCAGCAGCGTCAGCAGATGGAAAACGCAAGGCTGGAGGCCGAGCGGCTGCGGCTGGAAACGGAGCAGATGCGCAGCAAATCCGAGGCGTACTATGCCGAAATCAAGGCGGAACGCGAAAAGGCGGTGCGCCTTGCTAAGGCAGAGGCGCAGCGTATCATTGACGACGCCAGACGGGTTTCCAACGAGGTCGCGGAGGAACTAAAGCAGCTTCGCAAGCAAATGCGTGACGGCGCAGATGTGCAGGGTAGCAACGCCAGACAGGCCGAGCTGCGTAAGCGTCTGAACGACGCGGAGGAAGCCTTTTCAGACCCGGTTCGTATGCTAGAGCGTCCGAAGGCCACACGCGAGATACGTGTGGGAGATACCGTGGAGCTGCTTCGCTTTGGCACGAAGGCCAGCGTGCTTGCCATTTCGAAGGACGGCAGCTATCAGCTTCAGGCTGGCATCATGAAGGTGAGCGCCCGTCCGGAGGAGATCTGCCTCATCGAGGAAACCAAACAGCAAGCCAAAAAAATCATTGAGCGCAGCCAGCGGGAATTCCGCAACACGCCTTCGGCTACGGAGTTGGATCTGCGAGGTATGAACGCGCAGGAGGCTGCGGCGAATCTGGCAGTGTTTCTCGACAGCGCCATGCTTGCCAACCTTTCTCAGGTGCGCATTATCCACGGAAAGGGTACCGGCGTTTTGCGCAAGGCGGTTCACGAGGAACTGAAAAAACACCGTGCGGTCAAAGGCTATCGCCTTGGCGTTTACGGCGAAGGCGAAGACGGCGTGACCATTGCGGAGCTGAAGTGACGCTTTCAGTTGAAAGGCGCCTGTCCAATAGCACTGTTTGACAAACGATGAAAGGTGAAATCTTTCGGTGCTTGTCAGGTTTTGGAATGGAAAATGCAGAGAAAAAATTCGGAAACAGGTTGACAAATGAAAGCGTTTTGCGTAT
>CAZPRA010000007.1:0-25393 GCA_964588975.1 uncultured Oscillospiraceae bacterium | reverse complement strand
TTACCTTGTGAAACATAAAGCCGCCTCCTTACTCCAACGGAGGAATTTTCTTAAACTCCTGCGTGTTCCAAATTTCCTGCAAAGTATCCTTGTGCATGGCAAGCCATTCTCGCACCATAGCCAGCGCTTTCGCTGGAAGCTGACCTTCAATGACCTCGCCGGTCATGAAATCAATTGCGGCAACATCCTCGTTATAAATCGCATGGATGTGAGGTGGATTGTGTTCGCTTTGCAGGAAATACATTCTGATAATAATTCCGTAAAATCTTGATAAAACAGGCATTGTGAAATCGACCTCCTTTTCTGTTGCTGTTATTATATCACGGTATCGTGATACTGTCAACAAAAAAATACAGGGAGGCTGTGCCTCCCCATAATGTTATCCCGCCGCAGCGAGCATATTTTCAATGAAAATGCCGTATCCTGTCGTTGGGTCATTGACCAGAACGTGGGTAACAGCGCCGATGAGCTTGCCGTTTTGGATAATCGGGCTGCCGGACATACCCTGCACGATGCCGCCGGTAGCGTCAAGCAGCTCCGGGTCGGTTACGCGGAGCAGCAGGTTGCGGCACTGGCTATCCTCTGGGTGCAGCTCCGTAATTTCCACCGCATAGCGCTTCACCTGCGTACCCTCTACGTTGGACAGGATTTCAGCCGCACCGATGCAAATCTCTTTGGCAGCGGCCACAGGCAGGGCTTCACCGGCAGGACAGGTCATGGTGCCGAAAATACCCCGGCTAGTATTGCGCATGACGGTGCCGAGCGGATTGTCATCCGTAACGGCGCCCTTTAGCGCGCCGGGTTCGCCCTGCTTTCCCTTGACAACGGCGGCAACCGTTGCGGGCAAAACCTCTCCTTCCTCCATGGGCAGAAGGCTCTTGCCCTCATTGACGCCGTGCCCAAGCGCGCCAAAGCTGCCGTCTGCGGGGTCGTAATAGGTGACGGTTCCGATTCCGCACAGTCCGTCCCGAACCGAAATGCCCAGACGCCAGCCGTCCTTTGTCTTTTCCGGCGCCAGTGTGCATTGTTTTTCCTTTCCGCCACGTAAAATGCTGAGTTTCAAGGCTGCGCCCTGACTGCTCTGGACGGCCTGCACCACCTCCTGCGGGCTCGAAACGGCGTTTCCGTTGATTTTTTGCAGAACATCTCCCGCACGCAGTCCTGCTTTTTTCCCGGCCTGCGAGCTGACCTCCACCACGCTGACGCCCTCAGTTTGCAGATGCAGACCCACGGTGTTGCCGCCCGGAATGAGCGCCTCCGACGCGGCAAAAACGCCCAAAGTCAATAGCGCACTGAGCAGCAGCGCCATTGCCGTTTGATAAAAATGCTTCAAATTTCCAGCCTCCTTTCCGGAACGCTGCCGAAAAAAACTCGGCAAAAATTCCACGGACTTATCATGCACGAAAAGCAAAAACGAAACGCTGACAAATCCTTGGGAAATTCCCTTGTCAAAAAATGAAACTGCCTGTCCGCGCTGATTTTTTCGCAGACAGGCAGGTTTCTTTTTCATTTTTTGGTGCAAAAATACAGTTTATGCAGGCCGTTCGTCGCCAAAGAAGAAGACCGCAACGGTACCCGGGCCACAGTGCGCAGAGATCACCGCGCCGATATTGCCCGTTCGGATCTGCTCCGGCGGGAAACCCATGGTCTGGCCGATGGCCTCAACGACCTCCTGGCAAAGCTCCGGGCAGTTGGAATGGCAGACATAGAGCTTGCCCCGGTAGTCTTTGCCGTCCTGAATGTGTGCCGCCATTTCTTCCATGGTGGTGCGGATGGCGTTTTTCTTGCCACGAACCTTGCCATAGGCAATGATCCGCCCTTCGGAATTCAGGCGCATGATGGGGCAAATGCCCAGAATGGAGCCGACCAGCGCAACCGGGCCTGAAACGCGTCCGCTGCGCTTGAATTGCGTCAGATCGGTGCAGAAAAACTGGTGATGCACACGGTTGCGGTTGTCCAAAAGCCACTGCTCCGTCTCGCACAGAGAACGACCCGCGTCGCGCAGGTCTGCCGCAGTGTCCACCAGCATACCGTAGCCCGTGCAGCTACACAGAGAGTCGACCACCGCGATTTTGCGCTGAGGGTATTTCTGGCGCAGATTTTCTGCGGCCTCGGCTGCGTTACGGTAGGAGGGCGTCATGCCCGTGCCGAAGCAGATATGCAGCACATCTCCCGTTTGAAGCAGGGCTTCAAAGTGCTCCTCATAGCGGTAGGTGTTGATCTGGGAGGTCACGGGCATTTTGCCTGCCTGAAGCTGCGCGAAGAAGGCCTCCATCACATGAGGATCCCTTCCCATATTGTCTTCATGCTCCACGCCGTCTATGCTATAGGTATAAAACAGCACCGAAACGCCTCTGCCGGTGAGGTAGGAATGCGGCAAATCGGCCGTGGATTCGCAGGAAAGCTGAAATGTTTGCATCGTCATGTCTGAAATACTCCTCAAAAAATTCTCGTTTCGCCCTCAAAATAGAGGGCAAGTGCGCCGGGGCCAATGTGTGAACCGGTGACAGGTTCGTGGCTCACCAGCAAAAATTCTTTCGGCGGAAGGTTATCCCGCAGCAGCGCCAAGAGGTATTGCGCGTCCTGAGGGCAGTCTGCATGAGAGATCCCAACCGCTTGAAGCGCCGGATTGCGAACCAGCGCCAGATAGCGCTCCGCCATGGCGCGAATGGCGTGTTTTCGGCCTCTGACCTTGTCAAAGGCCACGATTTTTCCGGACTCATCGCCCTTCAAAAGCGGCCGGATCCCAAGCGCCCGGCCAACTGCGGCGCTGACATTGGAAAGCCGACCGGTGCGGCGAAGGTGCGCAAGGTCATCGACGATAAAAAGCTGAAGCATCCGCTCACGGCAACGCAAAAGCCGCTGCGCCGTCTCCTCCAGACTCATTCCGTTATCCCGGCATTTCGCCGCGCGAATTGCCAAAAGTCCCTCGCCCAGAGACGCGCCAAGACTGTCAACAAGGACGATCTTTCGCTCCGGATAGCACTCCAAAAGCTCCTGCCGGGCCATTTCCGCTGAAGCAAAGGAACCACTGACCGCCGAGGACAGGCCGATGAACAAAATATCCCGTCCTGCCTGAAGCAAAGGCTCCATAAAGCTGCAATAGCTCTGGGGGTTGATCTGCGCCGTCGTGACCATGGCGCCGGAACGAATGGCGTCATAATATTCCGAGCAGTGAAACTGCTCCATGTCTGCGCAGGTCAGTTCTTTCCCGTTAAGATAACAGGGAAAGGGCAAAACCTCAATTCCGTGCCGTTGGGCAAGACTGCCACCAATATTGGCCGTCGCGTCCGTCAGGATGGAAAAGGCAGAATTTGTGGTAAAAGGCATTGGTTCCTCCATATGTGTTTTTGGATCCGCCAAAATGATAGCTCATTTTCCGAAAAAAGGCAAGCTACCGTTTCAAACGGGAGGTAAACGCTCCGTTCTTCGCCGGTAGAGTCCGTTTTTTCCTTCTCTACTGCCAGTAGAATACCGAAAACTCCGAACTTTTTCATGTGAAAAGTTCGGAGCTTTTTAATCAATTTTGTTAATTTCAACTTTCTCTTTTTCGTGTGAAAGAACGCTGGGTTCTTCGCACGGCAGACATCTTTTTCAGAGCGCGGCGTCTTTTTCAGACTCGGTTGCATCTTGCTCCGGCGCAGCTTTCTCTGGCGCATTCGCTTTTGGGCGGCGCTTAATACCCGACCACATCAAAATCATGACCTCGCCAGGAATTCCAAGCAGATACAAAAGCCATGCGTTCATCACGCCAAAAACCAAAAGCGAAACATGAATACAGGCAAGACCCGACCACATCAAAAGAGAGATGATGAGATAATTCACGCGGGTGTCGAACCATGTGCTGTTAAAAGTCAGCCAGACGATCATGCATACCGGCAGGGCATAAAGGAACAGGAGCCATTGCCACGTGAAATCCGGAAAAATCAGAGAAATGACCACGAAGGCCAAAAGCGCCACAAACCAGACCAGCACCAGAGAAACGCCGGTGATGAAGCCACGGTTATATCGCGCCGCAAGCGGCTCTTTTTTCTCTTTTTTCTGCTTTTTTTCGGCCGGTTCCTCGCGAATCAGGTCGTCCAGCGTGACCTGAAACAGTCCCGCGATCTCAGCCAGAACGGAAACATCCGGCAACGACTCGCCGCGTTCCCATTTGGAAACGGCCTTATCTGAATAGTTGAGCTGCTCTGCAAGCTCAATTTGGGTCATGCCCTTGCCCTGGCGCAGGCGGGCAATATTTTTCGCAATGATTCCCTTGATATCAGCCATAGAAACCTCACTGTGCTGCTTGTTGCCCCGCGCAAATGCAAGGGGGAGATTTCAATATATCCCTTTTTTGCCAAAAAGTCAATGCGCAATCCGCACAAAATGTGCATTTTTCCTCGTCCGCAAAACAAATTTCTCCTGCGCACAATGCGCAGGAGAAGATAGTGTTTCCATATCATGACATGGGAATGAGCAGCAGGGTGTTTGCAGGGACGGTGTCCTGCGTCAGGTCGTTGGCAGACAGTATTCCCGCCACAGGCGTCTGGCAGCTTTTTGCAATCTCCCAGATCTGCTCTGGCTCCTGCGTGAAGCGTAGAATGACCGCCGGTCTGGGACTCTCCTGCGCAAGCGGCGCAAGCTCCCCGCCGCAAACCCTGCGCAGCGTGTGCTCGGCCCGGCTTTCCAACGCCAGACTAAGCGGCAGACGCAGCAGCAGTGTTCCGCCACCGCCGTTTGCAAACACGTCTCCCAGCTCCAAATCCTGCACACAGCAGCTTGCGTTTTCCGAAAGCTCCGTGCGCAACGTTATGGACATTGGAACGCACTCCTGCTGCAATTCGTCCTCGCCGTCGAGGTAGAGCACATTGCAGCTCAGCGGCAGCTCCAGCTCCATTTCCTGACCAAATCTCTGGCGGTTGACGGGCTTTGGATAGACCCACGCGTCCACAAGCGCGCCAATCGGAAGCTCCTTTTGCGCCGTGACCGTCTCCCGGAAGCTCTGGCAGTCCAGAATTCCGTTCATCCGCGTTTCTTCCCACTGCGGCGTCAGCAGGGCGTCCGTGCAGAAGGCATCCTCGATGAGCGGAAGCGTCTGCACGCCGATTGCTGTGCACTGCGCAAGAATGTTTACGCTGGTCAAAAGTCTGCGGCTGTCCAATTGGCTGTCCGGTTCCGTGTCTGCACCGGTGACGGTCAGCTCCGTCCGGGGCTCGCACTCGTCCAGCGGCCGATCCATTTCCGCATACTGCGAAAACGGAAGAAGCCAATCATGGCTGTGCAGACTGCCGTCGCCCGTTTCATACAGGGCGTGCACCAGCAGGCTCCCCTTAAAGACTGCTTTGTTCCCGACCATTTTCTGCTCCTGAATTCTGGGGCGGTAGAGGCATTTGAGCAGATGGGCAATCTCCGGCTGATCCGAAGGAAGCTCCAGTTCCTCATTGATCACAAAGCTCTTTTCGCCAAGTCCCATGGGCATCCGCAAGGGTAGCTGACGCCGCTTGAGCTGCAAATTTTCCGAAGGCTCCGGCAGGTCATAGCACACGCAGGTTTTGCTGGCATAGACCCGCATGGTGCACGAAAAGCCCACCCGCACCAGAATTTTTCTGGAATTGAGAATGCGGGCATCCACGCTGTGCAAAACGGCACTGCATTGCAGCGTGCAGCGCTCCTGCACAGCAAACTCTCGGCGCAGGGAGAAGGGTATTTCCGTGCGGATCTGTCGAAGCTGACCGCCCTGCCCCAGATATAGCACGCCCGCCTGAACATAGCCCGCCACGCTTGCGCTTTCGGCGCCACATTCCTCCGAGCGCAGCAAGAGCGTTCCGTAAGCGTCGACGATGCGCTCCGCGTCGGGGTAGCTGTCGGGAACGATCACATCAGCGGTCTGCTCCTGCGTGACCGTGTCCGACAGCACCGCGCATAAATATTCCATCCGTTCTTCCTGAAAAACAAGCTCCATTCCTTTCACTCCTCGTTCATTGGCTCCATTTTCCGGTAGTAGTATATACGCTGGCGTGGACAGGATTATACCGAGTTTCTTTCAAAAGGAGACATTCGCAAATGACTGATTTTGACCGCCCATATCGCATGATTTCTACTGTTTCCGGGCGCACAGAAGCCCCAAAACCAGAAGTCCAATTCCAAGCAGCACCACCGCAAATTCCGAGGAAAACAGCAGCGACAGAAGAAAGCCGCCGCCGCAGGCCATGATCGCCGTTCCCAAAAGTTCCTGTTTTCTGCACATAAAAACCGCCCCCTGCACACGTTATGCGCAGGAGGCGGCAAACATTCCTTGGATTATTTATGCTCCCATGGGAGTATTTTTTTTGCTTCCTCATACAGGCGGACGTAGCTCTGATAGCGGCTGGGCTGAAGCGCCCCGGAGTTCAGAGCAGAGCGAATGGCGCAGTCCGGCTCCTTCAGATGGGCGCAGTCGTGATAGCGGCAGTGCCCCAGAAACGGCGCAAAATCCGGGAAGGCATATTGCAGGTCTTCCTTTAAAATCAGCTCCATTTGCTCCGTGTCGAAGGCGGAAAAGCCCGGCGTGTCCATCACGCAGGTGCCCTCCGGAAGCAGGTAGAGCTCCACATGGCGGGTGGTATGCCTTCCCCGGCCAAGCTTTTCGGAAACCTCACCGGTCTGGATGGCAAGCTCCGCGCACAGGCGGTTGAGAATGCTGCTCTTTCCGACGCCGGAGTTTCCCGTAAAGGCCACGGTTTTCCCGGCAATAGCCTGCCGCAGGGCGTCAATGCCCTCCTTCGTCTCGGCGCTGGTGGGAAACACCGGGTAGCCGGCGGCGCGGTAGATGCTGATTAGTCCCTCTCCGTCCTTCAGGTCGATTTTGTTCACGCACAAAAGCACCGGAACATTCTGCTGGCCGGCGATGGCGCAGACCCGGTCGATGAGAAAGGGGTCTGTGACGGGGTTTGCCTCGGAAGCAAGCACCACCAGCGCATCCAAATTGCTCACCGCCGGACGGACAAAGCTGTTTTTCCGGGGCAGGATTTCCTCCAGCACGCCGGTTTTGCCCTGCACCGAGCAGCGAACCCAGTCCCCTACCAGTGGCGTCAGGCCCTCCTTGCGGAAAATGCCTCTGGCTCTGCAACGAATCTCAGAACCATTTTCTGTTCTCACGTCGTAAAATCCGCTTAAAGCGCGAATAATTTGTCCCCGCAGTTCCATGCTCATGGATTACCGTCCGATTCCCCCACCGGGGCAGGTTCATCCGTGGATTCTTCCGTTGGCGTGTCGGAATTTTCCGTAGGCGCTTCCGTGGAAGATTCCGTGGGAGGCTCCGTGGACTCCTCAGGCTTCGGCCCGAGAGAGACGTCAATGACAATCACCGTGCCCTTTTCCACTTCTTCTCCGGGCAGAATGCTCTGGCTGATCACATATCCCTTGGGCACCGTCTCGTCATAAACCTCGTTGATCTTGTATTCCAGCTCCTCCGCATTGAGCATGGCCAGAGCGCTGTCCAGGCTCTTGCCGGAGAGCTCCGGCACCTTTGCCTTGTCGCTGCCAAGGCTGATATAGACCGTAACGGTGCTGCCGTCGGACAGCTTTTTGCCGGCCTCCGGCACCGTGCGGATCACGCTGCCCGCCTCGACCTCGTTGCTCTCCTCCTCCTCGAAGGTAATCTTCAGGCTGAAGCTCAGTTCTTGCAGCCGTTCCGTGGCGCCGGCCTTTGTCATATTGCGCAGATCCGGCATTTTGTCATCCCAGCGGCAGATATAGAGGATCACTTCCTGACCCTTGCTCAGGCGGCTTCCGGCCTCCGGCTCCGTGCGAATCACGCAGCCGTCCTTCACGTCGCTGTCGTCCTCGTATTCCGTTTTGACCTTCAGACCGAAATCCAGATTACGAAGCGTCTGCGTGGCGCTGTTTTCCGTCTCGTCGCGCAGATTGGGCATATCCTCCGTCTGCTCGCCAAGGCTCACGGTCAAAGTGACTTTGTGCCCAGCCTTGACCTCTTTCCCGGCGGCGGGGTCCTGCTTGATAATTCTGCCCGCTTCAACCTCGGTGCTGTAGTCCTCTTTCTTTTCAAACTTCAAATCGGGATAGTCCGACTGCTTGATGTCATCCCAGAGAAGTCCCACAAAATCCTCCACGATGATCAGGTCAGACTGCTTATCCGACTCGCGGTCGCTGTCCGTGTCGCCGCTGAACCAGCCGGAAAGCGCACCGCCGATCATCACGCCAAGGAACACCAGCACTGCCACCGCTGCGGCGATGGCGATGATCAGGGTGTTGCGGCGCTTTTTCTCCGCAAGCGCGGCCTCTCTGCGGGCACGCTCTGCGCGGCGTTCTTCCACCGTGCGCGCACTTCCGCTCTGTCCGGCACGGGCTGCGGCATAGCGCTCGGCATCCGTGCGACTCATGGCGCTGCGGGAATTGCCTCTGGGCGTCTCCTGCGCAAGCTGCTCTGCCTGCGGCTCTGCCGTCTGAGGCGTAGCCTCCGTCTGGGGTGAATTTGCTGCACCGCCGATGGGGAAGACGATCTGCGGGTTCTTGCGGAATTCTTCCATGTCGCGAAGCATTTCCGCCGCAGAGGAATAGCGCTCGTCCGAATTGACGGCCATTGCCCGCAGGGTGATCTGTTCCAGCCCCGCCGGGATACCCGTCGCCAGCTCACTGGGACGGCGGGCACCGCCGTTGATGTGCTGGATGGCCACGGCCACGGGCGTCTCCCCGTCATAGGGCGTGCGTCCCGTGAGCATTTCATACATCACAACGCCCAGAGAATACAGGTCGCTGCGGTTATCCACCCGGGCGCCCTTGGCCTGCTCGGGGGAAATATAGTGCACCGATCCCAAAGCCTCGCGGGTCAGGGTGTTTTGGGCAGTGCCCACCCGGGCAATGCCAAAATCGGCCACCTTGATGCTGCCATCCTTCAAAATCATGATGTTATGGGGCTTGATATCGCGGTGGACAATGCCGCGGCTGTGCGCATGATCCAGCGCCTTGGCGATCTGCATGGAAAAATGCAGCGTCTCGCGCCAGTTCAGGCTGCCCTTTTTCTCCAGATATTGCTTCAGGGTGATCCCTTCAATCAGCTCCATGACGATATAGTCCGCGTCACCCGTGCGGGATACGTCGTAAACGCTGACGATATTCGGATGAGACAGCATGGCGACTGCCTGAGACTCCGCATAAAAGCGGCGGCGGAATTCCTGATTTTTCGACAGCTCATCCTTGAGAATTTTTACCGCAACCGGCCGATTGAGCCGGTGATCCAGCGCACGGTATACCACCGCCATGCCGCCTGTTCCAATGGCCTCGAGAATTTCATAGCGGTTATCCAGCAATCTTCCTATGTAGCTCTCCATTGCTTCTCCTTTCCCGCTTGCGCGGCCCGTTCCAAACGGCGAACGGAAGCCGAAATCGTTCTGTCCTTCTTCATAGCGCGAGCAACACCGCCGTTACATTATCCGGCGCACCGCGATCCTTTGCAATTTCCAGCAAGCGCTGGCAACAGTCGTCAAGCCGTGAGCCGTGCGCGACTTCAAAAAGGATCTCCTGATCGGACATTTGGTTGGAAAGGCCGTCGCTGCACAGGAGAATGCAGTCGCCCGGCTGGGTCTGCGGGTGAAAGGCGTCGGCCAAGACCTGCTTGGACGTGCCCACCGCACGGGTGATCAAATTCTTGCTGGGATGCGTTTTTGCCTGCTCCGGCGTCAACTCGCCCCGCAAAACCATCAGTTCCACCACGGAATGGTCCATGGTGACGCGGTGAATGCCGTCGGTGTTGACATGATAGGCACGGCTGTCACCGATGTTGAGCACAACAGTGCCGCCGGGATAGATCAGGCAAGCGACCAGAGTCGTCCCCATACCGCTGAATTCCTCGCTGATCTGGGCGTGCTCAAAAACCGAGATGTTTGCAAGCACAGCCGCGCTGCGCAGAACCTTTTCCGCTTCCGACGGGGTCATGCTCTCCCGGAAGGAGCGCTTGACTTCCTCCGAGAAGACCTCTCCGGCCAGTCGGCTGGCTACATTGCCCGATTTTGCGCCGCCCATGCCGTCGCATACCACGGCCAGAAGCGCATTTTCGCCAAGTTGCTCCACGCGGTAGTCATCCTGATTTTGGGTTCGGACATTTCCCGCGTCGGTCAGTCCCCAGAACTGCATTTGCCTCACTCCCTTTCCCGAGACCGTTCAAATTGCCTGCGGAGCTGCCCGCAGGAGGCATTGATATCGCTGCCCAGCGTTCGTCTTACCGTGGCCGGAATGCCGCGAGACTCCAGTGCCGTCTGAAACGTGCGAACCGTCTCCGGCAGGCTGGGCTTGAGCGGACTTTCCGCCACTTCGTTCAGGGGAATCAGGTTCACATGAGCCGCAATCCCCTTCAGCTTTTGAATGAGAATTTGTGCCATCTCCGGCGTGTCGTTCACGCCCCGGATCATGGCATATTCAAAGGAAATTCTTCTTCCTGTTTTTTCAAAATAGCGCCTGCACGCGGCAAGGAGGGTGTCCACCGGATAGCGCCGGTTGACAGGCATAATGGTGCTGCGCACCTCATCCGTTGGCGCGTGGAGCGACACGGACAGCGTAAGCTGCAAGTTTTCCTCCGCCAGACGCTCGATTTGCGGAACCAGTCCGCAGGTGGACAGGCTGATATGACGCATTCCGATGTTCATTCCCTCCGGGGAATTCACCAGCTCTAAAAAACGCAGGACGCTGTCATAATTATCCAAGGGCTCGCCAATGCCCATGAGCACGATGTTGGAAACAGGCAAGCCGGAGTCAAGCTGGGTAAATAGCACCTGGTCAAGCAGCTCCGACGGCTCCAGCCGACGCACCAGTCCGCCGAGAGTCGAAGCGCAAAAGGCGCAGCCCATGGGACAGCCCACCTCCGAGGAGATGCAGACGGTGTTTCCGTGGTGATAGCGCATGAGCACGCTTTCCACGCAGTTTCCGTCCTTTAGACGCCACAGATATTTGACGGTTCCGTCCTTTTTGGAAACGAGCCGTCTGGCCGGAGTTGGGGCATAAAGCGCATAGCGTTCCTTCAGGCTTTCCCGCAGCGTTTTGGGGAGATTGCTCATCTCGTCAAAGCTTCTTGCCCCCTGATGGAGCCAGCGGTAAACCTGTCCGGCGCGGAATTTTGCCTCGCCCATGGCGGAAAACTCTGCGCTGAGCTGTGCCAGCGTCATGGATTTAATGTCCTTCAAGGCTTCCTCCTGAATTTGCAGATGAAAAATCCGTCTGTCCCGTGCTCGCAGGGCAGAAGGGTCAGCATTGCACTTGCGGCTATGCCGGAGCCTTCCGGGAAGCAAATGTCCTCCGGCGCAAAATCCGGGTGCTCCCGCAGAAAATCCTCTGCCATTTCTTCATTTTCGTCGCGCAAGATGGTGCAGGTGCTATAAAGCAGCACACCGCCGGGACGAACGTACTCCGCCTGCCGGTTCAAAATGGCTCGCTGGAGCTGCATGAGCTCCCCTCGCGCCGTGAGATCCTTATAGCGGATGTCCGGCTTTTTGCGAATCACGCCCAGACCCGAGCAGGGCACATCCGCCAGAACCGCGTCCATGCTCCGCTGCCACTTCTCGACCGGCTTCGACGCGTCGTGCAGGCATGGGCGAATGATATCCAGCCCCAGGCGCTGTGCGCCCTTTTCAATCAGCGTCAGCTTGTGCGCATGGATGTCGCAGGAGATGAGCTCTCCTTTGTTCTCCATGGCAATGGCAGCGGCAAAGCTCTTGCCGCCGGGCGCAGCGCAGCAGTCCAAAACGCGCATACCGGCGCTCAGACCCGCTGCACGCACCGCAAGCTGTGCTGCTGCATCCTGCGGATAGACCCAGCCCTGCCGAAAGGCGTCAAGCGCCTCAAGATTGCCCGCGCCGCTCACGGTCAGGCAGTTTTCCAGCCACGGGTGCAGTCTTGCCTCACCGCCCTGCGCACGGAGGCTTTCAAGAACCTGCTGCGCCGTTGCGCGAAGCGTGTTGACCTGCAGGACGGTTTCCGGCGCGGAATTGTGGCTTTGCAGAAGCTTTTCCGTCGTCTGCGCGCCGTATTGGGCAAGCAGCAAGTCCGTCAGGGCTTGCGGATGACTGTATTTCGTGGCCAGATCTTCCGGCTCCGGCCATTGCTCCTGCCGGAGCATATTGCGCAGGACACCATTGACCAGTCTGGCCGCCTGCGCGTTGGCGTGCTTTCTGGTCAGCTCCACCGCCGAATGGACTGCGGCAGAGGCCGGGATCCGGTCAGTGAAGCGGAGCTGATAGACCGCCATGCGCAATATGTCCCGCACCACGGGCTGCAATTTCCCCCGGGCAAAGGCGTCGATCCAGAAATCCAGCAGCATCCGGTTTTGCAGCACGCCATAGCAAAGTCTGCTGGCCAGTGCCGCCTCTCTGCGGGGGCAGTCCTTCAGGAATTCCTTCAGGGCGCCCTCGCTCCATGCGCCGTTTTTCCGGCAGGCAATGATCGCTTGCAGCGCCGCCTCTCTCCCGTCGGTCATAGCGTCAGGGGATGACCCCGGAAATAGTCCGGCGCGGCCATGCGTTTGCCGCCTTCTGCCTGAAGGCGCGTGACCGTGAGCACGCGTCCGCCGCCGCAGGCCATTTGAAGTCCCTCTTTCGTCACGGCCAAAGGCGTTCCCGCCGGGCGGTCGGTGGTGAACTCCGTCATCTCGACACCATAGACCTTAAAGCGCTTGCCGGAAAGCTCCATCGTGGCAACCGGCCACGGATCCAGGCCGCGCACATGGTTTTTGATTTCCCCGGCACTCCTGCTCCAGTCGATGGGGCACAGTGCCTTGGTCAGCATGGGCGCAAAAGTCGCTTCCCTGTGGTTTTGCGGCGTGCGCGTGGCGGTTCCTTCTTCCATATGCCGCAGTGTGTCACAAAGCAGACCGCCACCGATCACAGCCAGGCGATCCAGAAGGCTCTGGGCGTTTTCCTCGGGGTCAATGGGGGTTTTTCGAATTTCAATAATATCTCCGGCGTCCATTTCCGGTGCCATATACATGGCGGTCACGCCGGTCTCCTTCAGACCGTTTAAAATGGCCCACTGCACCGGGCCGCTGCCGCGAAGCTGCGGCAGGATGCTGGCGTGGATGTTCACGCAGCCCAGAGGCGGAATGTCCAGCACGCTCTGTGGCAGGATTTTTCCATAGGCTACGACCGCAATGGCGTCCGGCTTTAAGGTACGAAGCTGGGCAATCGTTTGTTCGTCCTTGAAGCTTGTGGGCTGGTAAACCGGCAAATTTGCCTCAAGCGCTACTTTTTTGACCTCCGACATTTCCAGCTTCATGCCCCGGTTTTTGGGCATATCCGGCTTGGTAAAGACGGCGGCTACATCAAAGCTCTCCTGAAGGAGCGCCTTTAAACAGGTCGCGGCAATATCCGGCGTGCCCATAAAAACGATCCTCATGCGTCCTCCTTCGCGGCGAGAAGCTCCTCGATCTCCTCGTCCGTCAGCTTGTGGTAAGCCTTTTCCGTATAGATATGCCCGTCCAGGTGGTCACATTCGTGGCAAATGCAGCGGGCGATCAGTTCTTCGCCCTCCAACTCGAACCATTCGCCGTTCCTGTCCTGCGCCCGAACGCGGGCATAATTGGGGCGCTTGACCAGCCAATATTCCTCCGGCACGCTGAGACAGCCCTCCATGCCGTCCTGCTCACCTTCTGTTTCCAGAATTTCGGGATTCACCAGCTCGACGATCTCGTCGCCCAGGTCAATGACCACCACGCGGCGAAGAATACCCACCTGCGGCGCAGCAAGGCCAACGCCGTTGGCCTCTACCAGTGTTTCCTTCATATCGTCCAGAAGAATGTGCAGACGCTTGTCGAATTTGGTAACCGGGCGGCAGACCTTGTGCAGTGCAGGATCCTCCACCGTCAGAATTTGTCTCAGTGCCATGGTTTTCTCCTATTCATTGCTGTTGACATCGGCATAAAGCCCGATGCCCTTATTTTTTCGATTTTTCATAAACTGCCGCATCATATGCGCCAGAAGCTCCCGCAAGCTGCGGGTGTTCCGACAGCTCAGGGTCAGTCGGCAGCGGTAATGATAGTTCACGCGGGCGATCTGCGCCGGTGCAGGCCCCAAAAGTGTCACCTGCTCGCCCGTATAAAAGCCGGAGGCAAGCTGTGCCTGAAGCTCGGCAGCAAATTCCCCTGCGCAGTTCCAGACCTGCTGCTCCTGCTCGCCGTGAAAGGTCAGAACGATCAGGTCGCGGTAAGGCGGGCACAGACGAAGTTGCCGCAGTGGAAGCTCCTGCTCATAAAAGCTGCCGTAATCCTGCCGGGCGGCAAGGGTGATCACCTGATTCAAAGGGGTCATGGTCTGCACGATGGCGCGTCCCTCAGCGCTTCCGCGTCCGGCTCTGCCAATCACCTGCGTCATCATGCTGAAGGTGTTCTCCGAGGCGCGATAGGAGCCGATATAAAGCGACTGATCCGCGTCGAGCACGCCCACAAGCGTGACATTTTCAAAATTCAGCCCCTTGGTGACCATTTGCGTGCCAAGCAGAATGGGGATTTTTTCCTCCTGAAAGCGGCGCAGGAGCTTTTCATGGGTGTTGACGGCGGAGATGGTGTCGGCATCCATGCGCAAAATCTCCGTTCCGGGGAAAAGCCGCTCCAACTGTTCCTGCACCCGCTGCGTTCCGATGCCGATCTGCTTCAGATGGCCGCCGCAGACTGGACAGCGCGCGGGCAAGGGCTCCGAATGGCCGCAATAGTGGCACATCAGCCGCCCGTTCGCGTGGTGGTAGGTCAGATTGACCGTGCAACCCGGGCACATGGGCACATAGCCGCAGTCCACGCAGACCACCATGGGGCTGCTGCCCCGGCGGTTTAAAAAGAGGATGGACTGTCTGCCCCGGGTGATATTTTCTTTCAGCGCCAGATAGAGCTTTTCGCTGATGGCGGTGGGATTGCCCTGCTTCAGCTCCTGCTTCATATCCACGATCTCTACCGGCGGCAGAGGTCTGCGGTTATAGCGTCCGGTGAGCGTATAGAGGCGGTAGGTGCCGGTTTTGGCGCGGTACATCGTCTCCACGCTGGGCGTTGCCGAGCCGAGAAGCACCGACGCACCGGCCTGAGACGCCCGGTAGATGGCGACCTCGCGGGCGTGGTAGCGTGGCGCATTTTCTGATTTATAGGTGTGCTCCTGTTCCTCGTCGAGAATGATCAGCCCCAGATCCTTCACCGGGGCAAACACCGCCGAACGCGTGCCCAGAACCACCCTTGCGCTGCCGCTGCGAATGCGCTTCCATGTGTCAAAGCGCTCGGTTATGCGCAGGCTGCTGTGCAGCGCGGCCACATTCTGGCCAAAATGAGCGGCAAAAAGGGACAAAAGCTGCGGCGTCAGGGCAATTTCCGGCACCAGAACGATGGCTCCTCGGTTCCGGGACAGGCAATCATAGATCAGCTTGAGATAGACGGAGGTCTTGCCGCTGCCGGTAACGCCATAAAGCAGTGCATAGGACACAGGCTCCTGCCTAAACTGCTCGCGAAGTCCTTCATAGGCACGCTGCTGCTCCGGGCTGAGCTCCAAAGGCCCATCCAGCTTTGCCGGCTCAACCTGACTCAGGCGCAGCCGTTCCTCCTGCGAAAAGCGCAGAAAGCCCAATGACTCCAGGCGGTTCAGCACCGCAGTGCTCGCGCCGGTGAAATAGCACAGCTCCTTGGAGGCGCACTGGCCAAGCGTGACCATCATCTCCAGCACTGCTGCTTGAAGCGGTGCAGTCTTTCGCTTGCTTTCGGCATAGCGAAGCGCTTCCTCCCAGCTCGTGTTCAGGCAGACGATGCGCTCCGTTCCGTCCTGAACTCTGCGGCGGCGGCTATTTTTGCAGGCAATCCATTTTTTGCGCAGAAGATAGCGAAGTGCCTGCTGCAAGGGTTCTTCTTCATATTGTTTGCGCAGGGCTTCGAGCGTCGCCTCGCCACCGAAGTCTGTCAGCGTTTGCATTACGCTCCGGGCAACCGGCTGGCGGCTGATCCCGTCCTGCCAGTTTTCCTGCGCAATGCTGTAGCGCTCCTGTTCCTGAAACCAGACGCCTGCGGGCAAAATAGCCTTCACTGCGTCATAAAAGGTGCAGAAATACCGCTCGCGCAAAAACGCGGCCAGACGCAGTTCGCGCTCGTCCAAAAGAGGCTGGGCGTCCAAAAGCTGCTCGACTGATTTCAGCGCTTCGCCTTCGCCCTCTTGCAATTGCAGCACCAGACCTTCGCAGATGCGGTTGCCCTTGCCAAAGGGCACGAGCACCCGGGAGCCCACCTGAGCCGGAATATGCTCCGGAATGATATAATCATAGGGCTTGTCAATGGCATAGACCGCCGCAGAAACGGCAATTTTCCCGATCATGCAAAGCCCTCCTTATGGTGTTCCCGGCAGAAAACCGGCCGCGCAGAACCCATATAAATGCACAAACAGCGGACAGACTCGCAAGAAGTCCCTCCGCCTATTTGCTTTTAGTCCTGTAAGCTTGCAACAAGCTTGCCCTCTGCCACCTCGCGGATGGCCAGTGTCACCGGCTTTTCCGGCAGCGGCTCATGGAAGGTCTCGGATTCGATGGAGATCTGACGGGCACGCCGGGCGACCACATTGACCATGAGATAGCGGCTGCTGATATTCTTTAAAAGCTCGGACATAGCGGGGTATAGCATTTATAGTTCCTCCTTTAATTGGATGCTTCTGTATTGAGAGCGGCAAAGTTCCGCGGTCAAAATGGCCTGAAACTCATCTGCCGCATGGCTGACGGAGTCATTGATGATGATGTACTGATACTGAGATGCGGTGGCGCATTCCTGCAAGGCGATGTGAAGCCGCAGACCGGCAACCTCCGGCGCGGTATCGCCGCGGCCGTTGAGCCGCCGGGTCAGTTCTTCAAAAGATGGCGGCGCGATGAAGACCGTGATGGCGTCGGGTCTGCGCTGCATGACCTGCAAGGCGCCCTGCACGTCGATCTCCAAAACCACGTTCATGCCCTGCTGCAGCGCGTCATCGACGGCCTTTTCCGGTGTGCCGTAGTAATTTCCGGCATAGTAAGCGTGCTCCAAAAGCTCGCCTTGGTCGATCATGTGCTCAAAGCGGTGCTTGTCCACAAAGAAATAGCTCACGCCGTCGACCTCACCCGGGCGCATATCCCGCGTTGTAGCTGAGACAGAAAAGCGCAGGCTGGGATCCCGGCGCATCAGTTCCTTCAAAATGGTTCCCTTGCCCACGCCGGATGGGCCGGAAACGATGATAATTCTCCCTTTTCTCACGGAATATCCTCCATGCCAAAACTGTTTTCTTCCTCTTTGTCAGCAAAACGCCGGGCGATCGTCTCCGGCGGCAGAGCCGACAGGATCACATGGTCTGTGTCCATGACCAGAACCGCTTTGGTCTTCCTGCCAAAGCTGGCGTCAATGAGCATGGCGCGTTCCTTTGCCTCCTGCACCAGCCGCTTCACCGGCGCAGATTCCGGACTGACCACCGTTAAAAGGCGCTGGTCAGAGACAAGATTTCCAAATCCAATGTTGATCAGCTTCATGATATCACTCGATGTTCTGAATTTGTTCCCGAATTTTTTCAAGCTCGGCCTTGATATCCACCACGTGGCGTGCCTGCTCGATGTCATTGCCCTTTGAGCCGATGGTGTTCGCCTCACGGTTCATCTCCTGAAGCAGGAAATCCAGCTTCCTGCCGATGGGGCCGCCCGCAGACAAAAGGCTCTCAAGCTGCGCCAGATGGCTGCGCAGGCGCACCGTTTCCTCGTCCACGGCGATCTTGTCGGCAAAAATGGCGGCCTCCGTGAGAATACGGCTCTCGTCAATAGCCGTGCTCTCCAAAACCTCGCGGAGCTTGCTTTCCAGCCGGGCGCGGTATTCCTGAACCGTCACGGCGCTGCGCTGCTCCACCTGCCCAACGAGAGACAAAATGGTCGCTGCGCGGGCACGAAGATCGGCGGCAAGTGCCTCGCCCTCTTTGCGCCGCATGGAATTGTAAGCGTCCAACGCCTCTGACGCAACGGCCAGAAGGTCTTTCACATTCTGTTCCTCATTTTCCTCCGGCTTTTCCACCGCGAAAACCTCCGGAAAACGCGCCAAAACCGACGCGCTGACGTCCTCGCGGACGGAATAGTCCTGCGCGATGGTGCGCAGGGCGTCCAGATAGCCCTCCAGAACCGGGCGGTTCAGGGAAATGCGGACATTCTCCTGCCCCAGAGAATTGACGGAAATGAACACATCCACCTTGCCCCGGGAGACTTTCTGCTTCACCGCCTGTTTGACGGGTTCCTCAGCATAGGAAAAAGCTCTGGGCAGCTTAACGCCGCAGTCCAGAAAACGGTTATTCACCGAGCGGATCTCCACCGTGATCTCGCGGCCGTTGAGGGTCTGAACGGCACGGCCATAGCCGGTCATACTATAAATCAAAGCATTTCCTTCCTTTCATCGGCAGCAGTCGCACAGGCAGTTCAGGCACATCAGCGTCCCGCACAGATTGCACAAATCGTCGGAGGCGTCCGACGCGCCGTAGCTCTGCTGTCGGTAGCGATAGGCACCGTTTCCGCCGGCGTTCTGCGCCGCCTGGCGGTATTCAAAGTTGCCGGGCTCCATATTGGAGGCGATGCGGAAATTCTGCGCCGCCTCATCCATCCAGCCGCGTCTCTGGGCGATCATGCCCCGCAGATAGTACCACTCGGCACTGTGATCTGCGCAGGCATTGAGCTTGGCCTCCGCCGCGTCGAGATTGCCCATCTGGATCAGTCGGCGCACCTCTGCCAGAGCGCCGCCGGAAGCGTAGCTCCCGCCGGGCGATCCGGTTCCGGAAGAAGGCGAAGCGCCCTTCATCAGCGTGTCGTAGGCTTCGTTGATCTCCTTCATCTTTTCCTGCGCCAGATCTGCAAGGGGGTTATTTGCATAGTTATCAGGGTGGTACTTCCGTGCCAGATCCCGATAAGCTTTTTTGATGGTTTCTTCTGAGGCTCCGTGGGGTACACCGAGCACCTCATAGGGGTCTTTCATTCTCGCGTTCCTCTCTTGCGGAAGCTGCCCTGCTCCACGCTTCGGAGCACTGCGGGCAGACCGTAGTAAATAATATTCTCCAAAATGCCGCTGTCGCCGCCCTTGGGCAGCAGCTCCAGCGCCGAGGCCGCCATGCTGATGGAGGCGTCAATGCTGCCAAGCAGCAGCTTTTTATCACTCTCCGAAAGCGTGCCATTTTCCAGCGCATAACGGTAGCGCAGCGGGTTATAACAGTTCTTTCGGATGTCTTTGGGAAGATCCTCCAGCGCATCCACCAGATAAAGATACCTGCCAACGTGGTAAAGCAGCAGCTCCCGGGCGCGCACCTGCGCCGGGTCGTCTCCGCGGGCGCAAATCCGAAGCAAAGACGCAAAGGCATCCGCCGTTCGGTCAATGCTGGGGCATTTTTCCTGCTCCATGCGCGCCAGACGGGAAAGCTCCCGCCGGAAGGCTTCGTCCGCCTGCGTCTGCCGCCGTGCGGCCTTGCGGTAGCAGCGGCCATAGAGCAGCAGACCGCCACGGGCTGCAAGCCGGTGGAAAAAGCCGCCATCCTGCTTTGCGTCCTGAAGCTTCCACCAAGACAGAAGCACGCTCAGATCAGCTGCATAGTCCATGACCTCATCTTCAGGAAGGCAGTCCTTTTTGCAAAAGGGTCTTGCCGGGCACAGGCAGCTTTCGGCATTTTTGCACGCCTGTCCCTGAAGCAGGAAATACAGGAAGGTCATATCGTAATTGACCAGAAACCGGGTACGGAAGCCGTAGCGCAGCTTCAAAGTGCGGCAAAGGCCGCAGTAGGCCGCCCGGTAGCGTTTTTGCAATTCCTCCGAAAGCTTGTCCTTTCGGGGCAAAACGTATCCAAACATAATTATTCCACAAAGCCGACGATCACATAAGCCGGCGGGTGCTTTTTTAACTGGCGGTCATACCAAACTGCCGGAAGCAGCCCCATTGCAAAGCCGCCGCAGCCGACGGCAAACGCCCATGCGCCGAGCGGCAAAGCGCTCGCATAGCCCAGCAGAAACAGGGCAAGCGGCAAAAGATACACAAGCGCCGCGCCCTTGAGCACGGTCTTGCCGTCTGACTCGACATAAACTCTGTCGCCTTCGTGCGTTCCGATGGGGTCCCGGGCGGTCAGGCGAATGGTCTGCGCAGTTCCGTCGCAGCCGCCGCAGCTATGGCAGTCGCCGCTGCAGGCGCTCTGCCTGCGAACCAGCAGCACCGCCGTTCCGTCATTCAAAGGCCGCTCGACCGTTGCTTTCTGCCGCATCAGGGTTCCATTTCGATCACCTGAACGGTATAGGGTGCTCCGATGATCCCCGTTGAGGCGTTGTCCAGCTCAATTTTCAGCGTCACGGTCATGGTGTTGGGGTCATAATCCGCCACCATATCGGCCGTTACGTGAATATCCGACGGCGTCAGCGCATAGACCGCCGCTGTGGGGCCACGCACCGTGATGGTCACGTTTTCCTCTCCGAACGCCCGGTCTGAGCGGTTGTCCAGACGCACGATATCCGCGCAGGAGATGGTGAAGGTGCGCGTGGAAAGTCCCTTGAAGCTCAGGCTGACACGAACATTCGTAGAAGACGCGCGAATGGTCACGCCAGAAGAAAGCTCCGGCGTTACGCTCCATTCTTCATTCTGAACGATCTGCGCAAGGTCAAGCGTCCTGATAATGACCTCGTCCGGCTGATTTTTCAGCGCTTCCGGCGTGCCGGTAACTACGATGCTCTTGGGCTGGATGTCGATCTCCACGTCCTGCTCCGTTGCGCCGCCGCCAGCGATGACCTCACATTTCAAAGTTACCTGTTTATAGGCCAAAACCGGCACGGACACGCGCACCGTCGGGCTCGAGACGGTCACATACTCGCTCAGAGTCAGCTCCTGACCGTCCTGATCGAGGAAAATGCAGTCGACCTCCTGAACCACGGTCTGCGTGGCATCGTCCTGCGCCACCTTGACCACCGCCTTGGCGATTTTGCTTACTTCCTCCGCAGGGCCGGACACCGAAAGCGATTCGGTGCTGAGCACCGCCGCGTCGCAAAGGTAGCCTTCTGCGGGCGTCACATCGTTTTCCACAGTGACGGGGATGCTGGGGCGCTCCATATATTCGCTGACGGAGACCTGCACCCGGTTGGCGCTGGAAGTGACCACGCTGATGTCGCCGGAGGCCACGGTAGAGGGCGGGTCGAGCGTCCAGCTCACCTCGTAGTTACCGGCGGCGTCAATGTTGCTCAAATCGGCCACGACCTCCAGAGAGGTGTTGTTAAGTTCTTTCAAATCGGAACGTCTGCCGGAGACCTCCACGGTAATTCGCTGATTCTTTCCGCCTGTGAGAATGAGGTTCTTGCTGCTGAGCTCACTAAGCCCCACAAAGCTCACCTTGATATCGGAGATGGTCTTGGAGTCGTCCGGATTGACCACGGTCACGGCGTAGACCCAAAGACCTACGGACACAAGCAGTGCCAGCAGAAAGGACAGTATTTTATGTTTCTGCATCCGTCTCATCCTTTTCCTTTTTCTTGAAGAATGTTTTCACCCGCTTCAGGGGATTTTTGGACTGTTCCTCCGTTGTGGGAACCAACTCATTGCGCAACAGGCGCTCAAGCGTTTGCGGCGCCAGATGGCGCTTGAGCATACCGCCAAGGGCAACGGAAATGGTGCCCGTCTCCTCCGAGACGATCACGACCACAGCGTCCGTCACCTCGCTCATGCCGATACCGGCTCTGTGGCGGGTGCCAAGATCGCTGCTGATGTTGCGGTTCTGGGTCAGGGGCAGGACACAGCCCGCTGCGGCAAGCCGATCCTTGCGGATGAGCACGGCGCCATCATGGAGGGACGCCTTGGTGAAGAAAATATTCCGCAGCAGCTCCGAGGAAACCTGTGCATCCACGGTGGTGCCGGATTTTTGATAGTCAATGAGAGAGTCGTCGCGCTCAAAAACGATGAGCACACCGGTGCGCTCCTTGGACATGATCTCGCAGGCGGCGACCGTCTGGGCAATGACGCGTTCGATATCCCGCTCCTCGCTTTTCAGATTCAGCACTTCCCGCATGGAGCGGCCACCCAGCTTTTCCAGCATCCGGCGAAGCTCCGGCTGAAACATGACCACCAGCGCGATCATGCCGACCTCCAGAATTTTATCCAGAATAAAATTCATCAGGTGCATATTCAGCACATCCGTGACCAGTGTGAGCAGCAATATGATGATAATGCTTTTTGCGATCCGGGCTGCTCCGGTGGTCTGGATCATGATGATCACCGCATAGATGGCGAAGGCCACCAGCAAAATGTCGATCACGTCCATAATCTGGATGGTGGGCAGCATGGAGAAAAAGTCTTTAAAATATCCAATAATGGTATCCATAAGCAAAACTCCGCTTATACTTTTTCAACCATTATAGCCGATTTTCGCTTTAATAGCAAGTGGTAAACTGGTGTTTTTCCTGCGCCGGAAACAGATTTTTGCAGGCTGCGGCAAATTGGCGCACTTCCTGCGGCGTATTAAATGCACAGAAGCTCACGCGCACCGTTCCGGTTTCCAGCGTGTGCGCACTTTGGTGGGCAAGCGGCGCACAGTGCAGACCCGCCCGGACACCGAATCCACGGGCTGAAAGCCGCCGGGCAACCTCCTCACAATCCACGCCTCTGACCCGGAAAGACAAAACGCCCGTCTGCATTTCCGGCGCAGAAAACACCTCAAAATTCTCCTGCTGCTTCAAAAGTGAGAGCAACAGACGCAAAAGGCGCTGCTCGTGCCGTAAAATGGCCTCCGGCGATTTTTCCAGCACAAAATCCAGCCCTGCCGACAGCCCGGCAATGCCGCAGACATTGTGCGTTCCGGCCTCCAGCCGATCCGGCAGAAAATCCGGCATTTGTGCCTGTTCCGACAGGCTTCCCGTTCCGCCGAACAGCAAAGGCTCTGCCTCTTTCGCGCACAGAAGAAGCCCCGTTCCCTGCGGCCCATAAAGTCCCTTGTGACCCGGCATGGCAATAAAAGCCGCTCCGCTCTCGCGCAGTGAAAGCGGCAGCACTCCGGCGCCCTGCGAGGCGTCAATGATCAGCGGAACCGCCCGCTCGCGGCACAGCTCCGCGATCTGCGCAAGGGGCAAAATATCCCCAAACACATTGGAAACCTGCGTGCAGACAACCGCCGCCGGTCGCTCCAGCAGTCCCTCGCGGAAGTCCTGCAACGTCCGTTCCGGCGAAAACAGACGTTTTCCTGCCGCGTGCACCTGTGCGCCGCGGGCAAACAGCGGCCGCGTCACGGCATTGTGCTCGAAGCCGGAGATGAGCACCCGGTCACCGGGCCGCACCAGCGAAAAAATGGCAAGGTTCAGCCCATGCGTGGCGTTCATGGTGAAAACCACCTGCTCCGGCTGCGCGTCAAAGAGCGATGCCGCCTTTTCCCGGCAGGCATAGACCGTTTCGGCGGCCTCCATCGCGCTTTTATGGCCGCCACGACCCACGCTTGAACAGTGCTCCAGCGCCCAGTGCACACGCGCCTTTACCGAATTCGGCTTCAGAAGCGTGGTTGCCGCAGAGTCAAAATAGATCATCGCTTACCTCCCGCCAGTCGCCCCGTCCTTCCCGCCGATAGATTTTGTTGTAGCGGATGTTCTGCTGCGCCAGATGTTGTCGTGCCCGGCGGAAGAATGCTTCCCGAATTCTCAGGCTGTAGCCGCAGCCCTGCTGCTGCAAGCTTTTCGGCGTTCGGAAAAGCTCCGCGTGAATTCCAGCCCGCTCCAGTGCCCTGCTGCCGCTCATGGCCGCCGTCACCGAGCGAAAGGTCACATAATAGTCATTCATAAAGGCTCCCTCCTGTTTCATCCTATGAAAGCTCGCCTTTTTTGACACAATGCGACAGTGCAAAAAATATTTCGCAACTTAATAAAAACTTAATTTCTTTGCGGTTATTTTTTTAACAATTTCCGGTTATGATAAGACTGTGATTGTTAATTCTCTTTTTCATTTTCCCCTCTTTCCACTTTATATTGCCGCGGGCAGGTTTTCCCTGCCCGCGGCCCTCCTTTTTGCCGCAATTGCAAAACCGGCGGCGATAAATGCAAAAAAGCGTCGATAAATGCGAAAAAACGTAACGGGTATTCAGCGCAAGCCGAATACCCGTTATTATTGTTATGAAGCGACTCGTGCCGCTTCGCCCACGGCGGGGTGAGGACACCCCGCCCTACGCGGTTGTTCGAAGGTGTCTGCACACGGGTCGATGTGGGCATCGACCCCTACACGGTGCAAACTTGAGGGTCAGTTCTGCGCGGGGCAGTTCGGGTAGGATCCGCCCAGATAGCGCATGATGATGGTGGCAAATTCCGCACGGGTGGCCAGCGCGGTGGGGTTCAGATTGCCGTTCTCGTCCCCGTGGAACAGGGCTTCGGCAACCGCCCAGCTCATGGCCTCCACTGCCCAATCGCTGACGGGCGCGCTCTTGGCGCCGCGCTCGGACTGCTTGCACTCAAAGCGCCACAAAATGGCTGCAAGCTGCTCACGGGTCACGGGCTCATCCGGGGCAAATTCCGTGGCGGACATGCCGTTGACAATGCCGCGATCCTCCGCCCAAGCAATGGCGTCGGAATACCACATGCCCTCCGGGACGTCTGCGAAGGTGGCAGGCTCAGAGACCTCAGGACTGCCGCACAGACGGTAGAGCACCGTGACCACCATGGCGCGGGTGGTGATGGCGTCGGGCATGAAGGTGGTGGCGGACATGCCGTTCATCAGTCCGCTGGAAACGGCAAAGTCCAATGCCTCATGATACCAGCTTTCCGGGGAAACGTCCGTGAAATGTGCCGTGGGACAGACGGGAGAAGCGGGTTCCTCCGCGCCGCAGTGGATGCAGTGGCCATCCTCATACTCGTGGTCGAGCATGGCCGTGAGGGAGTTGACATAGCTGTCGCCGCAGCGGGAACAGGTCCATGTGGTGTAGCCCGTTTCGGTGCAGGTGGGCGGGGTGACAACGTCCACATAGTCATGACCCAGCGCCGCAACTTCCATCTGCTGGGCGAGAACTTCGCCGCAAACGGAACAGTGCTTGCCCTCGCTCAAACCGCTTTCGGTGCAGGTGGGGGCAATGGCCTCATCGATCACTTCGGTGTGGCCAGTAGCAGGAATTTCCTGATAAGTTGTGTGGTCACAACGGGAACAGGTTACATAAGCCTCCCAGCCTTTTTCAGTACAGGTAGCTTTCTGTCCGGCGTGGCTCACTTCATCGTGTCCCAATGCGGCAACGGTCTTCTGTGCAACCTTATAGTCGCAACGGGAGCAATGGCAGCCTTCCGTCAAGCCGGTTTCTGTGCAGGTTGCGGGAACGCCGGGGTCTATAATTGTGTCATGCCCCAATGCTGCCGTGTAGTTGTCCTTATAGCTGTCGCCGCAGGAGCAGGTATAGGTGGTGTAACCCTGTTCCGTGCAGGTCGGTGCGGTAACTTTCGAAGTATA
>CAZPRA010000006.1:0-25670 GCA_964588975.1 uncultured Oscillospiraceae bacterium | reverse complement strand
TATTGAACGTGAAAGGACACCCTGACGGTTTCCTTTCACACTTTTCTTCCCTCCGTAATGGCTAGTCTCACGTTTTTTGACAGTCTGACTTTGTGTATTTCAAGTTTTCAGAAGCAAAGAGTTGCTTAAAAAAGATCCGCTGGACGCCGTCGACGATTTATTCAGAGTTTCCTTGGGAAATCATGCTCAAAAGGCAGAGAACGTCCGCCGTATTCACCCGCCGGTCGCCGTTCACATCCGCCCTAAGCAGCCCGGAAAGCGCCTGCATATCCATTTCGCCGTAAGTGCCGCAGTAAAGCGCATAGATGAGCCGTGCGTCGGCCTCGTCGGGTTTGCCGTCGCCGTTCAAATCGCCGTTTTGGAGAAGCTCTGCATCCGGCACGTCAACTGCAGTGATTTTTTTGGCTGCAGTCTCCGCGGTCAGAGGCGCTTCTTCCTTTTTAAGCAGCACCAGCCAGCCATAAACATTTTCTCCATAGCTTGGCAGACGGTGCATCACATTGCCGTCATAGGCAAAAGCCTGTTCATTCTCGCCCGTTGCCGTGACCAGCAGGAGCGTTTCGCCATCGAGCTCCACAAAGCTGCTCACTGCAACGCTGACGGGCGCTTGTGCCTCAGCAGTGCTGTCGGTCGTTTCCGGGGTGTCTGAGGTCATCTGTGTGCTCTCCGGCGCGCTTGAGGGCGTCGGCTCTGCGGTGCTTTCTTCGTTTTCCGGCTCGCTTTGGGCAAGCGTCACGGCGATGCTGCCCCCAACAAGCTCGACGCCGCCTTCCGGCACGGTGAGCGTGTCATAGTCGTTCATGGCGGTTATTTTCACTTCAATGGCAGCATTTTCCTGCGTGATGGACTCCTTTGCCCGCAGGGTCAGGGTGGCAATTTGTCCTCTTTGCAACGCAAAGGGCTCTCCGGAGGTGCTCAGGCCGCTGATGATCAGCCCGCCATAGCTGCCGTTATACTCCCCCACGACGGTCGCTGCGCAGGCCGGGCCGACCGACTCGCCCGTTTTTTCATAAGCCTCACTGTCAAAGCAGACCGTGAGCTGATAATTCATCAGGTTTTCGACCGTCCGGTCGATCTCAAATGTCAGGGTAATGCTCTCTCCTGCGCGCAGTTGCGTCCGGTTTGTGCGAACGCTCAGCTTGGGTGTGCCCTGCGCAAAGGCCGCCGTGAGCACACTCATTACCAGCGCAAAAGCCGCAAGCGCAGAAATGATTTTTTTCATATTCCGTTTACCTCCTATTTCCACCGGGCATAGAGGGTCATGCTTGCATAGACCCTGCGGCAGTCAAAGCGCCAGGGCTTTTGAAACGCCGCATCGCGATACCAGCCGGCAAACTCCGCACCGGGCTTCACCGGCGTCATCGGCTCTGTGAGCAAGCTTCCGCGTTTTACGCGCACCGGTTCAAGCTCCGTGCCGCCGTTCGTCTCAAAGCGCACGCGTCGCTTGCCGAAAAGTGCCAAAAACGCCAGAATCAGTACGGAAAAGGCGGCCAAAGCCAGAAGAAGCCACTGCCAGAGTCGGCTTCCTGCGCTCTCGCCCGCATTTGTCCCATCGGACGGTACCGTGCCGGAGGGATCGGCGGTGAGCGTAAACGTCACGGAATTGTCGGTGCAGACGAAGCTGTCGCAACCGTTTTGCGCGGATATCAGGCTGTTGACCGGAAGGATCCGGGAAGTGCCCTCCGCAGCCGTCACCTGAAGCTGGAAACTGCCGACCACCGTCTCAGCTTCCCAGAGTTCTCCACCAGAGAACGACACAAAAGTGAAATAAAACGCCCGTCCACCGTCGCGTCGCTCCAAGTCTGACCATTCAACACCGGGCGCCGTGATCACGCTCTCCGGCACAAGTGTAAAGAAACTGTCATCATAAAGAAGCTCCGTTTGCAGGGCATAAAGCTCCGCTTTTTCCATGCTGTCCGTGCGCCGGAGCATGAGCTGCACCGTCACGACCTGCTGCGGCGTAACCTCTGCGTCATATTTCCCGTCAGCGCTCAGGTCAAGCTGATAGCTCCGGGACTCCGACGCCGAAGCTGTCGACAGCAGGCACACAAGCAGACACAGGCACACAAGCAGGTTTATCCAATGCTTCATTTGCGTTTTCCTCCAAAAAATGAAAAACGGTCACGATGGTGCCCCAAACGGGCAGACAACCACCGTAACCATTTCGACGATATTTGCTTCTGCACAGCAGTTCTCCCGACTCGCGTCTCCGGCAAAATAAGCCCTGCCTTCTCAGATCGCTCCAATGACCGGCTTTCGCCGACGGACTTATTTCTAAACGCACACGGTATTGGTTAAATGCGGGGATTTGGTGCTGCGGGCAGACCTTACCCCATTCCCTTTTTTAGCTTTGCGCCTGACCGAACGGGCGGCCTTTGCGGACGCATTGCCTCTGTGCAGTATTCTGTTGGATTTGCCGGAATTTTCCGGCTGTGTTCTTCCTGTCCGCATTATACCCAAAGAGGCCGGAAAAGTCAAGCCGATGGAATGTGGTTTCACAGGGATTTTTACTCTTGACATTTCTGCGCCGGACGGCTATAATGCCGATGGAAGTAAATATCGTGCTTGCAGAGACCGCGTGTACGCAAAGGCCGCCCGTTCGGTTAGGCACGCGGGTAAACAAGGGAACCGGGGTTAGCACCCGGGTGAGGCGCATGCCTCTTGGATGACCGTCGCTGTGAGCGCTGAGATCGCCATCCGTTGACGAAAGTCAGTCATTGGGAAGCATCCTGAGAAGGCAGGGTGGCGGTCGTGGGGCAGAGCTGTCCCGGAAGCGCAACTCAGAAGACCTACTGTGAGATACCGTTGCCCGTATCGGTTGAGGGGATAGTATTGCTATCCCCTCAACCGTTTTTTTGCGCTTTCTCGCCTTCGGGCGTTCACATAAATCATTTTAATAACGAAAGGAAGACTCTCATGACAAAACGAATTCTTAGTCTGCTTCTGGCTCTGGCTCTGGTGCTTTCCATGCTCCCGGCCGTCTTTGCCGCTCAGTGTGCCATCACCGTGACCGCGCCGGAAGCCGCAACCGTCACGGCGGGCGAACTTTACAAAGTCGCTCTGGGCACGGTGTTTGGCGATACTAACGGGCACAGCCTCACCTATACCGTGACGAAGGACGATAGTGAAAAAGCCTACATTGCAAACGAGAACACGCTGGTGTTCACCACCCCCGATGCAGGCAGCTATTCCATTACCGTCACCGCTCAGTGCACAGAAGGTGCCTCTGCCTCTGCCGACTTTTCCGTAACGGTCACGGCAGCCGACGAAGGCAACGACTCTCAGTACGGCTATGACGAAACGGACGCAGAAAGCGTGCGTGTTTCCGTCACCATCTCCAGTGACGGAATTCCCATTTCCGGCAATGACAAAGACGCCACCACATTGGCTTATCTCACCGTGGATGTGCCTTATTTCGACCTGGTGGACTACGGCCTGACGGATTTTTACCGTTACCACACGGAAGATGGTCAGGGTCCCTATGTGGACAACGACCTGATCAAGCGCCCCACGGTGCTGCACCTGTACATCTATCTGCTGGAGCGTTACTATCTGGGTCTGCCCGCCGAACTGTGCGGTCAGGGCAACGACGTCTCCGGCGTGATGGACTATGTTGCCGAAGGCGCCGGAGTAAGCTATATGCCCTATTTCGACACTGCCGCCTATAATGACAAGGGCAACAACGCTCTCTATATCTCTGGCAGCGCAACTTCCATGTATATGGTGAATTTCTGGGGTCATGACGAAAACCTGATGTACTACCGCAACCACGTCTATCCCCTCATGAGCGCAGGCTGGGGCTCGACAGCGGACTATGTGCTTCTGTCCGACGGCGACACCATCGACCTTGCGATGTTCAGCAATTGGAGTTTCTGGACAAACGGCGCCTTTGCCTGCTTTGACAAGGACGAATACGTTCTCGATGTTGGTCAGGCGCTTCGCTTCTCCACGCAGAAATACGACACCCAATCCATCTACTATGGCGGCAGTGAGTCTTTTGAGCCGATCACGGGAATGGCCGTGTGCCTGTGCGACGCCGCCCGCGTGCCCATGGATGGCTTTGAATTTTTGACCAGTGACGACGAAAACTACGTCTTTGACACCGCTTCTCTTGACCCGGGCGAATACTATCTCATCGCCTTTGACCCCTATATGGGCACAGACGATGCTGCCACTGCACCTGCCACGGCGAAGGTCACCATCCGCTGCTCCGAGGGTGAGCACGCTTGGGATGCCGGAAAAGTCCTGACAGAAAAGACCTGCACCACGGACGGCGAAGTGCTCTACACCTGCACCGTCTGCGGCGCGACGGAAACCGTGACTGTCCCCGCCGGACACGTTGTGGTTGAGGACGCGGCAAGAGAAGCCACCTGCACCCAGCCCGGACTGACTGCGGGCAGCCATTGCTCCGACTGCGGCGAAGTATTTTTGGCACAGACGGAAACGGAGCCCGCGCTGGGACATGACTATGGCGAAGACGGCGTGTGCACCCGCTGCGGTCTCACCGGTTGGCTGTCCATCCTGCGCCTGACCGTGACCAACAATGCCGGTGACTGCGTTCTCACCCCCGCCTTTGACCGGAACGGCTATTCCTATGTTGCCGCTGTTCCCGATCAGGCCACCAGTGTCTATCTGTGGGCGACTCTCTCGGAGCTGGCTCCCGCCAATTCCGGCATTGTTGCCAAGTGGACGAATCTCTATAACAACAAGGAACAGACGACCACCATCGTCTCCGGCAAGGCCAGCGGACAGAGCCTTGCAAACTTCGGTCGGGACGGAAAGGTCAACACCCTCACCGTGACCGTTGGCCCCACAAGCGAAAAGCAGGTCTACACCGTCTCCTCCGTCCGCACGCCCACCATCAAGAGCCTCAGCGTGAGCGGCGCAAACATGAACGAGACTTACTATTATTACAAGGAGCCGGCCTACACTGCCGACACCACGGAAAGCCACATCACCGTGACTGCCGTTCCCTATCAGGAAGGCTACACCATCACCTATAACGGCCAGACCTCCGGCGAGATTGACCTGGAAGTCGGTGAAAATACCGTTGAGATCGTTGTCTCCAACGGCGAATACACCACCTCCTATACCCTCACCGTCACCCGCCACACCCTGCAAGGTCTTGGCATCACGGCCACCCCGGAAAGCGCGCTGATCAATCTGGTTGACCAGTATGGCGAACGTCTGCTGCCCAACAAGGACGGCCGCTACGATGTCGCTAACGGCTATGCCTACACCTGCACCGTCACCGCCTCTGGCTACGTTGGCAAAGCAGAGACCTTTACCGTGACTGACGAGACTTCGGATTTGACGATTTCTCTGGAAAAGGCTGCGGAAAACACCACCATTGACGCCACCATCGAGGCCGAATGGGGCAATTTCCGCAATGGCGAAAACAATCTGGGTATCACCGATGCACCCACCCCCTATGCTCCCGAAGATGCCGAGCTTCTCTGGGCAGCTAAGTATGGCACTGGCTGGTCTGCTGCACCCGGTTCCCCCATTGTGGTGGATGGCGACCTCATCACCTATACTGGCAGCCGGATCCTCCGCATTGACTCCGACACCGGCGAAATTCTTGCCGAGGGCACCATGGCCGGTTCCTCCAGCTTCTCTATCAACCCCGCCACCTATGCCGATGGCATGGTTTTCGTGGGCCTCTCCGGCGGACGGATTCAGGCTTTCAACGCTGCAACCCTTGAGTCCCTCTGGATTTACAAAGACCCCATCGGCGGTCAGCCCAACACCTCTCCCACCTACAAAGACGGCTACATTTATGTTGGCTTCTGGAACGGCGAAAGCAAGCCCGGTAACTTCGTTGCCATCTCCGTAACCGATGAAGACCCCGAAAAGACCGACGAGGCCAAACTTGCCTCCTGGAGCTATTCCAGCGTTGGCGGCTTCTATTGGGCAGGTGCCTATGTGACTGACAAGCTCTGCATTGTGGGCACGGATGACGGCTCCGGCGAAGGCAACTATGTCAACACCTCCGCTCTGCTGGTCTTTGACCGGGCAACGGGTATCCTTCTGGATTCTCACTTTGGCTGCAAGGGAGACATCCGTTCCAACGTCTCCCACGACCCCGAATCCGACCGTGTATTCTTCACCTCCAAGGGTGGCTATGTCTACAACGCCAAAATCAACTGGGAAACGGGCAAAATCGAGGATTTCAAGTCTCTGGCTTTGACCGATGCCAACGGCAACACCTCCGAAACGGCACCCGGCAGCATTATGTCAACCTGCACTCCCTCCGTTTATAACGGACGCATTTACCTTGGCGTTTCCGGCGCAGGCGGACAGTTCTCCTCCGGCGGCGGCCACTGCATTGAGGTCATTGATCTGGACGTGGAAACCGGCGTCATGACCCACGCTTACTCCTATGCCATCATTGGCTATCCGCAAACCTCCGCCATGCTCACCACAGCATATGAGAAGGAAACGGGCTATGTTTACATCTATCTCCCCTACAACATGACCCCCGGCGGAATTTCCGTGCTCAAGGATCAGAAGGGTCAGACGGCACCTTTGACCACCACGGACTCCGGCTACAGCGAGGTTTTCACTCCCGTCTCTCCTCTGGCGCAGTACTGCATTTGCTCCACGGTCGCGGACGAATACGGCACCATCTATTATAAGAACGACTCCTGCTATCTCATGGCGATTTCCTCCAAGATCATGGAGATCAAAGTGGTGGAAAATCCCAACAAGCTCTCCTATGCGGCGGGCGAAGTCTTTGACCCCACCGGCATGAAGGTTGTTGCGGTTCTGAAAAACGGTCTGGAGCGTGACGTCACGGAGTATATCACCTTTGACGAAACCCCCATTGCCGCCGGTCAGACCTCCATCACCTTGACGTATACCTATGGCTTTAACAACGCCAATTATGGCCTGAAGGAGCAGACGGTGGATGTGACCTTCTGCAACGGCGCCCACGATTACGCGGACGAAGTCACTGAGCCTACCTGCGAAGGCATGGGCTACACCACCCACACCTGCGCTCTTTGCGGCCACAGCTATGTGGATTCTCTGGTGGAAGCAACTGGCCACAGCTATGAAGACGTTGTCACGGCGCCTTCCTGCCTGACTCAGGGCTATACCACCCATACCTGCTCTATTTGCGGCCACAGCTATGTGGACTCCATCATAGCGGCAACCGGCCACGATTATCAGAGCACCGTCACCCAGCCCACCTGTGACGCCATGGGCTATACCACCCACACCTGCACGCTCTGCGGCAGCAGCTACACCGACACCTACACCCCTGCCACGGAGCACAACTATGTTTCCGAAGTGACCAAAGAGCCCACCTGCACCAGTGAAGGCGAACGCACCTTCACCTGTTCTGATTGCGGCGCAAGCTACACCGAGCCCGTTGCCAAGCTTGCCCACAGCTACACCGCCGCCGTCACCGAGCCCACCTGCACCGCAATGGGCTACACCACCTATACCTGTTCCTGCGGCGACAGCTACCGCGGCAATTTCACGGACGCCGCCGGGCATGACTGCGAGGCTACGGTCTTTGAGGCCACCTGCCTTGGCTACGGCTACACGGAAAACGTCTGCAAGCACTGCGACTACAGCTACGTCAGCTCCATCACCCAGCCCTTGGGACACGACATGGTCACGGACGCTGCCGTAGCACCCACCTGCACGGAAAGTGGCCTGACGGAAGGCAGCCATTGCTCCCGCTGCGATCTTGCCGTTGCACAGGAGGTCGTTCCCGCCCTTGGCCATAGCTTTGAAAACGGAAGCTGCACAAACTGCGGCGAGCGCGAAGAAAATTACTGCGCTTCTGCAAACTTTGCCGATGTGTCCGAAGGCGACTGGTTCCATGAAAGTGTGGACTATGTTCTGGAAAAGGGTCTGATGAACGGCACGAGCGCGGATCGCTTTGATCCCAACGGCCAGCTCACCCGCGCCATGCTGGTCACCATTCTCTACCGCGCCGAAGGTTCCCCGGACGTCTCCGGTCTGGAACACGCCTTTACGGACGTGGCAGACGGCCAGTGGTACACCGATGCCATCCTCTGGGCGGCCAAAAACGGCATTGTCAACGGCATTTCCGAAACGAAATTTGCCCCCGAAACCAGCGTGACGCGTGAGCAGATCGCAGCGATCCTCTATCGCTACGCCGCCTTCAAGGGCGCCGACACCGCCAAACGCGGCGAGCTGGACGGCTTTGCCGACGCAGCCTCCGTCAGCGACTATGCGCTTGAGGCCATGCGCTGGGCAGTTGCCGAGGGCATCGTTGGCGGCAGTCAGGAGGGCTCTGGGCTCTGCCTGAAGCCGCAGGGCAACGCCACCCGTGCCGAAGCCGCAGCAATCCTCATGCGCTGCATGGAAAATGTCCTGAAGTAAGCAATAAAAAAGTTGGACACCACACCCGTGGTGTTCAACTTTTTTGCTCATTTTCTTAAAGGCCCCCAACGCGTCATTCCGAGGGTGCATAGCACCCGTGGGAATCTGCACTACCGCTCACGCACGCCGCCTGGCAGGGTGCACACCGGTTCTCAATAACAAGGTAGCCTCTGATTAAATCAGCAAGAGCGTGCAGCGCGAGGTTTTTTCGCAAATTGAGCTTCGAAAATGCAGGAATACTTTCTGTATTTCAGGTTTTCAGAAGCAAAGAGTTGCTTAGAAAAGATTCGCTGACCGCCGCCGACGATTTATTCAGAGATCTCCAGAAACTGTTGTATGTTCATAGGCCGGTCATGGATTCCAGAACGGTCATTTTGTCCGAGTCGATGCTCTTATGCAGGGCAAGCCCCTCAGCGATGTCGATATCCACCATTTTGCCGTCGCGAATGCAGACCAGCCGGTCGGTCATGCCGTTGGCCAGCAGCTCCACCGCATGATAGCCCATGCGGGTCGCAGTCACGCGGTCGCGGCCGGTCGGTGTGCCGCCGCGCTGAATGTGGCCAAGAACGGTCACGCGGGGGTCAATGCAGATCTCGTCTTTGATCCGCTGGGCAACGTCCATTGCACTGCCGGCGCCTTCGGCCACGACTACCATATAGTGCGTGAAGCCGTTGAGACGGGCACTGCGGATGTTTTCAATGATCTCACGCTGGAAATCGTCCCGGTTTTCCGGCACCAGAACGGCCGTAGCGCCCACGGCCAGACCCACGTACAGCGCCAGATGACCGGCGTTTCGACCCATGACCTCCACCACGGAGCAGCGCTCATGGGACTGCATGGTGTCACGCAGCTTGTCGATGCACTCAATGGCGGTGTTCGCGGCGGTGTCAAAGCCAATGCAATAGTGCGTGCAGGCGATGTCGTTATCAATTGTAGCCGGAACGCCGACAACGGAAATGCCGTGTGCGGAGAGCGCCTGAGCGCCTCGGAAAGTGCCGTCGCCGCCGATGGCAACAATACCGTCCAGCCCGAGCAGCTTGCACGTTCGCACAGCCTTTTCCTGACCGGCTTCGGTCATGAATTCCTCGCTACGAGCCGTATAGAGGATTGTGCCGCCGCGGTTGATGATGTGGGCAACGCTTTTTTCGTCCATTCGCAGGATGTCGCCATTGATCAGGCCGTTATAGCCCCTGCGGATACCAACGACCTCGATGCCCTGATAGATCGCCGCACGAACCACGGCGCGAACCGCAGCGTTCATGCCGGGCGCATCACCGCCGCTGGTCAGAACGCCGATGCGACGTATTTTTTGTTCTGTCATGTCTTCCGCCTCCTTGCGCAGTTTCGCATTTGGCTTTCAGACTACCACTTTTCCTCTGTAAAGTCAATTGGTGCGATTCACAAAGAAACGGACAGTCAGAGCGATAATTTTTTGAAAAACTGCAGAAAAATTTGTCGGTTTTTGTTGAAAAATGTGCCGGGGGGTTGTATGATAAGAAAAAACTGCGAGGGGGAATGAGATTGAAGAAAAAGAACCTGGGCTTTGCGGCGCTGCTGCTTGTCCTTCTTGCGGTGGTGGTGCTTGTGTCGCTGCTGCTTGACCGCAGCGAACAGGAGGCTTTGCAAACGCCTGTGTTGGCAGAGGAATACTGGCTTTACTTCAGCGAGATCTGCACGAAAAATGAGTCGGTCATTCCGGACAACTCCGGGAAATACCCGGACTATGTGGAGATTTATAATTCCGGTGAGGCGGTCAGCCTTGCGGGGCTGTATCTCACCGACGGAAAAAAGAGCAGTGAGCCCTTTGGGGATGTGATGCTGGGTGCCGGGGAATGCCGTCTGGTTTTCCTTGGGGACGATACCACGGGTTTTGCACTGTCGGCCTCCGGCGGGGACTGCCTGCAACTTAAGGACGCTCTGGGCAGGATCGTTACCCAGACCAACACCACCGCCCTGAGCGCCGATCAGGTCATGCTCTATGACAACGGAAACTATGTCGTGTCATATGATGCAAGCCCCGGATTTTCCAATGACGAGGCGGGCCTTGCGGCTTTCCGGGAGGGTGCACCCTGCCAGGAGGCAAAGCTTGTGATAAATGAGCTTTTGACCCAAAACGTCTCCACAGTGCCGGACGAAAAGGGCCGCTATTGCGACGTGGTGGAGCTTTATAACGCCTCGGACAGCTCTGTTTCTCTGGGCGGCTACTGCCTTTCGGACTCGCTGGAGCAGCGTTTCCGCTACCGTCTGCCGGAGGGTGAGCTTGCGCCGGGTGCCTGTCTGCTGATTTTCTGCGACGGCGAAAACTATATGGGAGAAAACGGCGAGATCCACGCCAATTTTGGCCTCTCCTATGGCGAAACGCTGTGCCTGACCGATGCGGCCGGTGCCTATGTGACGCTGGAGGCAAGCTTCCCCGGAGAGGATGTCTCTCTGGCAAGGACGCTGGACGGCACATATGAAAGCGCCCTTCCAACGCCGGGCTTTTCCAACGACGAAACGGGCAGAGAGCTGTTTTTGCAAAGTCGGCTGGACACGGCTTCGCCTCTGATCATCTCGGAGGTGCTTCTTGCCTCTGCCGAGGTGCCCTATCAGGGGAAAATTCAGGACGTTGTGGAGATTTATAACCGCTCGGACGAGACGGTGAGCACTGCCGGCTGGTACCTCTCCGACGGCGGTGACCCTTATGAATACGCTTTGCCGGAGGGAGAGCTTGCGCCGGGCGCGTGCATGGTGCTTTTCTGCAGCAGGGGTGCCGGTGCGGAATATACCGGCTTCAGTCTTGGCCGCAATGACGTTCTGCGCCTGACAGGGCCCAGCTACCGATATGCCCAGCCGATCTCCTGCGACATGGCGGAGACGGGCAAGAGCCTTCTTGCGGTCATAAACGGCGACGAGCTTTCCTATGCTGCGGGAGAAGTCTCCCTGGGCTATGAAAACACCCAGGAAAATGAGCAGACCTATTTGCAGGAGACGCTCCCGGAGGGGTTGCGCATCTCGGAACTGATGAGCGCAAATATGTCTTATCTAAAGGGCTCCTATGGCACTACCTGCGACTGGATCGAGCTTTATAATGCCTCGGAGCAGAGCATTGACCTGAGCGGATACTGCCTGAGCAAGGACAGCGGCGATTTAAACCGCTTCCCTCTGCCGGAGCAGACGCTTGGCGCCGGAGAATACTGCGTGCTGCTGCTTTCGGCCAAGGGGCTGAATTTGATCAAGGGCTATGACGTTTTGTCCTTTAACCTTTCGTCTGACGGAGAGACGGTCTATCTTTCCAAAGGCGATACCGTGGTGGATTTCGTCCTGCTTCCGGCTCTGCCGACCGACACAAGCTTCGGCAGAGCGAACGGCAGAGCAGACTTTACCACCCTTGCCTCCGTCACGCCCGGAAGCGCAAATTCCGCTGCGGCGGAGATAAGCGCCGCACCGGTCGCCCTGACGCCGCAGGGCGTTTATGACGACGTGGAGAGCGTAAAGGTGGAGCTTTCGGCACAGGGCGAGATCTACTATACCACCAACGCCACGAAGCCCAGCAGCTCATCCACGCTCTATACAGGCCCCATTGAGCTTGACAAGACCACGGTCATCCGTGCCGTTTCCTATGAGTCCGGCAAACAGGCCTCGGAGGTTTTGAACCTGACTTATGTAATCAATGAATACGACGAGCTTGCAGTTGCCTGTCTGGTTGCAGAGCCGGCTCAGCTTTTCGGGGACTACAGCGGCATTATGGTTCAGGGCGTGAATGTTGGCGCGGACGATGCCTTTCCTTATTATAAAGCCAACTACTGGTGGGCGGTTGAGCGCCGCGCCACGGTTAGCCTCTTTGAAACGGACGGCAGCGGCTTCAGCGCAAATTGCGGCATCAGTATGTTCGGCGGCTACTCCCGGGCGCTTGCCAAAAAATCCCTTGCAGTCTTTTTCCGCGACTACTATGGAGACGGTTCGCTGGACTATCCGCTCTTTGGCCCGGAAGGGCTGGACAGCTATGAGTCCTTCGTCTTTCGCGGCTGCGGACAGGACTCCATCCGCGCCATGATGCGAGACCCCATGATTTCCTCCCTTGTGGCCAGCTATACGGATGTGGCTGTGCAGAAATATAAGCCGGTGGATCTTTATATCAACGGGCAGTACTGGGGTATTTATTACATCCGGGAAAAAATCAACGAAAACTATGTGGCGGGGAATTTTAACGTCAGCAAGGAGGACGTGACCGTCTGCATGGCCAACGGCCGCTCCAGTTCGGAATATGTGGCGCTGATCGACTACGTCCGCAGCCACGACCTGTCAGACCCGGAGTGCTATGAATATATGTGCTCGCAGGTGGATATCCAGCAGTACATGGATTACATCATCGCGGAAATGTGGATCTGCAACACGGATAACGGCAACATCAAATTCTGCAAAACCACCGAGGGCAAGTGGAAATGGATTATGTACGACGTGGACTATTCCTTTATTAGCTACAGCTTCAACACCGTCTTTGACCATCTGAACCCCGACGGCACCGGTGCGGGCAATAATTTCTCCACCACGCTGATTCGCGGACTACTGGAAAACGCGGAGTTTAAGGATGCCTTTCTGCGCCGCATGGCCTGGCAGATGGACACCATCTGGAACGAAGAAACGCTTATCGCATGGATCGACGATTTCGAGGACATGATCGAAAACGACATGGTCAAGGACTGCCAGCGCTGGTCACGGAATTATGAGAGCTGGAGACGGGACGTGGAAGAACTGCGTACCTTTGCCCGCAACCGCAACTACTATATGCTTCAGCACATTCAGTGGCAGTTCGACCTGACCACGCAGGAAATGCTGGACTATGGCTTCCATGTCTAGGAGGTGCGGGAATGTCTGTTCGTCATGAAGAAAAATACATTCTGGACTATCGGCAGTATGCAAGCATCAAAAACCGGGTCATGAGCGTGCTTTCGCCCGATGAGCACGGCGTTGGCGGCAGCTACGTCATAACCTCCCTATACTATGACGATCCCCATGACAATGCACTGCTGGAGAAATTGGATGGTCTGGCGGAGCACAGCAAGTTCCGCGTGCGCAGCTACGATTTCTCCGACCGCCTTGTCAAGCTGGAGCGAAAGGACAAACACGGAATTTTAACGGAAAAGCAGACTGCGGTCATTTCCCCGGAGCAGATAGCCCTTCTGGGCGAACATAGCCTTGGAGAACGCGGCTCTGACGAATTTGCTCTGAGCATCCAGATGGCGACCGCCTGTTTGCATCCGGCCATCGCCGTGCGCTATACCCGCGATGCCTTCTTCTTCACAGGAAGCGACCTGCGAATTACCTTCGACACCCATATTGAGGCCATCCGGCCGGAGAAAGATGCCCTGTTCAACCGCAGCATTTCCGGCGTTCCGGTGCTGGACGGCGGCTGCGTGGTCATGGAGATCAAATACGGCAGCCGTCTGCCTGCCCTTGCCCGGAAGCTGACTGCACCCGGAGGCAAGCAGCTTTCTGTTTCAAAATACGCGCTGTGCCGCGAGAGTTTTATTTTCTAGGAGGAAACATGGAATGAGTATTATTGACGCAATCAAAAAAAGTGTTCTGGAGGGCTTCGACACCACCCTGAGCGCGACGGATATTGTCCTGTCACTGGGCGTTTCTCTGTTGGCTGGTCTGTTTATCCTGCTGATTTATAAGCACTGCACGAGAAACGTGAGTTATAACCGGGGTTTCGGACTGACGCTGCTGCTGGTGTGCTCCATCAGCGCACTGATCGTTCTGACCATTACCTCCAATTTGGCGCTTTCTTTGGGCATGGTGGGCGCTTTGTCCATTGTCCGCTTCCGCACCGCCATCAAGGACGCCTCCGACACCGCCTTTATGTTCTGGGCGGTCGCTGCCGGTATCGCCGCCGGTGCCGGTTACTATCTGCTGATTTTGATCGGTTGCCTGTTTATCGGCGTGATCTGCATGGTTTCCGTGGTGCTCTTTGACCACAGCGCCAAGCCGTTCCTGCTGGTGGTTCGCTCCGAGAGCTCCGACGCGGCAGGTCAGGTGGAAAAGACCCTGAAAATGGGCAGCATGAAATTCCGCCTGTCCTCTCTGGTGGAAAATGACAGCTATGCCGAGCTGATTTATGAGGTAGCCTTTGGCCGGAAGAACCGTGAGACGGTTCTGGCGCTGAAGGAGATCTCCGGCGTCAGCAGCGTTTCTCTCGTCGACTGCCGGAAGAATTGATTGATACGGATACACAGCTCAGCCCCGTTCGGAAGGCAGAACCTTCCGAACGGGGCTGTTTTTTTGTTTGATTTTTTTACAAGCTTTTTACAGTTTGTTCATGGTTTTCCGGAAAAAAGGCGGTATCATTTTTAACTTGATTGCAGAAAACAAGGGAGCATCTGATTAAATCAGCAAGAGTGGGCAGCGAGAGATTTTTGCGCAAATTGAGCTTCGGAAAACGCAGGAATACTTTTTGTATTTCAAGTTTTCCGAAGCGAAAAGTTGCGAAAAAAGATCCGCTGAACGCCGCCGATGATTTATTCAGAGGTTCCCAAGAAAAATCGAATGGAGACCCGCCAACATGAAAAAGAAACTCTCCCGGATCATCGAAAAACGTGGCCTGACGCACACCGTGCTTAGCACGGTGGTGCTTTTGATCATGGCGTCCAAAATTTACCGCGGCGACTATTTCGCGGTGCTTCTGTGCCTTTTGACGCTGCTTTTGTTCAATATCCCGCTGGCGGCCAACCGCATTTTAAAGGTCACGCTTTCCAGAGAGCTGAAAATCATCATTCTGCTGTTTATCTTCGCATCGGAAATTCTGGGTGAGATTGGCAGCTTCTTCACCCATATCTCCTGGTGGGACACCATGCTCCACACCACAAACGGCTTTCTCATGGCGGCCATCGGCTTTGCGCTGATCGACGTGCTGAACAACGCACCGCAGTTTCATATCAACCTGTCACCGGTGTTCGTGGTGTTTGTGGCATTCTGCTTTTCCATGACCATCGGCGTTTTGTGGGAGTTTTTTGAATTCGGCGCGGATCAAATCCTGCGCACGGATATGCAGAAGGATCGCATCATCACGGAGATATCCTCGGTCAACTTTGACCCGGACGGTCTGAACAATGTCGTGCACATTTCCAACATTACGGACACGGTACTGATGGAAAACGGCGAGGTGCTTTACGTGATTGAGGGCGGCTATCTGGACGTGGGTATTATCGACACGATGAAAGATCTTCTGGTCAATTTCGTCGGCGCCGTGGTATTCTCCGTTGCCGGTTACTTCTATCTTATCGGGCGCAGCAAGGGAAAGTTCGTGAAAAAGCTCATTCCGCAGTATACCGGCGGCGATCAGCACCCTAGCGAAGCAGAAGAATGACCGCAACGCACAGGGCGATCACCATAGCGGCGCCGATCCAGAGAAGGAACCGGCTCCAAAGACTGGGCGTTTGAACGGCTGTGCTTTGCGGGAACAGCCGTGCCTGACGCAGGCCGCTGACCAGCGGCCGATAAAGAAGCAGCGTGATGGCTGAATTCAGCGTGCCCTTGAGAAGATTGAAGGGCAAAAAGTACGGCAGCAACATTTTGGCCACGTCTGCTCTGGCATAGCCCATGTAAAGGGGCGTCAAGGCATAGTTCCAAAGAAGCATGACGGCCGTCGTGATGATCGTGCCGACCGCAAGGCCGCCAATGGCGCCGGAGAGCGTGTGCTTCTTGCGGTAGACCAGTGCGGCAGGAACGGCAAAGGCAACGCTGCTCAGAACGTTCATGACAAAGCCGATCACGCCGGTGTCGCTGATGGTGAGCATCTCAATCAGGGAGACGACCGCCGAGACCGCGACGGCGGCAAGCGGGCCGTAGAGAAATCCGGCAAAGGCGATCACCACGTCCTTCGGCTCATACTTCAAAAACAGCACGACCGGGATCCGAACCACGGCCACCATCACATAGGCAAGGGCGCAGAGCATGGCCAGAACGCAGAGCTTTTTTGTTTTCTCGTGTTTCATCTTCGCCTCCAAAAAAACGACCCGAAGGGAGAACCTTCGGGCAAAATTATGTCGGGGCAATTTTGAAAAAGCCCCTGCGCATATCCTTCTCTCATCCAGACTATACTGTCGGTTCCGGAATTTCACCGGATCGTGCGCCAAAGGCGCTTGCGGACTGTACCGCCGGTGGGGAATTTCGCCCCGCCTCGAAGAACAGATATTCAGTTAAGGTCATGATAACAGATTTGTTACCGAAATGCAACTCTTTTTTTTGGAAACGAAGTGTGTTATACTATTTTCATGGCGTTTCATCCTCCGAGATGCTGCTTTCCGGAACTTCGATGCTCTCCGGAGTTTCAGAGGACGGCTCCTGCGGCTGTCCGCTCTGAGCGGGTGAAGCGAAGCCGTGGATCAGTCCTTCCGGTGAGGTGTCTGTGATATCGCCGCCGATGATGACCCCGTCGCAGACCAGAATGCTGGCATAGACCGGCTCTCTGGCCTCGGGATAGTTGAGGATCTCATAGACATATCGCGTGACCTCTCTGCCGGCATAGGCGCTCAGGTCAAAGCCCTGACTGCGCTGAAGCTCATTGTAGCGGGCGAAGACCTCGTTGTCTTCTCCCTCCGGGATTTTTACGGACTGAGCCTCCACCGGCTCGGCGTTGACGCTCCAGCCAAAGGTGGCAAGATAGGCGACGCGTTCTTCATTGCTGCGTCCCATGAGCGCCTGAGACGGCTCCTTCGCGCCGGACACCGCCAGAAGAACGATCAGGGCAATAAGGGCGATGACCAGAACGCAGGACGCGATGAGCTTTGGTTTTGAGAGCTTGGCTGTCAAGACAAACATGAAATTTCCCCCCGAAAGTAATGGTGTTACACTGTATGTCCCCGAAAAGACAAATATGACTATGACCGCAAGGAGTGAGCGCATGGAGCGTCTGGACAGATTTTTATCCGCCGCCGGAATGGACTCCCGCAGAAAAATCAAGGAGGTCATCCGCGCCGGACGGGTTCGCGTGAACGGCCAAAGTGTGACGGAGCCGGAATATAAAATCGACAATGCGAAGGATCAGGTGACTTTGGACGGAAATCCGGTCGCAGACGGCAGCAGGCGCATTGTCCTGATGCTGCACAAGCCGGCCGGTTGCGTGACCGCTGCGACGGATTCGCTGCACAAAACCGTGATGGAATATCTGCCGCCGCAGTACCGCAAGCTCATGCCCATTGGCCGGCTGGATATGGACACGGAGGGATTGCTCCTGTTTACCAATGACGGCGATCTGGCACACCGACTTCTGGCGCCGAAAAACCGGATCGTGAAGACCTACTATGCCGAGCACGCGGGCACCGTGGACGAGGCGGATGTTGACGCTTTTGCACAGGGCTGCACGCTGCGCGACGGAACGGTCTGCCTTCCGGCGCGGCTGGAAGCGCTTGGCGAGGGAAAGAGTCTGGTGCGCGTGGTGGAGGGAAAGTACCATCAGGTGCGCCGGATGCTTGCCAGCCGGGGCAAACCTGTCAGCTATCTGCGCCGTGTGGCGGAGGGTCAGCTTGAACTGGGTGAGCTGAAGCTCGGAATGACACGTGAACTGACGCAAGAGGAAGTTGCAGCACTGGAAGCTGTGAATTTTGACGAAAAAAATTTTTAAAAATGTTCAAACAATTTGCTCAAAAAATCGCCGCGAATTTGTAAATATTGACGATAAATTATCAATATTCCACAAAAAGCACCACTCCAAATGAAATAAAATGCCGAAAACCTCTTGAAATTCGACGGAAAATGCGCTATGATATTATAAGAAATTTGCCGAACCTGAGCATTTTCCAAAAAGGAGGACGGCTTATGTCGAGTCGTATTTTTCAGAGCGTAGTTGAACAGCTTTATGACGCCAACAAGCGCCCGCTGGGCGTGATGGACAGCGAGGGAACCGTGATCTCCGCTGCGGGAGACGGCGCCCTGATCGGGCAGCACTGGCCGGAGGCCGTGAGGCTTGCCGCCGCTGAACCGAATCGCGTTGTCTGTCTGGACGGCAGAACCTTCCAGACGCTTTCCAACTGGTCGTCGGTCTATGGCTATCTTGCCTTCGTGCAGGGCGATGATGCGCAGGCTGTTGCGCTTTGCCGCACGGCGCAGATTGCTCTGAGCCTTACGAAGACCTACTATGACGAAAAACACGATAAAGCCACCTTCGTGAAGAACATCATCACGGACAATATTCTCCCCGGGGATACATACATCCGCGCCAAGGAGCTGCATTTCCAGACGGAAATTCCCAGAGCAGTCTTCCTTGTGCGGCAGAAGAACCGCGCGGATGTTACGGCGGTGGAGCTGTTGCAGAGTATGTTCGCCGACAGGCCGCAGGATTTTGTCATCAGCGTCAATGAGACGGATATTGCTGTGGTGCGGCAGGTCACGCATGAAACGACCGCCGAGGAACTTATCATAGTGGCCAAGGCCATTGAGGAGCGCATGAAAACGGAGCTGTTCACCCGCGTGACCATCGGCATCGGCACCATTTCCGAGCATCTGCGCGAGCTGGCCGACTCCTTCAAGGAAGCACAGGTAGCTATCGAAGTCGGCAAGGTGTTCGAAACAGAAAAAACCATCATCAACTATGAAAATCTGGGCATCGGCCGCCTGATCTATCAGCTTCCAACGACCCTGTGCGAAATCTTTCTTTCGGAAGTGTTCAAAAAAAGCTCCATCGACTCTCTGGATCAGGAGACGCTTTTTACCATCAATATGTTCTTTGAGAACAGCCTGAATGTCTCCGAAACCTCCAGAAAGCTCTTTGTCCACCGCAACACGCTGGTCTACCGTCTGGAGAAAATCAAAAAGCTCACAGGGCTTGACCTGCGCGAGTTCGATGACGCCATTATTTTCAAGGTTGCCCTGATGGTCAAAAAATATTTGGCCTCCCGGGAAAACCGTATGCTTTAAGGACAGTTTGTTATGATTGATTTAGTTAACGTTACCAAGACCTATGAGACGGGCACCCATGCCCTCAATGGCATTGATATGCATATTGACGACGGCGAGTTTGTGTTTCTGGTCGGCCAGTCCGGTTCCGGCAAGTCCACCATTATCAAACTCCTGACCGCCGAGCTCAAGCCCACTTCCGGTTCCATTCTGGTCAACGGCTATAAGCTTGAGAGCATCCGCCGCTCTGCCGTGCCTTATCTGCGCCGCACGCTGGGCGTAATTTTCCAGGATTTCCGCCTCATTGAGAACAAGACGGTTTATGAAAACGTGGCCTTCGCCATGCGCATCGTTGGCGCGCCCAACAAGGAAATTAAAAAGCGCGTGGCCTATGTGCTGGAGCTGGTCGGGCTGGAAAATAAGGCACGCCGCCTGCCAAACGAGCTTTCCGGCGGCGAGCAGCAGCGTGTTGCCATCGCCCGTGCGCTGGTGAATAATCCGGCCATGATCATTGCCGACGAGCCCACCGGCAATCTGGATCCTGCCCGTTCCTTTGAGATCATGCTCCTGCTGGAGCAGATCAACGCCCTTGGCACAACGGTTCTGGTTGTGACCCATGAAAAGAGTCTGGTGGATCGCTTTACAAAACGTGTGGTAGCCATTGACGCCGGTAAGGTCGTCAGTGACGGAATGGACGGGTACTATAACTATGAAACATAATAATTTCGGATATCTCATGGGTGAAGGTCTGCGCGCCATGTTCAAGCACGGCTTTATGTCCTTCGCCGCCATTTGCATCACCGTTGCCTGCCTTGTGATTATCAACAGCTTCGCGCTGATTTGCTATAACCTCAACCTGATGGTCGACGAGCTGGAAAACAAAACCACCATCCGCGTGTGCATCGACGAGAGCTACACCCGCGCCGAGGCGCAGAATGTCGGCTCCGATATCAACCTGATCGACAATGTGGAAAACGCCCGCTTCATCACCCGCGAGGATGCGCTGGAATCCTACAAGGCGAAATTCGACGAAAGCTCCTATTTTGACGACATGGATCCCAAATATTTCCGCGACCAGTATGAGATCACGCTGGAGGACAACTCCCTCGTGGCCGAGACGGAGGCAGAGCTGAAGGCCGTGCCCGGCGTGGCCGATGTTTATGCGGATATCGAGGTTGCCAACGCCATGTCCACCATCCGCACGGTTCTTTATATTGCAGCTCTGGCCATCGCTGCGGTGCTTTTGATCGTTTCGCTGATCATCATTTCCAATACCATCCGCCTTGCCATGCAGGATCGCAAGGAGGAAATCGCCATCATGAAAATGGTGGGCGCCACCAACAGCTTTATCCGCTTCCCCTTCGTGGTGGAGGGCTTCCTGCTGGGGCTGTTCGGCTCTGTGCTCTCCTTCTTCCTGGAGTGGGGCCTTTATGAGGCCATTCGCATGGCCATTGTCGACACGGGCACGCAGGTCATCACCATCGTGCCTTATGAAACCGTTCTTGTTCCCATGATTGTCGTTTGCGCAGGTGCCGGCTTCTTCATCGGCATTTTTGGCAGTCTGATGTCTATCCGCAAGTTCCTGAAGGTTTAAGCGCAGATGCCTTTGGGCAAGTTTGATTAGGAGGTTAGATATGCTTATGTATCGGTACAGACGAGTGATCATCTCCGTGATCGCCCTGCTTTTGATCGGCAGTATCCTGTTCGGCTTCATCGTCATGGCGGTCAACGCCAAATCCTCCAAGGAAATTCAGGGGGAAATTGACGATTTGGAAGCACAGGCAGACGAGCTGGACGAAAAATGGGAGGAACTGGAGGCTCAGATCAGCGCTCTGGAGGGTGAAACCGTCTCTCTTGCACAGCAGAAGACGCTGCTGGACAACGAGATGTTCCTGCTCCGCGACGAGATCGAGCTGGTCAATGAGCAGCTTCATCAGTACAACCTGCTCATTGCCGAAAAGCAGGCAGAGCTTGACGAACTTCAAGAGGAACAGTTGCAGCTCTTTGACCATTACAAGGAGCGTATGCGCGTAATTCAGGAGCAGGGCACCATTTCCTATTGGTCGGTGTTCTTCGAGGCGGAAAGCTTTGCGGATATGCTCAACAGCCGCATCATGATCGAGGAGATCGCCCATGCAGATCAGCGCATGATGGATGAGCTGAGAGATATCTCTGCGCAGGTGCTTGACGCAAAGAACGCTCTGGCCGACGAAAAGGCCAATCTTGAGCTGAAAAAGCTGGAGTTGGCGGACGCCGAGGAGCTTCTGGAAACGAAACGCAGCGAGTCTGACGAGCTCATCAGCAAGCTTAACGCTCAGGCCATGGAGCTCAACGACGAGGCACAGGAGGTCGAAGACGCGAAGAACGCACTGCTGTCCGACATTGCCGCAAAGGAAAATGAGCTTACCGCTGCGCTGAAAGCGGAATATGAGGCCAGCCATCCCAACCAGAACACCGGTAACGGCAACGGAACCAGTCCCGGCAACGGCGGTGACGGCACCTTCCTGTATCCCCTGCCTCCCGGAGCGGTCTTCACCAGCCCCTACAGCTACCGCGTACACCCCATCACCGGCAACTATACCCTGCACAACGGCGTTGATCTGGCCATCGCCAGAGGCACACCCATCTACGCTTCCCGAAGCGGCTACGTAACCACCGCCGTGTATAACTACTCCTGGGGCAACTATGTAGTCATTAACCACATGGACGGCTATTCCACGCTTTACGGACATATGGACAGCTATATCGTCACTGAGGGGCAGTATGTCGAGCAGGGTCAGGTGATCGGCTATGTGGGCGCCACCGGTTGGGCTACCGGCTACCACCTGCATTTCACCATTTTCTATAACGGTTCCTCCGTCAACCCGGCGGACTATATCCCGCTTCCCTGATGATTGGATGATTTTGGTGCCCAGAGCCCGCTTTGCGGGCTCTGGGCAGACTGTCAAAAATCCCGATTTGGGCGTTTGCTGCGAACATACGCACGCACCCGTAGGGGTCGATGCCCTCATCGATCTGCAGACTGTAAAAGGTCTCATTTGTGTCATTCCGACTCGTTCTGGTTTTTGCAGTCTGGACATTGTGGCTTTTATGGAGATTTTTTAAATGAAACAACGTTTTTGGAAACCTGTGCTTTGTGTTTTGCTGGCTTTGTGTATCTGTTTTGGCATTTCCGGCTGCGCCATCACCGCCCGAAACCTGCTGAGCAGGGAAAATGAGCAGCTTGCCAAAGAGCCGGACGCCTCTGCAACAGCAGACAATTACCACGACAAGGTCGATGAGATCGTGGCGCTTTTGGAGGAATACTATGTCGACGGCTACACCACCGAGGAGCTGGGCGACTATCTGGCACAGGCGGTGATCGACTCCGTGGGCGACCGCTGGAGCTATTACGTCAGCGCCGAGGACTATGATGCCTATGTGGAGGACAATAACAACGCCTATGTCGGAATTGGCGTGACCATTCGCTTTGCTAACGAAGACGATCCCGGCCTGACCGTCATTTCCGTCACCAGCAACAGCCCGGCTTACAAGGCCGGTCTGCAAATTGACGATATGATCATCGCCGTCGAGGGCGAAAGCGTCACAGAGCTTGGCCTTGAGGAAACGCAGAGCCGCGTCAAGGGCGAAGCCGGAACGGACGTAACGCTGACCATTCTCCGGGATGGTGAGGAATTTGACGTGACCATTACCCGCGGTGTGGTGGAAGTGGAAGTTGTGTCTTATGAGCTTTTGGAGCAGGGAATCGGCTATATCAAAATCAATAATTTTGACGCCAACTGCTATTCCAACGCGTCTGAGGCCATAGACGAGCTTCAGGCGCAGGGCGCCACGGCGCTGATTTTTGACCTGCGCTTTAACCCCGGTGGAAGAAAAACGGAACTCGTCGAGCTGCTCGATGACCTTCTTCCCGAAGGCCCTCTCTTCCGCTCCGTTGACTATGCCGGTCACGAGGATATCGACTACTCCGACGCGAATTATCTGGATCTTCCCATGGCCGTTCTGGTCAATGCGGACTCCTACTCTGCGGCAGAGTTCTTTGCCGCAGCCATGCAGGAATACGGCGCGGCGGTGATCGTCGGCGGCCAGACCACCGGCAAGGCAAACTATCAGCAGACCTTCCGCCTCTCCGACGGCTCCGCCATTGCCATCTCCACCGGGCACTACCAGACCCCCAACGGCGTGACGCTTGAGGGCTTGGGCGTAACGCCTGATATCCCCGTGGAAATCGACAATGAGACCTATCTTGCCCTTTACTATGGCGAAGTGGAGTTTGCCGACGATGCCCAGCTTCAGGCCGCCATCGCCGCTTTGTTAGAACAAACGAAATAATCAGAGTCTCCCTGCTTGATAAATGCTTGACAGATGGTTTTCCATCTTCTATAATCATTTGAACGACCGAATATTGGAGGAATTCGCTATGGCAAAAGAGTATAAGTTGACCCGTGACCGCCTGAAAGAACTGACGGAGGAACTGCATTTTCTGAAAACCACCCGCGAAAAGGAGGTTGCCGAGCAGATCAAGGAAGCTCGTTCCTTTGGCGACCTTTCGGAAAACAGCGAATATGATGAGGCAAAAAATGAGCAGGCAAAGCTCTATGGCCGCATTGCCGAGATCGAAAACATCCTGACCTACGCCGTGGTGATCGACGAGAACACCGACGCCGAGGACGCCGGACGTGTCGGCCTTGGCTGCACGGTCAAGGTGCGCGATGTCGAGTTTGACGAGACGGATGTGTTTGCTATCGTCGGCTCTCAGGAGGCCAACCCCATGGAAAAACGCATTTCCGACGACTCTCCATTCGGAAAGGCTATGCTGGGCAAGCGTGTGGGTGACATCGTGGAGGTCGAAGCTCCCGTGGGCACCATTCAATTTGAAATCTTAGATGTAAACCGTTAATTGGAGGATACTATGGCGAAGTTTGTACCCCAGGAGGAGCTCTCCCTCGTCGATCAGGTGAGGATCCGCCGCGAAAAGCTGGCACAGCTCCAAAGCGAGGGCAGAAACCCCTTTGAACAGACAAAGTTTGATTTTGACACGACAAGTGCCACCATCAAGGATCATTTTGACGCGATGGAGGGCGCTTCCGTCGCCGTCGCCGGCCGCCTGATGTCCAAGCGTGGCATGGGTAAGGTCATGTTCTGTGACCTTCAGGACAGCGACGGACGGATCCAGATCTATCTTAAATTTGACGAGATGGACGAGGCCGTCTTTGCCGATTGCAAAAAGCTGGATATTGGCGACATCGTTGGTGTCAACGGCGACGTTTTCCGCACCCAGAGAGGCGAAATTTCCGTCCGAGCGCACAATGTAACGTTGCTTTCCAAGGCACTGCTGCCGCTTCCGGACAAATTCCACGGCCTGACCAATGTCGAAACGCGTTACCGCCAGCGCTATGTTGACCTGATTGCAAACCCCGAGGTCAAGGAGACTTTCGTCAAGCGCAGCATGATTTTGCGCGAACTGCGGAGCTACCTTGACTCCAAGGGATTTTTGGAAGTGGACACTCCTATCCTGACTCCCTTCGAGATTGGCGCCTCTGCCAGACCCTTCTTCACACACCATAACACGCTCAATATGGACATGGTTCTGCGCATCGAGACAGAGCTCTACCTCAAGCGGCTGGTCGTGGGCGGTATGGATCGCGTCTACGAAGTGGGGCGCATCTTCCGCAACGAGGGCATGGATCCGAAGCATAACCCCGAATTCACCACCATTGAGCTCTATCAGGCTTACACCGATTATCACGGCATGATGGATCTGGTCGAGGAAATGATGAAGACCGTGGCGCAGAAGGTCTGCGGCACCCTTCAGATCACCTATCAGGGGCACGAGATCGACCTGAGCCATTGGGAGCGCATGACCATGGTTGAAGCCGTCAAAAAGTATTCCGGCGTCGATTTTGCGGCAATCGTAACGGACAATGAAGCTATCGCCATCGCGAAGGAAAAGCACGTCGACCTGCCTGAGATCCCCACCAAGGGCGCCATTCTGGCGGAATTCTTCGATGCTTTCGTGGAAGAAAACCTCATCCAGCCAACCTTTATCTATGATTATCCCGTTGAGAACAGCCCTCTTGCCAAGCGCAAGCCGGATGACCCAGCCTTCACCGAGCGTTTTGAGTATTTCATTAACGCCACGGAGTTTGGCAATGCCTTCAGCGAGCTCAATGACCCCATCGACCAGAAGACACGCTTCGAGCGTCAGGTCGCGGAGCGCAAGCAGCTTGACCCCAAGAGCAATGCGCAGGTCGACTATGACTATGTCACCGCACTGGAATATGGTCTGCCCCCCACAGGCGGCCTTGGTTTCGGCGTCGACCGCCTCGTCATGCTCCTGACCGACTCCGCCTCCATCCGCGACGTTTTGCTTTTCCCCACGATGAAGCCTTTGGACTGATTAAGTGTCTATAACCCTCTATATCTGAACCTGT
>CAZPRA010000005.1:0-31675 GCA_964588975.1 uncultured Oscillospiraceae bacterium | reverse complement strand
GAGCGAAAGCGGAAACAAGTGCGGGGATGGCCTACGCTGAAACAAAAAGCCGCTGTGGCGGCGCTAAGGGCTGCACGGAATGGGCAATCAGCAGGGGGTTAAAAAACTCCCTCAACGACCGCAAGGCAAGCGCCCACAGGCCGGGCGAAGGTACAGTCTAGCCCCGTGTGAAAGCACGGGTAGAAGCGATTTAAAGAGTTATACCGCGTCCTCATGGCGCAAATCGACCACATCGGAAATCAACGGGCATCTTGCTGATGGGGCATCTATTGTATCTGTCCCGCAGTGGAATGCAACCAGCGGCGACTGGTCGCTCACGCAGCTGATTACCGCCAGCGAAAAGGAAAAAATCGTTGTGTCTGGTGATTATACGCTTTCCAACGATGCCGCTACGGGTAAAAAGACCTACACGTTCAGCGGTGGCAGCGGCGGGGTGATGAATGTCTACACCCGTGCGGACGGTAAAACTGTTGAGAACGCAGACTACACAAGCGAGTATATCGTGAATTACAAAGTTTCGTCTCTATCTTGGGGGGCAACATACACCGGCGTGTATTATTACAAAAACAGCTACGGGACTTACACCGCACTCAATAACGGCAATAGCCAAACGTATTATGTAAACCCCAGTTATACGAAATCCACGCTTACCGTAACCGGCATAGACACCGGAGACGGTAGTGCACAGCTCTGTTTTACTCCGAAAGCATCCAGTGGTGGCGGAGGCTCTCTCACCTACACCCCCTCGAAGGCGGAGACAACCGCACCAAAATATTTTAACTATTACACCTACACTCCCTCTGCGGCTACGGAAGAAACGAAAACATTCCTGGTGCAGGGCAGCGCCACAGCAGTACAAAATTTCGCGTTTGACATTGACGACAACGATTTATAAGGAGGACAAAAATGCAAGCAATCATCAATCAGCTGGCCACAATCAAGGAAGCCCTGGGCACGCTCCAGATCACCACCACCCGGCACAATCTGGACTGCATCCTGGGCTCCATGCAGATCATCGACAAGGTGATTGAGCAGCTCAGCGCCACGGAGGGAGGGCAAAACAATGATAATCCGGAAAATTTATCTGTATCGTAAGTCGAGGGTCGAGCCGATCAGCATCGTAGAGGATAGCCAGATCCCCATTCAGCTGGAATTTATGGACTACACTGTCCCCTCCGGTGCTACGGTCAAGGCGTATGCCCGGAAAACGTTTGGCCGGGGAGATACCTACGTTGCCCCCTGCACGGCCACTGGCGCAACCGTTACCTTCACGCCCCCGGCGGGCTTCTTCCGTCAGGGCGGCAACCTCCTGCAAATCGAGGTGGACGGCACGATCATTCCCTTTACCCTGGACGTCAGCTGCGAGGGGCGGCTGAGCAACGGCGGGGAGGGTGCACCGGAGACCGTAAAAACCATGGTGGAGCAAGCCAAAGAGGCAGCCTTGTCCGCTCAAAAGTCCGCTGCCAGTGCAAACTCCAGCGCCACAGGGGCAGCGCAGTCTGAAGCGTCGGCAAAATCTGCGGAAAAGAATGCATCAGGGAGCGCCCAGAGCGCATCCTCCAGCGCTAAATCGGCGCAGACTGCGCAGGAAAAAACAGAAAAAATCGCCCAGACCCTTTCTGGAACCGTTGATGCGGCGGAGGATGCGACCGCCCGTGCCAATTCGGCGGCGGAGGCCGTAGCCGGGCTGGTTGCAGGTTTCAACGAAATCATTGACGACACCACCGGCGCTGCATTCCGCCTGGGCATCGACAATGGTGTTATGTATATCGTAGAGGAGGAATAAATAAATGGCAGAAAAAATCTTTTTTCCAAACTCAGAGCAATTCGACAAGATGAATGTAAATCTTGAAAAGATTGCAAAGGCGGTCGGTTCTCAGGTGGATATTTCCACTTGGGCGGGTGTCCAAAAGGCGGTCAGAGCGGGAATTGCTCCTGATATCCTGCCAATCGGGACACAACTAAAGGTCAACCACAGCGTATACGGGGAGCACCTGTTTGATGTCGTGGCGCACGACTACCTTAAAAATGTGCATGACCCCGATGCGCATACCATGACCATCATGCAGCATGATCTGCTTCCTACGGTACAATTTGATGCAAACGAGGCGTTGTATTACGCTGAGACTGAGCTGGCGGCTGGGACGTACAATTTTACGATTAAGTCATATAACAAGTGGGATGCGGGGACTTACAATTTTACGTTGACCTCACCAGTCCCTGCTGGCGGGCAGATTGCCCTTATTAATCCCAACGCATATTCGACCGCCATAACTGCCACAAAAGTGGGCACCTACTCTTCCCGCACATCCACCTCCCCCATCGAAACAGTACCGATTACAGCAGGTAGCGATGGTACGTCCCTTGGCACTTGCGGCGAGGGCTCCCTTAACCATACTCGCCGTATTGCATCCGGAAGCAATAACTACAAAGAGAGCGCTGTGCGCCAGTTCCTCGGCAGCGGAGCTGCGGCAGGACACGTATGGACACCGCAAACCAAGTTTGATCGTCCTCCGTCATGGTCAACAACGTTGGCGGGGTATAAGGCAGGACTCGACCAGGATTTCCTGGCGGTCGTTTGCCCTGTAACTCTCCCCTGTGCAGCAAACAACTTATACGAGGCTCCTGACAGCACTACCGCTAAGTCTACCAAATACACCCTGACCGACGATTTTTATCTTGCCACACCAAACGAGGTCGGCGTGACGGGCGACTTTAACGACGGCTCGACCACATTAGCGATCTATCGTGGCGCAACAAATGCAGACCGCAAGAAGTACGTTAACGGTGTTGCAAGTATGTGGTGGTTGCGCACGAGTAACGCTTATCAAACGTCTGGGCCCAGTATTGTCGCTACCAATGGTGCGGTAACAAGCTACGATGCGGTAAATGCTCTCAACGTCGCACCCGCTTGCACCATCGGATAACCCCATAATCTATCTCGTTTTTATCAAATTAAAGGAGGAGCAAACAATGAGCAGTATCGAAGGAAACGAGCAAATCCGCCTAGCCAGGATAGAGGCAGTATGCGACCAGCTACGGGCGGAGATGGACGATGTGCTAAAAAACGCCTACAGCAAGGCGGTGGAGGAAAAGGACGAGGATAGGGCGGCAGAACTGGCACGAAAAATCCGGGATAAACTGCTGGCCAGCTCCGACAAGGAGATGACTTTCGACCGGCTGGGTATCGACACCTCATCCACTGTGGCCTTTTTGACCTCGATTACGGAAGTTTTCAAAAATTCCTGGGCGTTATACCGGCAGCATTTGCGGGACATTCCGCAGCAACCAGGCTTCCCGCTCAATATCGACTGGGGCAAGGCTCCCGGAGGCAGTGACGATGGCAATGACGATTGAACAAATCCAGCACCTCCTGTGTTACCTGGGCTACGACCCAGGGGCGGTGGATGGGCAGTTCGGGGTAAAAACGATGGAGGCGGTAAAATCATTCCAGCGGGATTTCGGCGGCCTGAACGTGGACGGTGACCCCGGCACGGCAACCCAAAAAGCGCTGAGGCACGCCGTAGCCTATGGCATTGATAAGGCAACCACCGGGGAATCCTCAACTGTTTCCAAAATGGAAACACTCACCGGCACTTTCTGGGACGAGATCAAATACTTCACCCGTGATGAGTTCCGGTGCAAGTGTGGTGGCAAATATTGCAACGGTTTCCCGGCGGAACCGGCGGAGGCAACGGTAAGAGCCGTGGACAAGATTCGGGAGCGCTTAGGCGTTCCGGTAACGATCTCCAGTGGCCTCCGGTGCCCCACGCACAACGCCAACGAGGGCGGCGTGAGCAACAGCAATCACCTGACCGGCCTTGCCGCTGACCTCCATTCCAGCGCAACCCCGGCGGCGATGAAAGAGGCAGCGGAAGCCGTGCTGGGCAATACCGGCGGCATCGGCCTGTATAAATGGGGCATCCACGTGGACACCGGGGCTTACTCCCGGTGGAATGGATAGAAAGGGGGGGATAACGATGGACATTGCAGAAATGGCAGTAGCGGTTATTGTGGCAATCATCGGATCCACGGGGCTGTGGAATTACCTCACAACCCGCCGGGAGAAGAACGATGCGAAGACCAAGCTGCTGGTAGGGTTAGCCCATGACAGGATTGTTTATCTGGGAATGCACTATGTAGAGCGTGGGAGCATCACAAGAGATGAATATGAAAATCTCAACGATTACCTGTACAAGCCCTACGAATCCGCTGGCGGCAACGGCAGCGCCAAGCGGGTTATGGAAGAAGTAAGAAAATTGCCGCTGCACAATTAAGGAGGATTTTTATGAAAATGTCTAACAAACTCTATGATGTACTTAAATGGATCGCCCTGGTGGTGCTCCCTGCCCTGAGCGCTCTTTACCTGGGGTTGTCCGGTATCTGGGGCTTCCCCTATGGGGAGCAGGTATCCGGAACCATTGCATTGATTGACACCTTCCTGGGTGCGCTACTGGGCATCAGCTCCGCCCAGTACAACAAGGATATCGGCTCCGGCCAGGACGGAACCGCATGAACATAGCACACAATGCAGACTGCATGGAGATCATGCGGCAGTATCCAGATAAATATTTTGATCTTGCCGTCGTGGATCCTCCTTATGGTTCCGGGGGGGAAACATTTGTCAGCGCTGGAGGAACAAGGTTCGGCGGACGGTTCGACCGATACAAAGGCAATTGCCCGGACTGGCGGAAAATGGGCAGCGAAATACGGAAAAAAATCGTAAGCTGGGACTATGCCCCCGGCGAGGATTATTTCAAAGAATTGTTTCGGGTGTCGAAGGAACAGATTATATGGGGCGGGAATTATTTCGCCCTACCCCCTAACAGGTGTTTTCTGATTTGGGAGAAAACCAATATCCCCGAAAAATTCACAATGGCAATGGCAGAATATGCGTGGTGCAGTCTTAATGGCAACGCAAAAATCATCAAGCTATCTTCTGCTGGCATAGTAAACCGCTTTCACCCCACGCAAAAGCCGGAAGATTTATACCGATGGATTTACCGGAATTATTCCAAACCAGGATATAAAGTCCTTGATACGCATTTAGGCAGTGGAAGTAATCGCAGAGCCGCCTGGGACTTTGGGCTGGATTTCGTTGGATGCGAAATTGACACAGACTATTTCCAGAAACAGGAAAAGGCTTTCGAAGAATACACCGCACAAATGCGGGTGGACGTTTAGAAAAGGAGAGTAGATAAAATTGCACAGCACCTGGCGGAAAAGCATCTCCGCCAGGTGGAGCCAAAGAAACCAGACCCTTGCCAATGGGTGGAGGATGCGGCTATGAAAATCAGTGCCAGTGATTTTAACCGCTCCCGTGCCGAAATTCAGGAGGTTATCGACCAATGGATTTTTAACGCCAGAAACCGCATGATCCTGGCCGACCGCCTGTTTGATGAAATACCATACGAAGCTATCGCCGAAAAATACGGTCTGTCTACGCAACAGATTAAGTACATTGTGTATACAGGAATTGATCAGATCAGACCACATTTATGAAATCCCCCCTGGGTGGAAAGGATATTACTCTCTGCCCAGGGGGAGAATTTTTATGAATTCTATAAATTTATGCTTGACATACCACCGAAACGGTGGTATGATACAGACAGTTAAGAAAGATGCCCACACAACACAAGGAGGAAATCAAAATGAAAGAATACGCATATGAAGAACTCGCAGCGGCAGCAACCCGGCATGGCGCTACTCAGGAAGAGATTAACGCTCTGGGCGAATGGTTCGAGCAGTACGGGCAGCGCTTTTGGAATGGCTCCAGCTACGAGGTGGATGAGAAAAAGGATATCTACCTTGCCCCTATCATGCGGGAAGTGGAAGAAGACGAATATGAAATAATCGGATACACTTTTTCTCACGAAACAATCACTGAGTTTACCGGACATGACGACTAATCAATATTCTTGTATTGTAAAAGCAGCCGCTGAGGCCATCGACTACGATGCTTACATCTCCGGCCGGGCATTATCCAGCATTTTAGGGGTAGCGGAGGATGGCACAATTCCCACTGGCCATATCGAGCAGCTAAGTGCTATCTGGGTTGCCTGCCACCGCAGCGTAAAAGAGATTGCTGCCGCCACAGGGCTGAGCCAGCGAAAGCTAGCCGAACGCCTCTGTGTTCCCTACCGCACTGTAGAAAACTGGTGCGGCGGGCAGAACGAATGCCCCACTTACACTCGCCTCATGATGCAGGAGTGCTTAGGACTTTTTTCCCCACCGATTGATTAAAAACGAAAAATACCACCACCCAAAAGATGGTGGTATTTTTTGCGCAAAAACCAGGCAAGAATCAGCCCTACACTTGATTTTTCTTCCATGAAATATGCCGTATGATATCCTCACGGTGGCCACCGAATTAAAATCATAGGAGGATATATCTATGGATGTCGAAAGAAACAATGACTACGCTTCTAAAGGCGTGGCCAACGGCGGGCTTGTGACCGGCATCATCGGCACTGCTGGCGCAGGTGTGAGCCTGATCACCTCCCTGTTTGCGGCGATCAACAGCAACAAGGCTGAGCAGAAATCCAACAGCAACAGCGCAGAGCTGGCCATGGCGGCGATGCTCCCGGCTATGGCAGCTGCAATCCCTGCCGTGGCAAACAGATCGAGCGCTTGCGAAGGTGACCACACCGTCACCCGCTACGATGCGGGCAAGGATGCGGAGATTGCCGAGCTGCGCACGGAGATTAAGCTCCGGGATGCCAACACCTACACGGACGGAAAGATGCTGGAGCTGTACCAGTATGTCGATGGCCGTCTGCGTGGGGTTGAGGGGCAGCTGAGTCAGCAGGCCGTGTACAACGCGACTAATACTGCCGCGCTGACTTGTCTCCAGGGTCAGGTCGCCCAGCTCCAGGGGCTGACTAAACTGATCGTACCCAATTCCAGCGTTTGCCCTGGGTGGGGGGATGTGACCATCACCCCGGCAACCACGACCGCTGCTTAAATTCAACCCAAGGGGGCAGCCCCGCTGCCCCCTGTATCCAATGAAAAGGAGAAAATCATGGCGACTATCGCACAAGCACAACGTGGGATCGCTGCATTTGTGGATGCAGAAATCACCCCCAATCTGTCCACGCTGGAAAAACTGGTTTTTGGCACTGCGGCCACCTTGGCAATCAATAAGCTACCGCAGATTTTAACAAACGCATCCGGGTCAAAGATGATTTCCGCCCTTGGGGTATTTTGCCCGGAAACGGGAGAAATCGACGTTGACGCTCTTTTTGAGGCAGTCAAACCAAACATCGGTTTGGATCCTGTGCCGATTAAAATCCCGTATATTAACATCAGCCTCAAGTTTACATCCCGCGAAGCGGAAAAACTCTACGATTATATTAAGAGGGCTTAAAAATGAAAGAGATACAAATCCTAATCGATCACATCGACGATGAGCTTGACGATGCTTGCACCTATGCGAAACTGGCGCTTGAGTATAAAGAGAGCGACCCAAACGTAGCCGACACCTTTTCCCGCCTGTCTGGCGAGGAAATGAACCATATGTCCCTGCTGCACAAGCAGGTAGCCTCGAAAATTGAGGCTTACAAAAGATCAAACGGAGATCCTCCTGCTGCTATGGCGGCAGTATACGACCACCTCCACCAGCGTTATATCGACAAGGCTGAGAAAGTCGCGGCGCTTCAGGCACTTTATAAAAAATGAGCAACGCCACGCCCTGCATTACGGCAGAGCGTGGCGCTTTGTCATCACAAATACGATCCCCACTATTTCGGGGTTCGGATTTGCGGCGAATGGTGGTGTTGACAGCCCCAAATCCGAACACTCTGAGCCGGATACAGGGAGGTGGAATGTTTTGGTTGGCAACTGGGTGAGGTTATAGGCGGTGGTGATGGTGATGCCATCTGGGTCATTATCCCAAACGGTGACGGAATTGACGAAGAGATCCAGGAGCATTGCTCTTTGGGTATCGGCGGGGATATCGCCATCCCGCAAGCTACTGAGCCAGTAAGATACTTTATCTTTTTCCAGCCGGATCACGCTGCGCTCTTCGTCCCGGAGCTGGGCTTCCAATCCCTTTTTCTGCGCCTCCAGCTCCGATATCCGGGCAAGAACGGATTCTGGGGCGCTGCTGGCGGCTTCCAGCGCCCGCAGGAGGTTGTTTATCTTTGCCGATAAATCAGCCACCTTTTTTCTGATCGCCGGAATTTGGGTCACCTGACGGATTTCTTCCTCTGACTGACGGGCTGCCTCTGTGGAGATGTAGTCAATCATTTCCGGTGTGAGGCATTCCAGGGCATCCTGGACAACGACATTTTCAATCCAGTCCTTGGACAGGGGCTTCTTTTTACAGCCGGATTTCGACTTCCTGCCGCCGCAGGAGTAATAATTATAAGTCCGGCCGGATTTCCCGTGGCCGCTCTCCCCACGCATGGGGTTGCCGCAGTGGCCGCAGAAGATCTTCCCGGCCAGCAGGTAATTTACCTTTGCTTTCCCTCGTGCCGGAGCGGCTGCATTGACCTTTAGACGGGACTGGACGGAGCGCCATGTCTCTTCATCCACGATTGGGGGGATGGCTCCCTCCACACGGTGATCCTTGAATTTGTATACGCCGATGTATTTTTCATTCCGGAACAATGATTTGAAACTGCTTTTATTAAACATAGCCCCCTTGGAGGTGCGGAACCCCCGGCTGTTAAAGTCGTCACAAATCGCCGCTGCCGTTTCCCCATCGGCGTAGCGCCTGAAAGCTTCCTGCACCAGTGGAGCGGTCAGGGGGTCGATTGCCCATCGCTTATTTTCGATTTTGAAGCCCAGGGGGACAGAGCCGCCGATGGCCTGACCCTTTAAGGCGCTTTCGTTCATGCCCCGCTTGATCTTCTGGCTGAGTTCGGCGGAATAGTATTCGGCGATTCCCTCAAGGACGGATTCCAGGATGATGCCCTCCGGGTTTTTAGAGATGTTTTCCTTTGCGCTCTCCACCCGCACCCCGTTTTTGCGTAGGCGCATTTTGGCAACGGCGCTATCCTCCCGGCGGCGGGCGAACCGGTCGAGCTTCCAGACCAGGACAATGCTCCACGGGGAGTGGGCGCTGTCCTCCAGCATCTGCATAAAGGCCGGGCGGGTATCCATGCTGGCATGGGCGGAGATCGCCCGGTCAACATAGACGGCGCCGATGCGATAATGGTTGACCCGGCAATGGTGGATCAAGTCCCGGAGCTGCCCCTCAATGGACTGCTCCGTCTGCCGGTCGCTGGAATAGCGCATATAGAGGCAGCACACGTCTTCCGCCGCTGCCAGGACTTCCGGCGCCTGGGCGAATTGCTGCCGTTCCTCCGGCGTGAGTGCGGACAAATCAATGGGTATCTGCTGCATAAATTACCACCACCTGCTTATAAAATTCCGGACGGCAACCATGGCGCTTTGGGTATAGTAGCGAACCCCGTCCGCCTCCACGATCCAGCCCCGGTCTTTGTGGGAAAAGTCGTATAAAAACAGTGCCAGGAAAGCCAGGATCAGGAGAATTGAAAGAACCATCCACACATTGCTCTCCCGCTTATCCCGTCTGCGCTGCCGGTTATAGTGGGCATGGAGCTGGTTAATGCGGGTAGCTGTGTCTTCCTCATGCCGTTGCAGCAGCTCTTTCAGGTAGGCAATGTAAGATTCCTGCATGCAATAAAACTAAAAAATAATAATAAATCGCTTGAAGAATACGAAATAAATCACAATAAGTACAATGATCGTAATCAGGCAACCGTGATTTTTCTTCTTTGGAGGCCGCCAGCCGTTGGCATAGGCTTCCTCTTCCCAGTTGCGGTACTGCTGGTTTTCGTCCATGTGTTTTCTCCTCTCAGCGGTTGAATCAACCGGGCAACCATGTTCGCAATGCATAGATAATGAGCAATGCAAACGGGAGCATCACCACAAAAAATATTTTCCAGTCAAAGGCGGAATCAGGGTCTTTTGGTGGAACCCAATCATGGAGCTTTGCCATATGCATCCAATAAGGCTCCTCGGTGTTGCCCGATACATTGTTTTCACGGTTTTCCATTGCCATTCTCCCTTATGCGCCCGAATTTACTTTTAACAACAGGAGCAAAACCACTGCTGTCAGGATCGCCAGGAAGCGAACCAACTTTCGGTGGCTATTTTGCATCTTCTGTTCTTCTGGTGTGAGCCAGCCGTTGCGCTTGGCCATATACATCCAGTATGGTTCGCCGGTCTGCGGATATTGATCGTTACTATCCACGGGCTTCCCCTCCCTCTGAAAATACTTTTTCAATATATACAATTTGTTAACAAATAGCAATTGACAAAATAACCAAAAATCCCTGCCATTTTTGGGCAGGGATTTTCTCAGGGGTTTTTGGATGAGTTTTCGTACCCCTCAACCACCGCCCGGAATGCCGCTTCCAGCACCTCCAGCTCCTGATCGGTGCGGCTGCAAATCATGCGGACAACGGCCTTTTGGAACTCGTTGCTACCGCCCAGAACCTTGCCGACCATGTATGCAACTTCCTCTTCGTAATTTCTTGCGAGGAACATTTCGCCCTCACCGGTCTTGAGCCATTCCGGATTCACGCCAAATTTTTCGCAAATATCAGAAATTGTGCGTTCGCTAGGCTTCCCTGCCCCAGAGCACATCTGCGAGACAAATGCGGGAGAAACATTCAGCGTTTCCGCAAATTTAGACTTCGTGATCCCCAGTGCCTGAATGATGTTTGAAATCCTGTCCTTCAAATTGCTTCACCTCCTTGCAGCTATCATACCACAATTCTATTAAGAAAGCAAGAAAAATGTTTAAGTCATTTAATAAATAAGGCTTGACAAATTAAGTAGTTTATGTTAAGCTTTAGATAGCTTAAAGATGCGCTTAAATAAAACACACATAAGGAGGCCGAAAAGATGTCTGAAAAGGCAATGGGAGCGCTAAGAGCGCTGGAAGCTGTCAAGGCAGTCCGTGGAGAGGCTTACGCTGAGGGTCTGGTGGATATGGCCAATATCCTGGCACCCCAGCACGCAGCACCCGCCCCGGACACGGAAAAACCGGAAGAGAAGCAATGATGCGCAGAGGGGAGGAAACACTAATGGCGCAGAAAAGTCCATTCATCCGCCAGCCGAGTCGGGGTACGATCCATCGACTGATCGAGACAGTGAACAAATTTTACGAGGATCCGGAGAACGACCGGAAATTCCGGGAATGGTACGAGAAAAAGTACGGCCACCCGTACAAGGAGGAAAAACGATGAGGGGCAAAATGGAAAAGGTCGTTGACCTGTGCTCCGTGTGCGCAGCGAAAATGGGACTGAGCGGGAATTACCTGCTCCAGCGGCACCCCAGAGCAGTGAACCAGAAAGTCTACTGCGCCCAGTGCCGCCGCACCCGATTCGGAGCAACCTACACCGTGACGGAAAAGGAGGCGGAAGACCATGCCGATTAAGAGCGCCACCGCCGCCGACCTGGCAGCCATGAAAGAACGGCTGAAAGCGAAACAGTGGGAGCGGCAGGTGGAGAACGACATTGCCGAAGTTGTGGCAATGGTAAGCAAGGGAAACCCTACCCCGCCCGTTCCGGCGGAGGCGGTAAGCTATCCGCAGGAGCGGGAAAAGATGACCGTGCGGCAGATCGCCGTGATGGCGGCGTGGGTCGGCGTTGAGGCGGTGAAATGCCTGAGACTGCTAAAGGCGGAGGACTGGCTATTCCTGCTGGTGCTGGCGCTGATCGGGATGATCGTTGCCGCCATCGTGTGACTGGCTCCCGGCGGCTGCCGCAAGCGCCGGGGCTGCCCAACCCTGCGCTTGATCTCCTAAAGCGGGCGCTTCCCGGAGACGGGAGCGCTTGCGGGAGCCGCCGCAAGCTCCAAATCATTCCTTTCTTTTACCCCTGCCTGACGATGGCCGGATGGCAACCGGCCGAAACTGCCCCGCTGCACTGGGGCAGTCGCAGGAAGCCCAGGTCACCCCGGCGGCGATAGGCGGCGCCGGGGTTGGGAAAACTGCCATAACATTTCTGGCAGCCGGGAAAGACCGGCAAATGGGACGGCTCCCCGTGGGGCTGCGGTAAATAGTGCGAGCCGCAAGAAAGAGAGGGTAAGCACCTCCCCGTCCCGAAAAGTTCACCGGTTCAACTTTGATCGCCGCCCGTGGGGAGCGATATCCCCACCCATAAGGTAAAGCTGCGTGTGGTGCGCTGCTCGTGGGCGATTTTGCCCATGCCGGGGAGCCGATACCCTGTTAACCAGCCATAATGGGTGATCTCCTTACCCCTTGTTTCTGGCACTCCGGAAAGACGGAGCCGTGCCGGGCGGAATCCCGGCGCATTATGGGGGAGCAATGGAGTGGCCGTCAGGAGACGGCGGCTGCCGGTTCGATTCCGGCCTCCCCCGCAACCGGGCGAGTACTGCCCGGAAATTGGTTTCCTCCCTGGGTAGGCCGGGCTGCAACTCCCGGCCTATTCACCGGGCGGGGCATTGCTTTAGGAGGGTATAAATATGCTTTATTTTGTTTGCGCATTCGGCGGATTCCTGGCCGGGGTACTGACCATGGCAATTTTACAAGTTTCTGACGACCGGGAGGAATAGCCATGGGAGAGATCATAGCGCAGGGAATACCGGAAGTTAGCCAAAGCAAACCGGCATATTGGGCGGTGATCCCGTCCGATGTGCGGTATGATGACCGCATCCGGCCAAACGGGAAGATCCTCTATGCGGAGGTGACCGCTCTGGCCAGCCGGGACGGCTACAGCTGGGCGGACAACCAGTATTTTGCGGAGGTTTTCGGGTGGTCTATCCGGGCAGTGCAGCAGCTATTAAAGCAGCTGGATGAGCTGGGTTACATCAAGATCGAGATCGTAAAAAAGGGCAACCAGCAGAGCAAAGAGGCAAGAAAAATCTGGGTGAGCCGGGCGGTATTTGAGACCATCAGCTCGCGCAAAAATATTCGCCAGCTGGGGGAGCTGGCGCACAAAAATTCCGAGCTGGCGCACAAAAATTCCGAGCTGGCGCACAAAAATTCGCCGCTCTTACAAATTAATAATAATAATAATATAACAATAGGGCGAAACGTGTGCGAAAGTGATTTTAAGCGGGAGAGATTCGAGGGGTTCTGGCGCTTTTACAAGGCCGTCACCCCCAAGGGCACCAGCGTTGGCGGAAAAGACCGGGCGCTGAAAGCATGGAACAAACTCAGCCCCGATGATGCGACCATTGCCGCCATGGGTGCTGCCCTGAAAGCCCAGTCCACCGCCGCCGACTGGATGCGGGGAATTGGGATCCCCAATGCCTCCACCTGGCTCAACCAGCGGCGGTGGGAAGATAGCCCGGAATTCGGGGAGGCGGGAGCCAATCAGGCGCCGGAGCGGGGGGTGCAGCAATGGTAGAGGGGGATCGCCTCAGCCCGCAATATTCCGCACTGGGGTGCATGTTGCTGGATAGCAGCCTGATCGGGGCGGCGATACAGCAGCTGGATGATGGCGACTTCACCGCCGCCCCCTGCCGGATGGTGTGGCAAGCCATGAAGCGGCTATGGAGCGCCGGGGCGAAGATCGACCCGGTGATCATCCGCAACGAGCTGGCGGGATTCGAAAATGCCACGGCTTTCCTGGTGGAGCTGATGGACATCACCCCCACCACGGCGAATTTCAGCCGTTACCTCCGGCTGATGAAAGAGCAGTCGGCGCTGGATGCACTGCACGAGATTGGGGCGGCGCTGCTGGCGGCGCAGAGCGTGGAGGAAGCCGCTCCCCTGCTGACCAAGGCCAGCGGGGTGACGGTGCAGAAAAAGGATCGCCCCCGGATGGGCGTGACGGAGATGCTCCGGAGTTTTGAGGAGGATCACGCAACGGCCAGGGAGCCGGAATACGTGCCCTGGATCCTGGGCAAGTTGCAAAGCAAACTCTATGCGGAGCCGGGGGACGTGATCGTCATCGCCGGGCGGCCATCGGATGGCAAGACCAGTTTCGCATTGGCAAATGCCTGGCACCAGGCGAAAAAATACCGGGTGGGATTTTACAGCCTGGAAACGGGCTGTAAGAAAATCCGTGACCGGTCGATAGCGCAACAGGTGGGCATTGACCTTGGCCGGATCAAGCACAATGCCATTTCCGACCCGGAGTGGCAGCTATTCGGGATGGAATCCGGATCCCTTGCAGAGCGGAGCATGGACGTGATCGAGGCGGCGGGCATGACGGTGGATGAGATTTTCGCCGATGCCGTGGCCAGCCGATACGAGGTCATTTACGTGGATTACATGCAGATTATCCGCCCCACCAACCCCAGGGAAGTCAACCGGACGGCCATTGTTGCTGATATCTCCGTGCGGATGCACCAGCTCAGCCGGAGCACCGGGATCCTGACCGTGGCACTGGCTCAGGTGAGCCGGGCGGCGGTGGAAAATGGCAAGCCACGGATGCCCCAGTTGACCGACCTGAAAGAGAGCGGGCAGATTGAGCAGGATGCGGATGCGGTCATGTTCATCTGGCGTAAGGAGACGGAACGCAACGACAGCCAGCGTGGCCTATTCGTGGCGAAAAACAAAGAGGGCGAAATCGGCTGCTTTGCCCTGCACATGAAAGGCAACCTCCAGCAGTTCGCAGAGATTGCACCGGAGCCCCAGACCGGGGCTGCCCCCGGATGGGACAAGAATTGCCCATTCTGATTCCGGGGGGTGTAACAATGACAAGCGTATACGAGATCAGAGACCGGGACGGGCGGGTGGTCTGCTCATCCAGCATAGAGCGCTGCGGGTATAGCCCGGCGCTGATCCGCTCCATGGTCGAGGCGGGATATCAGTATTATGTCAACGGCAAGAGCCGGAAATTTTAGGAGGCTAAGAAATGGGCAAAAACGACTTTTTACAGCGCCAGCGCCAGATTAACCAGAAGTGGCTGGACATCGGCGAAGAGATGGGCATGCAGAAGATGTGGGATTACGTCCAGATTGCACTGCGAGACCCGGACGTGATGGGGAAGAACACCATCGGCAAAGAGCGAATGAAGAAGCTTTTTGATCGGTTGAAAGTGCTTGCAGACGAATACCACACGGCTTTCACGGCTGACCCGGAAGCGGACTACTGCCAGGAGCGGTTAGACCGGCAGCTGCGGGAAGTCTGGGGAGAGGGCTTCCAAACGTTCTTCGAACGATACCCGTATGTGAAAAAGATGGCCTATGACAAGCCCAGGAAGGAGTGGAGATAATGACGGATAAGGAACTGATTCAGTCGTTGCGAGAAGATGCCGAATGGGCGCAAGCGAATGAATGGGAAACACCTACAGCCCTATGAAAGCCCCACAGGGCAGAAAGGATAGAGTATGGCTGAATATATCGAAATAGGAAAGTTGCTTAGTTTAGTACAGCCGGATGATCCGAATGACGAAAAAGCCGCCATAACCATTGCAACTGCTAAGAAACTTATCAGAAGCCTTGCGTATCGAGTACCGAAAGCCGATGTTGCCCCGGTGCGGCGTGGGGAATGGCAAGGAACGGCAGACGGGTATGCCGATGGCGAACTCGTATACGATATGTGGAACTGTTCCGAATGTGGATTTGATGCTGACGGGGCAGAAGAAAGGCCAGCTTGGAAGTTCTGCCCCAACTGCGGCGCATACTTAGGAGGTGCTGATAATGCGGCTGATTGATATGGACGAAACCATAAAGCAACTCCGTGACTATGCAGACAGAAAGCACGCAAATGGTCATACTGATACGGCAAATAGTATCCTACAAGCCGTGAGTTACATCCGAAATAATATGGTGAGAGTGGATGCCGTGGAGGTTGTGAGATGCAAGGATTGCGAGTGGTTTGCGCCTAACAACAATGGAAGCTGGATTGGGTGTCAAATGTACAACGCAATTCGAATTGTGCCGGAAGATGCCCCCGGCCCAGACGATTACTGCTCCTACGGCGAAGCAAAGAGCGGCACTCAGCCGCAGAGGGAGGATGTATGAGCGAATTAAAACCCTGCCCATTTTGCGGCGGGGAGGCGCAATACCGCAGAAAACCGGCTCCCCAAATACGATGTAGCTTTTGCCAAGCGCAGATAGTGGGCTCGAAGTTTAAGATAATCCCCAAAAATTACGAAGAATATTTAAGCGGTTTGTGGAACGGGAGGTGGCCAAATGAAAATCCTAAAACCAGGCAAGGTTGAACAGAGGAAGTTTGTGTGTCCGAAATGCGGTTGTATTTTTGTGGCAAGCACAGCGGATATTACTTGGCATCAGACTGAGTACAACAAAGACGGCGTGGACTGCCCGTGTGGACGAGTAGTTCCGTGGGACAGCGGCGAACCCTACGAAGAACCCACGCCGGATGTAATTGAACGACTGGCTGATTTAATCTACGAATCCTGCAACACCGATGCCGGAACGGCATGGGAAATCGCAAAACACCAGCTCGAACACGGCGTGACTTTTAGGGAGGGGTGAGTATGGATTTTGAAGAAGCATATTATGCGTTGGAGAAAATGAAAGAAAATATCTACGGCTCTAAGCAGAAGCAAGCATTTGAAATGGCAGTGGAGGCGTTTAAGAAACTGCACCGAATGGAAAGCTACCGTGAGATCGTGGAACTGTACGGCTATTGCGTGAAAATCGGTATCAATGCAAACCTTGAAGAATGTCACGATGGATGGGCAATCCGCTTCCCTGATGGTAGCGACTTCATCCAGCACCACAGTTCATACGGCGTTGGGCATGGTTGCGTAGAACCTGCGGTAAACGGTTGTAGAAAGAACTATGCAGCCATGACCTTGAAACACGCCAAACAGCTTGTGAAACGGCGCAAGGATTACCTGAACATACCGAGGAAATGACCACCCCTTGCGGTGGGGAAGGAGGATAAGATGACTGCTTTATTTGCGGTGATTTTTATGGCAGCTATGTTCTGTCGGAAGCGAGGGCTCTATCATGATTAAAAAGCCACGATGCAAGGTGTGTGGGAGCCTGGACAATGTGCGGGAGGACGGGATATGCGGCGGATGCTACGATCTGCGATGCGCCACCGCTGCCGGGACGAGCTACGGCAAATGGGTTGCCCAGCACGGCAACGGCTTCCGCCGGGGCAAAACCTCCGAAGCGAAACTGTGCCAGGTTTGCGGAATGGTGATCCCAAAGACATCCCGCAGCGTGAAATATTGCAGCGCCGTATGCTCCCGGCGGGCAAGGTATTACCGGGATGCGGTCACTGCCCCGCAGGTAAAAAAAAGAAACACATGCCGTGGCTGCCGTTATCATGTGCCGGGCAGCCTCCGGTGCGTTAACACAAAGGCCAAGATATACGGGCAAAGGTACAATGGTTCCTGCGACCTGTATGAGAGGATGGGCGGCGATGGCTAAAATCCGGAAAATTCTCACCGCCGGTGCTCTCACAATTGAGACGGTCTACCCCGCCCCACGCCCACGGGATTCCTACGCTGCCCGCCAGGGTAGGAAAAATGTGGCTACGGAAGCACAACGGCTGCTCAACCTGAAATATGCCTATCAAAAATTGGAGTTGCAGCTGGCAGCCAATATCCGCCCCGGAGATTGGAAAATTGTGCTGACCTACCAACCGGAGCGGCTCCCGCCGAGCCGTAAGGCAGCTCATCGGGATCTATCGCACTTCCTGCGCAAGATGCGCCGGAGCCGTTCCGATGACTGGTGCTACTTCTACCGGATGGAGCACAAGCATAAAGCCGGGACAAATTACCATTTCCATCTATACATATCTTCCGGGGCTGAGACCCCGGAAGATATAGAAAAAATGTGGGGGCAAGGGCACGTATACCTTGACCCAATCAAGATCAATGGCGACAATACCTATGAGCAGCTGGCACGATATATGGTCAAAGAAGCACCGGACAAACTGGGGCAGCACCTATGGGGGCATAGCCAGCACCTGCGCCAACCGGAGTGCGACAGGATTCGAGTGCCGGAAAATTTTGAGCTGACACCGCCAGCCGGTGCAGCAGTGCTATTTGACACGGGTCGCACGTCAAGTATCTATGGGAGCAGCCGGACAATAAAATACATGGCGCTCTAGTTTCCGGCGAAACCGGAACAAATCATCCGCCGAATCTGCCCGAAAACGGAACCGGATTGCGGCTGACCTTAATTTTTAACCTTGAGAGAATATATTATTTTTTGGACGGAGCGTGTTTTGTTATGCCAATCTCAAAAAACTGTGTTATAATAGCAGCAGTGGAATCCGGCCGGGTTATATGTCCCCGTTGCGGCAGACCAACGCAGCAGCGAGTATTGCCGGAAACCGTAGCAAAAAATATGCCGCTCTACTGCCGCAAGTGCAGAGAGTGCAGCATCATAGCGATTGAGCCAGAGGCAGTGCCAGTGCAAACATGCCAGAGCCAGAACCAGAGCCAGTAACCACCGCAGATGCGGTGCGACTGTGCCCTGGTTCTTTGCTTTACAGGAGGGACAAAATGCAGTATTTTTCAGCGGCGTTTAGCGCCACATCACAAGTGCTTTGCTATATCGCAGGGAGCGCAGCGGCGATTGGAATTCTGCTGCTGGCGCTGGCCATAATGGCTGGCGTGGCTGCCTGGATCTTCAACCGAGTGACCGCCGCCATCGGGCGGCGCTGGAGGAGGCGGGGGAAGCAGCCCCGGAGCCGCATTGGAAAAATCATCTACTACCACAGCGCTGGTGACATTTGACCCGGATTCTTGGCCAGCTTGCTGGGTGTTGGAAACCCTGGCAAGGACAGGCAGCGCAGCGGAATTTTATGCCTCACCAGCCTGGCGGAAGCTCCGGCGGAAAGTCCGGCGGGAGCAGCACAACCAGTGCTATTGCCACCTGCATCCGGAGCGGTTCGAATTCCTCCGTGGCCAGCGCCCCGCAATTGTTCGGGGCAGCGTTGTGCATCATGTGCACCCGCTCCGGCAACGCCCTGATTTGGCGTTGTCGCAGGTGGACGACGACGGTGAGCCAAACCTGATCTGCGTGTGTGAGCATTGCCACTGGCCACTGGATCATCCCAGCAAACCGGCTCCGGATATCCCGGAACGGTGGTAGCCCCCCCGGTGAAAATTTCCGAAATTACGTTCGGCTTGGGCACCGATGGGGGGCCTCGCTAAAAGCGGGAGCTTCACGTGCGAGGCAAAAATGGGCGGGGCGCAGTCCGGAATCTGGAACGGGTGCGCATACGTGTGCGCACGGAGAAAACGGGGCTTTCACCCGCTGCAATGCGGATTTTTGAAAAAATTCTGGCGCATTGGAGGTGATCAGATGGCGGCCAGACAGAAACGAGCGACCAGCGCTCAGGTGCGCAAGAGTTTGGAGAAACAGCTCATTGACCGTGGGGCGAACCTGGAAGTTTACCAGAGCCTGATTGACGATTACATGTTTTACTTTTCCCAGGAGCGCAAGATGCAAGCAGATATCAAGCACCGTGGGATGATCGTCTCATCCGTGAGCGCTCAGGGAAAAGAGTACGAACGGGAAAACCCCAGCATTCGGGCGGCGGCGATGTACAACAAGCAGAAACTCCAGATCCTGAAAGAGCTGGGACTCACGACCGGGAATTGCAGGGCACCTGACGATGACGGCGGTGATGACCTTTGACACCACCCCGAATCCAGGAATATATCGACCTGGTGAGGAAGAATCCGGAGCGGATGTGCCGGGATCAGCATCAGCTCGTAGCATTGATCGAACGGGCATTCCAGGAGGAAGACCTCCGCTATGACGATGGCCAGGCGGAGCGGTATCTCAAGCAGCAGAAGCATTTTCCATACCGACTGCTCTCATGGGAGATTTTTGTATTTCTGCTGCACAATTGCGTATACAAGCCAAACGGGCAGCTTAGGTGGCCACGCCTGGCAATCGTAGTCGGTCGGGGTGCGGGGAAAAACGGGTATCTGGCGTTCGAAGATTTCTGCTTACTGACCCCGGTTAATGGAGTAAAAAATTACGACATTGACATTTTCGCCACGGCAGAAGCCCAGGCAAGGGTCACGTTTGATGATATCTGGGATATTCTGGAGGGAAACAGCGCTTACTTTAGCCGCTACTTTACGTGGACAAAGGAAGAAATCCGGAATATCTCCACCGGTTCCCGGCTGACATTTAACACCAGCAGCGCAAAAACCAAAGACGGAGCACGTCCCGGCAAGGTAGATTTTGACGAATATCACGCCTACGAAACCAATAAACTGGTTGACGTTGCCGTCACCGGCCTTGGCAAAAAGCCCCATCCCCGGCGCACGATCATCACCACAATGGGAGATGTGCGGGGCGGGCAAATGGACAAGCTCATGGAGCGGGCGGAAAAGGTGCTGGCCGGAGAGCTGGACGATGGCGGGTGGCTATATTTTATATGCCGCCTGGACAGTGATGAAGAGATTTTAGATCCGGAGTGCTGGGGAAAAGCAAATCCGTCTCTCTACGATCCGAACCGCCCGGAGCTGCTTAACGAAATCATGGAAGAATTCCAGGAATACCAGGAGGATCCTCCTGCGCACGCCGCCTTTGCGACAAAGCGGATGAACCGCCCCCGGAGTGATCTTGTAAATGGGATCACCGCATGGGAGAACATCCAGGCAGCTTCCCGCCCGCTGCTCCCGATGGAGATGCTGCGGGGACGAATGGCCGTGGGCGCTCTGGACTACGCCAGCACCCAGGACTTTGTGAGTGCCGGGGTTTTGATCCCGGTTGGCGAAGAATTTTACTGGATACAACACACCTGGATCTGCGCCCAGTCCCCTACCCTGAGCTATGTAAAATTCCCAATCCGGGAAGCGGAGCAGCGGGGCGAATGCACCATTGTGGATGCGGTGGAAATTTCGCCGGATCTACCGGTGGGATGGCTGGCGGAAAAAGCGCAGGAATTTGAGCTGCTGCTGACGGGCATTGATCATTTCCGTTTCACGCTGCTTTCCAAATCCTTTGCAGCGTATGGATTCGACCCGGACAGAAAAAAAGGAAACCTGAAATTGACCTATACCCCGGAGCAGAGTATAGTCGCCCCGCTGATAAGCTCAGCATTTATCAACAGGAAAATCGCCTGGGGCGACTGCATGATCATGAGGTGGTTTACCAACAACGCAACCCGGATGATCGACAAACGTGGGAATATCTCCTATGGCAAGATCGACCCAAGAAGCCGGAAAACGGATGGGTTCATGGCGCTGGTTATGGCTTTCGTATGCTACCGACTAAAGCAGGATGCGTTTGAAAATATGGATGCAACCGGAGAAATGCCGGATGTGATGATTTACTGAGGAGGTGAAACATGAGATTTGCAAATTTCCTATCGGATTTTTTCGACCGGGCGCAAAAAACGGATGATGGAAGCTTTATTGTGACCGACCAACCGGAAAGCGCATCGACAAAACTCAACATTGAGGAACTGGCGCTTTTTTCCGTCATCGACCTGCTCAGCTCCGTTGGCTCCATGTGCGAATGGCGTTTTTACAAAGATGATCAGCGGATGGATGGGGATGACTGGTACGATTTTAACGTATCCCCCAACTCAGACCAGAACGCCGCCGAATTTAAGCGGCTGCTCTTTGCCAGGGCGTTGAGGTTCAACGAGGCGCTCGTTTTCCAACAAGGCACGGAATACTACATCGCCGATAGCTTCACCCGGAACAAAAACGGGTTCGCCCCGGCAACCTATACCGGCGTGAGCTATGACGGCCAGGCCGTGGGGCGGGAACTGCGAGAAGATGAGGTGCTGCATTTCACGGTGAGCTACGGCGGCCAGGCCGCCGCCCTGCAAAACAATATCCGTGGGCTATACTCAGCGGCAATGGCGGAAGCCTGGGACAAATATCACAAGTCCGGTGGTCGCAGCGGAATCCTGAAAATCAACACCATGGCACGTGGCCGCCCAAGCTTTGAGACGGACTATGAGAAGCTGATGAACGAGCGATTCAAGAAGTTCTTCGAGGCGAAAAATGCGGTGCTCCCCCTCTTCGATGGCTACGACTATGTGGCTCAAAACAGCAGCAGCACCCAGAAAAGCACATCGGAGGTCAGCGACATTGGGAACCTGATCCAGCAGGCGCAGGTAAGCGCCTGTAACCCTTACCATGTGCCTCCCTCCCTCCTGCGGGGGGAAGTGACGAACCTGAACGATGCGGTAAACGCTATGTTGTCCTTTGCCGTGAAGCCCATGTTTAAGGCGATCGAGGCGGAGATCAACCGGAAACGCTATGGCCGGGAGGGCGTGAAAGCCGGGTGGCGGATGCGGGTAAGCACCGTGGGAGTAAAATCCGTAGACATCCTGGCACAGGCCAGCAACGCCGAAAAGCTCATCCAGAATCGGCTGTACAACGTAAACGGGGTACGGGAAATTTTCGGGGATGAGCTGATCCCGGAAGACTGGGCAAATGAGTACGTTTTGACAAAAAACGTGGTGCCCACCGGCACCACGGAAGAAAAACCAGAAAAAGGAGCAGAAGATGAACAAGGAAGTTAGCCGCAGCCCGGACGGGCGCACCGTCCAATTTTACATCATCACGGATATCTGTCCGGATGTCCTCCGGTGGAACTGGCGCACAGGAGAATATGACCGGGAGGAAAGCACCACAAGCCAGCGGTATTTTGCCGAAAACCTGCAAGGGTTAACGGAAGACCAGACCGTGGAGCTTTACATCAATTCCATGGGCGGGAGCGTGAAAGAGGCGCTGGGCATCGTAAACGTGCTCAAGCGCTGTCCGGCAAAGGTGGTCGCCTATATTGACGGATTCGCCGCCAGCGCCGCCAGCGTAATCACCCAGGGAGCGGATGAAGTGTGGATGCCCAGGAATACCTGCATGATGCTGCACAATGCCCGGTGGGTAGTGGAGGGCAACCCCAAGGAGCTGCGAAAGAGTGCGGACGATCTTGAAGTGATCAATCAAAGCATCATCAACAGCTACGCCGCCAGAGCCGGAGCGAAGCTGCCCGCCAACGTGCTACAGCAGATCCTGGATGCGGAGACCTGGCTCACCGCTGAGGACTGTGTCCGCTACGGTCTGGCGGACGGCCTGACGGACTATGAGGCGGATCTGGATGCTGCCGCCCAGCAGCTGACGGAGAGCGGCCAGCTGGATGAAGAGCCAGAGCCGGAGAAACTGCCGGAAAATCTGGTGGCACGGCTGAAAGTGCTGCCATCCCCTGCCCCGCAGAATCGTAAACCCCAGGCACGCAAAGCGCCTGAAATCAAAAAAAGCACCGGCGAACGGATCGCCGATGCTATCAAAAAACTGGAGGTAATTTAACCATGAAGAGCAAGGACATGAAGAACGAAGCCCGCACCGTTGCGCTGAATAATCTGGCGGAGGCCATGCGTGGTGACGATGCGGGCAAGACTGCCGAGGCGCTGAATGCATTCTGCACCGCCGTGCGAGATGATCTGGTGGCGGAAGCCAGAGCTCAGGCATCCACCGCCGCAGCGGACACCACGGCGATGGTCGCCAGAGGCAGCCGCCCCCTGACCAGTGCGGAGAACGCATACTACAATGCAGTGATCGCTGCCGTCAAGTCCCCTGACCCCCGAAACGCCATTGCGAGCATTGAGGTGGCCATGCCTCAGACCATCGTGGACGGCGTAATCGGGACGATTAAGAAGAACCACCCCCTGCTGGACAAGCTGAATTTCGTGAACACCACCTACCTGACCAGCTTCGTGGTCAACGCAAAGCCCGCCCAAACCGCTAAATGGGGCAGCATCGGCAGTAAGATCACCCAGGAGCTGGAGGGCGCATTCAAGAAACTTGATGTGACCATGCTCAAGCTGTCCGCATTCATGGTTCTGCCCCAGGACTATCTGGATCTGGGGGCAGCATGGCTCAATGAGTACGTGCTGGAGACCCTGGGTGAAGCAATTGCCCTGGCGCTGGAGACGGCAATCGTTGACGGTGACGGTGACGGGCAGCCCATCGGCATGACCCGTGACGTGAGCGCTACGGCAGTGAAAGTCGGGAATAAGTACCCCCAGCAGACTGCCGTGAAGCTGGCTGACCTGACCCCCACCAGCCTGGGCGCACTGGTCAAGCAGCTGGCCAGAGACCCCGCCGATGCAACCCAGAGCAGAGCCATCTCCGATTTGATCTTCCTGGTCAACCCCTTTACCTATTGGGAAAAAATCTTCCCTGCGACCTGCTACCGCCGCCCTGACGGCACGTGGATCTCTGACGTGCTGCCCATCCCCGCAACGATCTATCAGACCCCTGCCTTGGATGCGAAGCACGCCGTGATCGGTATCCCTGAGCGCTATTTCGTTGGTCTGGGCATGACTGGCAAAGACGGTCTGCTGGCCTACTCTGACGAGGCACGCTTCATCGAAGACGAGCGGGCATACAAAGCCCGGCTCCAGGGCAACGGCCGCCCCATGGATGAGTACGCATTCCTGTACCTGGACATTGAGAAGCTCAAGACTGAGGTGCCCGTCCTGGTCAAGCAGGAAAGCGCAGAGTGATAAGCTATGGATGAGGCGCTGATCAGTAAAATCTCCGCCTCCGTCCTACAGCGGCGGGGCATCTCCTGGGATCCCGGCTCCGCATTGATGCAGCAGGCTAAGGAGGCCGCCGCCGCTGCCGTTGGCTTGCTCCGGAAGATTTCCGGGGCAAGCGAAATGGCGTTCGAGGATGCGGACGATTATGACCTAGCCGTGAGCTGCGCCTGGTACCTGATGGAGGGGAAACGGGCGGAGTTCCTGGCGGAATACAAACCGGAGATGATCGCCCTGAGGGCGATGGAGGCAATCGGAGATGATTAAACAATTTTTCCTTAGCGGGCAATGTGACATCATCGGATCCGACTGCACTGAGCAGAATAAGGCATGGCGCACCGGGGTGCCCTATGAACTGCGCACCGTGGGAAGCAAGCGATATTACGAGGCGGAGATGGCCGGACACAGCGTAAGCAAGGTGATCCGGGTACCGGAGCTGGGGATACCGCTGAATAACTGCTGCGTTGAGATTGGCGTAGACACCTACCAAATCGTTCAGGTGCAGGAGATCACGGACACCAATCCTCGGTGCTTACAGCTGAGCCTGGAGCAGTCCAATGTTGCCTGGGCGGCGCAGGAGGATTGCGTATGAGCGTGCCCAGTGTCGTGAAAATCAAAAAAGGCCAGCTGGAATACACCAGCAAGGTCGATCTGGCAAAATACACCATTGAGCAACTGACCCGCCGGGCAATGATGGACGTGGGGCGCTACATGATTTACCTGACCCGGAAAAATGTAAGCAAGGCATTCCCGATGATCAAGAAGTTTCGCCCCAAGCGCTATCAATATTGGGTGCCGAAAAAAGAGGGGTGCCTCGTGCTGGGCATCGAAAACCGGAAGCACGGTGCGGTGACGGCATGGTGGGCGGATCAGTTGGAGCAGGACAGTTTCGTGGGGCAAAAAAAGCCCCGGAAATCATCTACCAGTGCCCGGAGCCCCAGGCGGCACATTATGGAGACGGCTGTAAAATCCAACCTGGACAAGATCGTTGAGATTGAGAGCCAGTACCTGCGGAAGATCGGCAACGAGGATGCAGCGGTTGCCCTGGCAAAGGCAACGGAAGCCATGGAGGTAATGCGTGGGGACGAAGCATAAGGAACTCGACCGCTCCATCCGGGAGACCCTGGAGGCGGCAACCGGAATTAAATTCTGGCCACGCAGAGCACCGGGGTGGCAGAAACCGCCATTCGGCGTATTTTCGGCGCTGCTGATGCGCCGGGGGGAAGCCCAGGACGTATATGATCTGATGGTGAGCATCGCCGTGTCCGCCCCGATGGAAGAGGGCGGCGAAATGGCGGACGAAATGGCAGAAGCGGTGGCCGATGCCATGGACAAATATGACTATTTTGACGAGGGGCAGAGCTGGACGGCCTATCTGGAAAATATCCAGCGGGTGGACAGCCAGGACGGCACGCTCCACCAGAGACGGATCAATTTTTATCTAAATTACATGAGGAGGACGTAAAAATGAAGCGATTCACCGGCCATGGCGTTGACACCAGTAAAAAAATCATGCTGGATGTTGGCGCATTTTTTATAAACGCCGACATGTCGAAAACCTATGAAGAGAATGTGACCGCCGGAAACCGACTGGGCGCAACCCAGGGCGGCGGCACTTTCGCAGCCAACCCGGAGGGGCACTACATTAAGGTGGACGGGATGCCGGAGAACACAAAGGGGATGTACGTGCTGGACGGTTGGAAACCCACGCTCCAGGTGAAACTGCTGGAGCAGGATGCCAAGAACATCAAGTATGCCCTGGGTGCGGCGAAAACGGCCACACAGCAGATCAAGGAGCAGGCCTATACTAAGGTCACGCCGAAAGACGAATTTGAAGACGAGGACTATCTGAAGAATATCGCCCTGGCAACCAAGATCAAGGGGAGCAATTTCCCGGTATGGATCGTGCTGGAGAACGTAATCAGCTTCGGCGGCCTGAGCTGGAGCTTTGCCGACAAGGCGGAGACCATCAGCGACATCACTTTCAACGCCCACTACACCGTGGGAGAAAATGACACGATCAGCGAACCTCCGTTCGCTATCTATGTCCCGGATGATATCTCTGCCGCTGCCGTGGCAGCAGCCATCGAAAAAGGGAGCGTTTAATATGCGGAAATTGAATTTGGCGGATTCTTTCCGCCTGTCCCGGCTGCTAGCGAAAGCCAATGCAAAGGAAGTTGTGGCGGAGGCACTGAAAGCGGGGCAGAAATCGGCGGAGGCACGCCGGGAAACGCTGCTGACCCTGAAAAAGCAGTACGACAGCGCAACGGATGAGGCGGAGAAAGCGGATGCCGCCCGGCGGCTGAATGTCGCCGTGAAGGACAAGAGCGTTCAATACGTCATCGGCATTGATGCGGCAGTGGAACTGCTGGACTGCGCCGCAGCGGAGGGGGTGGAAGAAGAATTTTACAAATTCCTCTCCCCCATTGTGGGGATCCCGGCGGCGGAGATTGCAGAAATGAACATGGAGGATTTCCTGGTAATCGCAAGAGAACTGATTTCCGGGAATAATGTGAAGAGTTTTTTTACATCGCAGCCGGAGACATTCGCCCTCTCCGGGACAGGCTCCACCGCCGATACGCAGACCCCCGCTGGCTGACGGAAGAAATGGATTTCGACCAGGCGCTGGATCAGCTGGATTACATCCGGGAAAAGGAATTCGAGGAACGGGCATTTCAAATCTGGGTGCATTCCCCCGGCGGGGAATCTTTCGGGGAATACCTGGCGGCGCAGAAAGCGGCAATGGAACCGCCGAAATCCAGGGAAGAGATCTATGCGCAGACCGATGCGCTGTTTGCGGGGAGGGGGTAAGAAATGTTTGAACTTTTTAAACTGATTGGGCGCATTTTTATTGATACGGCCGACTCTGACAAAGCGCTGGAAACCACTGGACAAAAAGCGGAGGAAACGGGAGACAAGCTGGCCGGTTTGTCAGGCGGTTTAAAGGACTTTGTGAATTTTGTTAAAACGGCAGCAATCACAAAGGCGATTGTGGATACCGCAAAATATGTTTGGAATCTTTCCGCTGGGGTCGCAGAAATGGCACAGCAGATCGATGTGAACGCTCAGAAAATGGGCGTGAGCATTCAGGAATACCAGGAGTGGACATATGTCGGGGAGCGGATGGGCATTGAGATCGATCAGATCTCCGCAGCCTGCATTGAGCTGTCGAAGAAAGTCGGCGAGGGTTCGGAAGACACCATGGCCGCCCTGGAAGAGATCGGCGTGAGCGTGGCCGATGCCATGACGGCGGAGCCGGAAGAACTGTTCGAGATGGTGATCACCGGTTTACAGGGGGTGGGTTCCTGGACACGCCGGGCGGCACTGGCCGACCGGTTACTGGGCGGCGCAGCGGAAGACCTGACCCCACTGCTTAACTCCAACAAGGAAGAAGTTGACGGGCTGAAAGAGCAGTACAACGAGCTTGGCGGAGCGATGAGCGAAACCCTGCTGAACCAGAAGGATGACTACAACGAGGCGATAACGGATTTTAACACTGCATGGGACGGCGTGAAAAACCATTTTGCGGAGGACACCTTGCCCGGGATGACTGGCATAATCAACGGGTTGACCACAATGCTGACGGGCGACTTTGTTGAGGGGCTAAAAACAGCGGCCAGCGGGGTCGGTGAGTATTTTGGCGGTATTTACAAAACAATCTCAGACTTTTCATCCAATGTTGCGGATAGTGTCGCCGGTGCACTTGGGTACGAGCTGGATGCCCCCGAGGAGACAAATACCGCTGATGATATGTCGGTTGTAATAAATATGGTTCCGAGCATGGGAAATCTGACCGATGCAGAAATCCAGGCGGGTGTATCTGAGCTAGAGCAGCTGAGGATCGAATATATCGAAGCAGAAAGAGCTGGGGATGCAGAAGCAATGGAAGAGGCATACGCCGATTTCAAGGCGGCCGCCGCTGATTTCTCACTTGACGTTGATGGGATGGCCGACGTTTTCCCGGAACTTGTGTCCGGGGCGACGGAAAGTTCAGAGGCGCTGAGCAAAGCGGCATCGGCGGCATCTTCCGCAAGCAACGCTTTGTCGCAAATCCCCTCCGGAGTAAATGCGTGGGCAAGCGCTGCCAGCACCGTATCTATGTGGGGCAACGGCGGGGCGGTGCCAAATCTGACAAAATCCCACGCAACCGGGATCCAGTTTGTCCCACGGGATGACTACCCGGCAAAGCTCCACTACGGTGAGCGGGTGCTGACCCGGCAGGAGGCGGCGGAATATAACGCCGGAGACGGCACGCAGCAGCCCATTATCATCAATATCCAGACGGTGGCGCAGACCCCGGCAGAGACCGCAGCGGCAATCACCGCCGCACTACAGAGAGCGAGGTGGGCTATGTGAGCTTAAACCGGACAAGGTTCCGCTACTCCGGGGCGGAGGAAATATCCTTTGACTACTATTCCGGCCTCCCCATCGACTACCCCACCGGCGCAGCGGAAATCACTGCCACGGTATCTACGGTGCGCACCCCGGATGGGATCGGCGCAGAGACCCAAATTGCAACCGTTCCCGCCCGGCCAATTACCATCAATGGCTATATCATCGCCCCGCCCTCTGTGGGCGTGCGGCGGGAGCTTGAACGGACGTTCGCCCCCTTAACCGCCGGGCGGCTCTGGGCGGAAACGGAAGAAGAGGAAGCCTTTTTCCTGGACTGCATCAGCGCAGCGGCGCCGACCATTGAGGGGTTGACCCGATTCCCCCGGTTCCAGCTCAGTCTGTCCGCAAATTATCCGTATTGGCAGGCGGAAAAGGAGCAGGAAATCACATTGTCCCTCACTGGGCAGCGCATCACCGCTGCCGTGGACGTGCAATCGGATGTTCCGGCGCTCTTTTCCCTGCAAATCATCGGCACAGGGGCGGCCGGCGGGATAACCCTGGCGGATGACCTGAGCGGTGAGGAGCTGGCCTATTCCGGCTCCATTGCCGCCGGAGAGCAGCTGAGGATCGCCATCGATGGCGCAGGGCGGGTGGAGGCAACGGCAGCCGGTGCGGACGTGATCGGTAAGGTGCTGGGCGGGTTAAAAAAGCTCCAGCCGGGGCGGCGGAACCTCACCCTCCGCGCCGGATCCAATGGGGGCACACTGACAGCAAAAATCATCTACCGGGAGGCGAGAGCGAGTGTTTAAGGTATATTCCCCACAGCTGGAACTGCTGGGGGAAATTGAAATCCCGACCAGCGACAACCACAGCATCTACTGGCAGGAGACCGGCACGTTCCGGCTAATCGCTCTTGCCACGGCAAAAAATGCGGCGCTGCTGAAAAATGACCGGTTCGTTTTTATTGATGATTCAGCACGCCAGGGCGGGCTGAGCGAGGCCGTCTATGTGATCGCCAGTGTATCGCTGGATGAGGATAAAAACGAGATCACGGTAAACGGTAAGACGGCGGATTACCTGCTGCACCAACGGGCGTGCGGGGATCAGGTGATTGCCGGGACTACCGCCGCCGCAGCGCTGGCGGAGATGATCAGTACCAATCTACGGGGGCTCCCGCTGGAAATCGCTACGGAAGCCGCCGGAGCCCCCGCCGTCATCCGCTACCCGCTGGACGGCGGAACGCTGGACAAGATGAGTCAGGAACTTCTGAAATATTGCGGGATTGGCCAGAGGGTCGAGCTATCCGGTGGGAAAATCCGCCTAACGCTCAATACTGGCCGGGACAGAAGCACGGCGGTTGACGTACCGGTCATCGGCCGCCAGAGCGGGCGTGCCCGCTCCCCTATCCTGACGATTGACACCAGTGACTATGCCAACGTTGCCGTTGGGACTCTTGCCTATAAATCCGGTACAGAAACGCCCTATGTTTTCGGCGAGGTGGACGCCACCGCCGCCGATCGGCGTGAGTACTACACCGGGGAGATCATGCAGGAGGCCGGAGAGACGGACGATGCATTTTTGGCACGGGCGGAAGAGTTGGCAATGGGAATGCTGGCTGATCACCTGCTGCGCACGACCATCACGGCGGATATCTCCCCGGCTGACTACGGGCACCCGTACCGAGTGGGAGATATTGTCCGGGTGCGGGTCGGTAGCGTTGAGCTGACAAAGCGGATTACCTGCGCAACCTGGCTCCACGACCAGAACAATGACAAGGTTAGCCTCACACTGGGTGACCAACTCAATACCGTAATTGCCGAAATCCAAGAAAAAACAACGACCTCCAGCAGCGGCGGTGGGGGCGGTGGCCTGACCTCCAATGTAAAGGATCAGGAGCAGAAAATTGAGGGAATCCTGACGGATTACAAATCGCTTTTTGCTCAGGTAGATGGCCTGGTTGCCGGTATGGATGCCTATGTGCTCAATAAAACATTCGAGGATTACAAATACGCCGTCACCCGCCTTTTCGCAGCAATGGACGAAGAGGTCTCCGCTCAGCTGGCGCTGAAAGTATCCACGGAGGATTTGAAAGCGGAGCTGCAAAACTACGCCCTGGCATCTTCCCTGAGTGACTATCTGACGATTAAAAATGCGGCGGAGCTGTACACGACTGACAGCGATGTGCAGAGCATTATCGGCGCTTACATCGTCACGGATTTGGACGGAAACAAATGGTCACTGGTGGATATCGCCAGCCAGCTAGGTGAGGCGCAAGCAGGGTTACAAACCAAAGCGGATCAGAAAACCGTAGCGGCGCAGGGTGACGATATCGCAGAGCTACAGAGCGCTCAGGCAAGCCTGACCGCCCGAACAGAGACCGCTGAGGCATCCCTAAAGATGAAAGCCGACAGCACCACCGTCACTGCCCTGGATGGGCGGGTAACCACGGTGGAGGGAGCACAGACCAGTCTAGCCAGCCGGGTTGGAGATGCAGAGGCAGCGCTGACCCTAAAGGCATCGGCTGAGAGTGTAACTGCCCTATCCGGGCGGGTGGAAGCAACGGAGACGGCTCAATCAGAGCTGGCCACAAGGCTTGGCGATGCTGAGACGGCACTGAGCCAGAAGGCGGAAATCTCTACGGTGGACGACCTCTCCGGGAAAGTTACCGCCCTCGAAACTGCCCAGACGGCGCTTGCGACCAGAGTTGGTGACGCGGAGAGCACCCTGCTGCAAAAAGTCAACGCAGCAGAATTTAATGACGCAATGGCCGAAAAGCAGGAAGCAATCACGGAGCTGTCTTCCAGCGTTGACGGGGTGAAGGCAAGCCTCACACTAAAAGCTGCGCAGTCCGATGTGGATGCCCTCAGTGGCAGCGTAGCCACACTGCAAGCGGACGTGATCAACCTCCAGGGTGAGGTGGAGATATTAGGCAACCTGTCCAT
>CAZPRA010000004.1:0-34268 GCA_964588975.1 uncultured Oscillospiraceae bacterium | reverse complement strand
CGCCATTTTTACGCCATTTTCGCATAAACCTATATGGATTTTTATGTGAAAACACTATTAAGCTGAAACTGCATAACAGCTTGATCCATGGTTTCGGTCGTCACATGAACATATCGATCCATGGTCGTCTTGATACTGGCGCGTCCCAGTAATTTTTGCAGCACCTTTGACTGCATACCGCTTTCGATGGCTCTTGTGGCGTAAGTATGCGTCAATTTGTATGCATTGGCTATCGCCGGGCGAAAACTTTCCGCAACCTGAGATAGGGGAAGTCTGCTCTTTTTCAGGAAAGGGTGGCAAAAACACACAGCTCTCGTGGATGTTTTCGCTATAATCAGCTTAATTTAGCAAAAAATAACTCAGCGATCAAATGGGAACTGAATAAACGCCGTTTATTCAGAGGTTCCCTAAATCGCCACGGTGCGTGTTGCGCATCGTGGCAATTTTGGAAGCGGCTTGTCAAAAAACTTTATTGACAAGCTGATCATTGATCACTGATCTTAGCGATGCCGATCAAAGTTCCCCCTCGAGAAAAGCAGAACAGGTATTCACCGGAATAGACACATTCGCCGTCATCAGGAGAAAAAGTGATGTAGTTATCCCGAAAATGATATGTTGCAGAGGAATAATACGTTTCTTCGTAATGGGAATCTAGTCCTACACCGGATTCGTAGGTGATTTTGAAATCCCCTCTATATGTTACACCCTTGGCGTCATACAGGGGAGAGTCTTCAAGACCTACCTGATGATTGGAGGAACGATCGGTTTCATTGGCATAATAGCCCGTTCCCGGCGTAGTTGTGATTTCCTCAATTCCGTTTGTTTTGATGTAAGCGGCAATCATTACAGAATCACGGCTCAAATCAAAATCCGCATTGTAGTATTTCAGATATTTCAGTTCATCTTGAATTTTTAAAGCCACTTCCAAATCACCAACGCCGTTGAACAGAGCGGTAACATCATCTTTTACTTCGGGGATATATGCCTCCTCGCTCTCTAAACGCTCCAGAAAGTTACCGAGAATACTGTATTCGGTATTCTCGATCATCTCGGAAACCTGTGTCGAGAGAAAATCTATATAGGTCGGGTCCTCCTTTTCGGCCGAAGACACCCAAAAATAAAAACGATAATTTTCTCCGTTGCGACACGCCGCTACTTCTTCCTCAATTTTGGCGATGCGTCCTTTGATATAACGATCATGTTCAGTTGCTTTCCAGTAAATAAGAAAGGCTGCAATCAACGCGATGACAACACCGATGATGATAAGTACCTTTTTCGTCTTTCCCTTCATTGTCTGAGTCTCCTTTTTTGTGATGCGATTATTGTACCGGTTAAAGATACATTTTTCAAGCCCCAAAGCTGAAATTCTCCAAATAGCGGGGATTGAACGAAGTCAAGCCCCTTACGCGAGTTTTTTGACCAATTGGTGTCCGGTCCTTCTTTGCCCGCATAAACTGGAAAAAGGTGGAAGAAGTTGGAACATTGGAAAAGGAGGAGACGAAGCGATGAACCCCTATGATACGGAAAAGGTGCGCGCCGTTTGGCAGCGGGTCATGGCACAGGACGGGGATGAGGCGATGAAGGAACGCCTTTTGGAGTTGATTGCCGGGGAATACGCTGCCCGGCGGAACTATGAAAAAATGGCGGCGCAGAGCGGTGCTTACGGTGCGGTTTTGCGGCGCATGGCTCGGGAGGAGGAGCAGCACGCCCGAAGACTTTCTGCCCTTTATGACCTGCTTTATGGCCCAATGCCCCGCCTGGCCACGGCGGTGGCGGAGAAGGAAAAACTGGTTGATTTTCATGAATCGGTGCGCCGAAGCTTTCGCCGGGAACTCTCTGCGGCGGAGCGCTATGGGGAAATGGCCGACCGTCTGGGGCAGCACCGGGCACTGTTTCAGACCCTTGCCGCCGATGCCCGGCGCCATAGCCGCCAGCTTGGGCACATTGCCCAGAACTTGATTTTTTCCAAATGATAAAAATAGCCGGTGCGGATTTGAAGTGAAATCTGCACCGGCACTTTGCGTGTTACAGGGGAAGATCTTTTTTGGTAAAGCGAATGGAACCGGCAACATAGCCCAGAATTCCAGCACCGGCGAGAATGGCGAATTTCCAGAGATAGGCAGTGGTGCCCTCCATAATGGAGATCACGTCAAACAGGGAGATCACCGTGACATAATTGAAGTGATTCAGCGCGTCCAGACGAACCACGGAGGGAATCACGGGACTGCCGAACAGCCCCAGCATGGCCGCCACCAGCGCAAAGATGGACAATCCGCCGCCAATGGCCATGGAACGCTTGCTCCGGTCAAAAATGCAGGAGGTGAAGAAGCACAGACCGGAGAGGGCCAGCAGCACCAGAAATGCGCCTACATTCAGCAAAACCAGATTGCCGTAGGTGAGTTCGACTTCTTCCGTGACAAGCCCCAGACAGATACAGCCCGTGGCCGTGGTCAGGCCGAACATGGCAAACAGAGAACCGACAAGATAGACTGCCTGCGTGAAGACCACGGTGCTTCTTTTCGTCGAGGTCGAAAGAACATAGGCCATGGAACCGCTGTCCACCTGACCTGCGATGAGGTTGTTTGAGGCCATGATCATATAGATGATGGGAAGAAGCAGACCGGCAAGCTTATAGAAAATGGAGCCGACAATGAGGGAGTAAAGGTCTGCCTGACCGATTTCTTCCAGGGCTTCCGAGACGGCTTCCGGGAGAGTGGAGAGGAAACTGGTGGTGATCTCACTGGCAAGGGTGTCCTTGCGCTCAGAAACAGCGGCAAGGTAGGCATCTTCGGAGTCGAATTTGCCCGCTTCATATTCCTCAGCTAACAGGTCCAGTTCATAGTCCAACCGCCCACGGTAGGTCACATTGGCGGTCATGGCCATGTGCTTGACGGAATCGTAGTCATAGCCGAAGCTTTCGTATTTTTCTTCCGTAACGCCATAGTCTGCCAGCGCGTTCAGGAGGGTTTCAATGGCCTCGGGCTTGGTGATGTTGCCTGCAAGGAAAACTGCGCTGCCTTCCTCGGCGCGGCCGGTGCGATAGTCGGCTCGCTCCTGAGAGGTGAGATAGGCGTCCCCGTCACCGGCGGAAATGTGGGAAATCAGGGAGAAAATGTCATAATCTTCGGGAACGGACTCTCCGTTTTCCATGTAGAAATCATCAAACATTCCGTTGGGATTGAGGGTGTACAGGACGGTGCCGACGGTCTCCTGCGCCTCGGCGGAATCTTCGGCATAGCCGGAGTCTGCCGCCTTGCTCAGAAGGTATTCCTGCAAGTCCTCACAGGCGGCGGCGTAGGCAAGGGAAACGGCGTTTTCCTGGGTGGCGGGAGAATCTTCCTGCCAGGTCTGCACGGCGGTCATGTAGGCTTCCAGGGAGGTAAAATCCGTCTGCTGGGGCATTGCCTGCATCCATGCCGTGACCGCCTCGGCATAGGCCTTGCCCGTTTCGGTCTTCATCTCCGGTTGGGCAGCCTGCCACTGCTCTATGGCGGCGGCGTAGATGGTCATGTCTTCAAAGGCGTCTGCGGTGGGCATATTGGAGCACCAGAGAAGATACGACAGGGTATCGGTGGCGTTTTCGGCAAAGAGCGTGTCAAAGTGCTCCAAACCATCCATGCAGGTGCGGTCATAGGAAAGTGCCCGCTGCTCCAACTGAGCGTCAATCTCCTTTGTGATAATGGTATCCTGAATGGCATTTTTGACCTCACCAATGTTGCCGTTGCCGGAAATCAGCATCACGCAGGCCAGCATGAAACAGACGGCAAAGGTGATGATGCCCCACATGGTGCCGTTTGCCTTGCAGGACTGCTTAAACAGTGCTTTACTGAACATCTTGGTTCATCCTTTCATCATTTTTCTGTTCAAAGAGGATCTTTTTAAAGTGCATTTCCAGCGTATAGGGCAGCTCCGAGATGAATTTCACCCGATAGGAACGCAGAACGGTCAAAAGCGCCGCCGTTTCCTTTGACGGAATGCGGATGCTTAGCTGATGGTACTGCTCCTGCCGGCGGATGACTTCGTAGGGCTCGTTGAGAAAACGGGCGTAATCTGCGGCGGTGTGGAATTCAATCTTGAATTCCTTGACGGGACGGTTGCGGATGGAGTCCATATCGCACAGGTCAACAATGTGACCATCGCTGATGAGGGCAACCTTGTCGCAGGTTTTTTCCAGCTCGTCGAAGCTGTGGCTGCTCATGAAGATGGTCTTGCCCTTTTTGTGTTCCTCCTGAATGATGTCCAGAAAGGTTGCCCGCATGAGGGGATCAAGGCCGGTGGTCGGCTCGTCGAGGAGAATGATGGGCGCATCGTTCATGAGTGCGGCGACCAGTGCGGTTTTCTGCTTCATGCCCTTGCTCATGCGTTTGAGATTCGCCCTCGGGTCGAGCTGAAGACGCTCAATAAGCTCGTTGGCATAGGACATATCGTGCAGATTCAAGAAGTCCGCCTGACATTTCAGAAAATCAATGCCGGTTTTCAAATCGGGAAAGGCAATCTCCCCCGGAACATAGCCGATGTTTTTGACGATTTGGCTGGAATGTTCCCACGAAGTCAGTCCGTTCACGCTTGCGCTTCCCGAGGTCGGCTTCAAAAATCCCATGATGTGGCGGATGGTCGTGGTCTTGCCGCTGCCGTTGGTGCCCACATATCCCACCATTTCGCCCTCCTTGATGGTCAGATCGAGGTCAAAAACGCCCTGTCCGTGGCCGTAGTCCTTGGTCAGACGATTGAGTTCGATGATACTCATTGCAATGCACCTCCGAAGTCCTTATCCTCCTTGTAGAATTTCATGAAATAATCCTCAAGGGTCTCCTTGCGGTTGCTGAAGGAGCGGACGGCAAGGGAGGACAAAAGGGCGATGAGCTCATTGAGGTCAGCGTCCTCAATGGACAGGTCGACCTTCCCGGCCGTTTTACTTCCCAATGTGAAGGAGGCGAGCTTTTCGCTCTCCGCGAGGAATTTGCCCTTCGCCGCCTCGTTTTCGAACACAACGGAGTAGTATTTGCGGGAGGCATGCTTCAAATCATCGGCAATGAATTCCGAGACGATGCGGCCATCCTTGATAATTGCAATGCGGTCACAGGTGGAGTCAATCTCCGAGAAAATGTGGCTGGAAAGCAAAATGGTCTTGCCCCGTGCCTTTTCTTCGTGAATAAATTGAATGAAATTCTCCTGCATCACGGGGTCAAGACCGCTGGTGGGCTCGTCGAGGATGAGAACATCGGGATCGGACATAAAGGCCGTCACGATGGCAAGCTTTCGTTTGACGCCGAGACTCATGCGCTTCGTCTCGCCACGCAGTACCTTGTCCTCCAGCTCAAAGAGGGTGCGCATCTGCTCCAGCCGCTCCTTGTTGTGAATGTTTTGCATATCCTGCATCATGCGGATGAATTCCCAACCCGTCAGACCGGCTGGAAGTGCGATCTCTCCGGGGATATAGCCAACGTGAGAGAGAATCTTGTCATAATTGCGGAAGGTTTCCATGCCGAGGATTTTGGTGCTGCCGGAATCTGGCTTGGAAAAGCCCATCAGATGGCGGATGGTGGTGGATTTTCCCGCACCATTCGGGCCGAGAAAGCCGAAAACCTCGCCTTTGTCAACGTGAATGCTGACATCAAACACGCCACGTCCGAAGCCATAATCCTTGGTCAAACCCTCAGCTTGGATCATGTGCCCGGCGTCGCCGTGCGCAATGCGTTTCATATCGCTCCATGACTCCTTTCAGATTTTTACAGTGTTGACATTTGAACTTTGTTGCATTATAATGAGCGCACAGACACAATGGAAGCACAATTATTTGCCCATTGTTCAAATTTAAACAGTGCAAAAATAATTGACTATTTTTTGGCGAGAGAGACAGGCGGAAAGGTATGAAGGTACAAAATCTGAACAATTCCTCCCGAAAGACCAGACGGCTGATTCGCCGGGTCTTTGCGGAAATGCTTTGCGAAAACGGAGAGCTTGGCAAGATCTCCGTCAGTGAGCTTTGCAAGCGCGCCGAGATCAGCCGGGGCACCTTTTATTCCCACTTTGACGACATCTATGCCGTGGCCGAGGACTATGAAAACGAGATGATCGACACGTTTTTTGACCAGACGCGGCTGCTTGCTTCGCGGAATATCATGGAGTTTGTGGACGCTATTTTCCAGTTCATCCGGGAAAACCACGAAAACTACCGGCTTTTGTGCAAATCAAACGATTTTCTGTTCGCGGCAAAAAAACTGACGGCCATCGCCTCGGACAGATTTCTGGAGCTGTGCCAAAGCGATAGCCGTATTCAAAATCGTGAGCATATTGCATTGGAATTGCAGGTGTTTCTCAACGGGCTTTTGTGGGAATATGTCAAATATTGCCGGGACTGCTCTGACAACACGCTGGAAGACCTTTATGCCTATACCAAGTTCTGGGTCAGCGATTTCATCCAACGCCGCTCCGAATAAAAAACCGGGACTGCTGCACAGCTTTGCAGCAGTCCCGGTGGTTCGTTTCCTTAGGAGAGATAGCGGCGCTCCAGCGTGCGCACCATGGCGACATAGCTGTCGCGGCAATCGGCCATGCGGCCTTCCTGCAAGGCTCGATAGCAGGGCTGAAGCCAGCTTTGACGGATCTCGTCATAGCGCTTTTGCGCGTCATCGCACAGGTCGATACAGGCAACAATGGCAGGCGCCTTGTCATAGTATTCCTCGATCCATGCCTGACCGCCGTGCTCCGTCAGCCAGCCGTCGCGAAACGCCCGGAAGCTCATCAGCTCCGCGCAGTCGTCCGGCTTGCCCTCACTGCGGCAGGTGGCGGTGGTGATATAGCACCACTTGCTCTTTTTATAGCCGCTTGCCAGCACGTCATAGTCACCCGGCTCCCAATTTTCCTTAGGGAAACGCTCCATCCATGCTTTGTGAAGCCCACGCCGGAAGGTCTCGGCGTTGTCCAGCTTCATCTTTCGCACAAGCGGCGTCAGGAAAATGGCAAGCACCACCTTGGTTTCGAAGAAGACCTGATTTTTGTTGCGCTTCCAGCGCTTGCTTTCGGTCATGTGTGCTTCCAGAGCGTCCATAAAACTGGCGCACAGCTCTCCGATGCCAAGCTCAGCGCCCTGCGGATGCACGCTCAAAAGGGCGTCCATCTCCTTCAGAAGCGAGCGGTTTTCATTTTCATAAGCTTCAAAGGTATTGAAAAAGTCCTTTTTCGACAGCTTTTTATAATGCTCCGGATAGCCTGTCACGGTGCCGGGCAGTGACGCCTTCAGCGCTGCCCAGCGCTCGGAAAAGTCAGCAGGAACTTCTGGCGCGGGCGCAGGGGCAACACGATTCCTCGAGCCGCAGAACAGGCAGGAATATTCCTCCAGACCCTCCGGGATTTCAAGCTCTTTTCCGCAATTTGGGCAGGTCAGCTTCATCATAACGCGTTCTCCTTGTCTTTTTTATACAATTTATATTGTTTCACATTTCTCGTCTCCTGTCAACCGCGGCAGGGGATTTTTTTCAAACCGTTCACATTTTTTCTGCCGAAGCGGAGATACTACAGGGGAAAAGAGGGGATGAAATTTGAAAAGCTTTTCTCTGGCCACGCGGCTGTGCTTTGGCGCCGATGCGCTATCGGCGCTGAAAACGCTGAAGGCGAAGAAGACCCTGCTGGTCACGGATGCGTTTTTCACCCGAAACGGCAAGGCACAGGAAATTCTGGCGCTGTGTGGCGAGGGCGAGATCTTTGACGCTGTTCGCCCGGATCCCGACCTGAGCACCGTGGTGCAGGGCGTGAAGCGGCTCAGAGCGCTCAGACCGGACTTGCTTCTGGCGCTGGGCGGCGGTTCCGTGATCGACTGCGCCAAGGGAATGCTGTCGCTGGAGCGAAGCGGGTGCCGCTTTGCCGTCATTCCAACGACTTCCGGAAGCGGCTCCGAGGTCACTTCTTTTGCCATTTTGACTCACAACGGAGTCAAGCACCCCCTGATCGACGAAGCGCTCCGGCCGGAATTGGCCATTTTGGAGCCGGATGTGCTGACGAAAATGCCAAAAAGCCTCATTGCCGAGACGGGAATGGACGTGCTGTCGCACTGCATGGAGGCGGCAGCGTCGAAAAACGCCTCGGCCTTTACGGACGCGTTGGCTTCCGGTGCTCTGCGCATCTGCCTGCATGAGCTTGCCCGTTCCTTTGAGGGAGACTTGTCTGCGCGGCAGGCTGTTCACGAGGCGGCAAGCATGGCGGGCATCGCCTTTGACCAGGCGGGCTTGGGCGTTTGCCACGCACTGTCTCATGCGCTGGGCGGTGTTTTTCACCTTTCCCACGGAAAGCTGAACGCCATTTTGCTTCCTCATGTGCTGGAATTCAACCTGCCCTTTGCCGCAGACGCCTATCGGAGGCTGTCATTTGCGTGCGGTCTGGGCAGCCCCAGAGCGCTGAGCTTTGCCCTGTGCCGTCTGCGCAAACGGCTCAGTCTGCCGGAAAGCCTGACACAGGCGGGAATTGAGCGTAGTGCGGTGCTGGAAGGGCTGGACGGGCTGTGCCGTGCAGCGTCTTTCGACGCCTGCCTGAAGACCAATCCGCGAAGCGTGAGCACAAAGGAACTGGCGGAGCTGCTCAGGAGGGCAATATGAAGGAGGAAACGCTGCTGTCCGTGGGGCTTGACATCGGCACGACCACCACGCAGCTTGTCTTTTCGCGCTTGACGGTGAAAAATGCCGCCTCGGATTTTTCTGTGCCGGACTATTCCATCGCGGAGACGGAAATTCTCTACCGCAGCGCCATCTATTTTACCCCGCTTTTGTCCGAAACGCAGATCGACGCCGCGGCTTTGCGGACTCTGGTGGCCGGTGAATATGCCCGCTCAGGCTTTGCGCGCGAACAGATCCAGACCGGTGCGGTCATCATCACCGGCGAAACGGCACGCAAGGAAAATGCCGGAGAGGTGCTTTCGGCTCTGTCCGGTTTTGCCGGAGATTTCGTGGTGGCAACGGCTGGGCCGCGTTTGGAGAGCATTCTGGCGGGCAAGGGCTCCGGAGCACAGAAGCTTTCGCGCGAAGGGAAGTGTGCCGTGTGCAATCTGGATATCGGCGGCGGAACGACGAACTGCGCCCTGTTTTCCTGCGGCAAGCTTCTGGGCACCGGTTGTCTGAACATCGGTGGACGGCTGGTAAAGCTGGATGCGACGGGCAGCGTGTGCTATGTTTCTCCGGTGCTTCAGGCACACACCCGTCTGCGCGTGGGAGAACGCCCGGAGATGAGTGCCTTAGAGGAAACGGCAGCTTTCCTGGCGGGGCTTCTTCAAAAAGCGCTGACAGGCGATGCGCTTCCGGCGTCCTTCGTGGTCGAGCCCTTGCCGGAGATACCGGATGAGTGTCTGCTTTTCTTTTCCGGCGGCGTGGCGGATCTGATTTGCGAGGACGCCCCGGAACCTCTGGCCTACGGTGATCTTGGCGTGCTGCTGGGGCAAAGCATTTACCGCTCCGAGCTGTGCAAAGGCCGCTTCCGCCGGGCGCAGGAGACCATCCGCGCAACGGTCATCGGCGCCGGAAGCCACACTACGGAGCTTTCCGGCAGCACGGTTTTTTACCGGGATGTGCAGTTTCCCTTTCAAAATCTGCCGGTTGCCCGGCTGGAAGCGTCTGAGGAGGCTCTGCCGCCGGAGGCGCTTGGCGCCTGTATCCGGGAAAAGCTTGCGCTGTTTTCCCCACAGGAGCGTGCGGTTTTGAGCCTGCGGGGAAGCAGAAGCCCGAAGTTTTCGGAATTATGTAAACTTGCTGACGGATTGGCGCTGGGCTTTGACCGGCTTGACGATGCGCCTGCGCCGGTGGTGATCGCCGTTGAGGAGGATATGGGCAAGGCACTTGGACAGGCGCTTCATATGCTTTTGCCGGAGCGCGGACTTGTGTGTCTGGACGGGATATCCCTGCCGGAGGGCTCTTATCTGGACATCGGAGCACCCATTGCGCAGGGACAGGTGCTACCCGTGGTGGTCAAAACGCTGGCACTGGGATAAGGAAAGAAAGGAGCCGCTTGTTTGAAATTAAAAACACGTTTGCAGGGGAAAACCTACGCCTTTCGGGACGTGAAGGACGTTCTGGCCAAGGCCAACGAGGAAAAATCCGGCGATACGCTGGCGGGAATTGCCGCTCAAAGTGCGCAGGAGCGCGTTGCGGCCAAGCTGGTGCTTTCGGAAATGCTGCTTTCCGAGCTGCGGGAAAATCCGGTGGTGCCCTATGAAGAGGACGAGGTCACGCGCATTATTCAGGACGACCTGAACGAACCGGCCTACCGCAAGCTTCAGGGCTGGACGGTGGCAGAGCTTCGTCACTGGCTGCTCTCCGAAAAAACCTCCGGTGCGGACATTGCACGGCTTCGCCGGGGGCTGACGGCGGAAATGGCTGCTGCCGTATGTAAGCTCATGAGCAATCTGGATTTGATCGCGGCGGCTAAGAAAATGCCGGTCACGGCGCACTGCAACACCACCATCGGTTTGCCCGGAACGCTCTCATGCCGTTTGCAGCCAAACCACCCAACGGACGATCTGGACGGCATTCTGGCCTCCACGCTCGAGGGCTTGAGCTTTGGCGCGGGTGACGCAGTCATCGGGCTGAACCCGGCCGGTGACAGTGTCCAGCGCTGCCGGGAGGTTCTGGAGCTGTTTCAGCGCGTCAAAGAGCGCCACGCCATTCCAACACAGATTTGCGTTCTGGCTCACATGACCACCCAAATGCGTGCCGTGGAGCAGGGCGCACCGGCTGACCTGATTTTTCAGTCCATCGCGGGCTCTCAGAAGGGGAATGCCGCCTTCGGCATAGACGGCGCTCTGGTGGAGCAGGCTCGTCAGCTTGCGCTTCACCTCGGCACGGCGCAGGGACCCAATGTGCTCTATTTTGAGACGGGTCAGGGCTCTGAACTCTCCTCTGAGGCGCATTTTGGCGCGGATCAGGTGACCATGGAGGCGCGCTGCTACGGCTTTGCCCGCAGGTATCAGCCTTTTTTGGTCAACACCGTGGTCGGCTTTATCGGCCCGGAGTACCTTTATGACGCCCGGCAGGTCATCCGGGCGGGTCTGGAAGACCATTTCATGGGAAAGCTTTTGGGCGTTCCCATGGGCTGCGACGCCTGCTATACCAACCACATGAAGGCGGATCAGAACGACATTGAAAATCTTGCGACGCTTCTGACGGCTGCGGGCTGCAACTATTTCATGGGCATTGCCCACGGCGACGACGTTATGCTCAACTATCAGACCACGGGATTTCGCGAGACAGCCACGCTGCGCGAGCTTTTCGGGCTCAGGGCGACGGCGCCCTTTCAGGCGTGGCTGGAGCGCATGGGCTTTTTGGAAAATGGCCGCCTGACGGAAAAAGCCGGGGATGGCTCGGCGCTGTTATGGGGAGGTGCCAAATGAACCGGGAGGATTTAAAGCGCATGGTGGCGCAGCTTCTGGAGGAAATGGGCAAAACGGGTCAAGTGCTGCCTTCCGAGCCGGATGAGGCGTGCTTACCTGACCCTGCCGAAGTTAAGCTGCGCGAGACGTATCTGGTGCCAAAACCGGTGCAGGGCGAGGCGTTTCTGGCGCTGAAGCGCAAAACGCCGGCACGTCTGGGCATGGGCAGAGCGGGCACGCGTTATCTGACACAAACCATGCTTCGCTTCCGTGCGGATCATGCTGCCGCACAGGACAGCGTGTTTTCTCTGGTGCCGGAGGAATTTGCCAAGCAAAACGGCCTGATTTCCCTGAAAACCATGTGCCGCGACAAGGAGGAATACCTGACACGGCCCGATCTCGGGCGGCGCTTTGACGAGGCGAACCGGAAGGTCATCCGGGAGGTTTGCAAGGATCAGCGGGTGATCCTTGTGATCGGAGACGGCCTTTCCTCTGCCGCCATCACCGCCAATGCCATGGACTGTGCTCAGGCCATCCGGCACGGCCTGAAAAGCAGCGGCATCGAGGTGGGCAAGGGACTGTTTGTGCAGTTTTGCCGGGTGGGTGCTTCTGACCACATCGGAGAAATCACCGGCTGCGAGCTTGTGTGTATGCTCGTGGGCGAACGGCCGGGACTGGTCAGCAGCGAGTCTATGTCCGCCTATCTCACCTACCGCCCGCATCCGGGCATACCGGAGGCCAGCAGAAGCGTTGTTTCCAACATCCACCATAACGGCATTGCGCCCGTGGAAGCCGGAGCGCACATTGCCGCGCTCATTGAGGAAATGCTTCGAAAAAAGGCGTCCGGACTGGCGCTTCAAAGGGAGGCGGAGCCATGAGCGGCGCGCTTATCCCGGTTCAGGTGCTAACCAGCCGACTCATTGCCAATGTATCTTCCGAGCTGCATGACGCGCTTGCTCTGCCGGAGCACATCCGCTCCCTTGGCCTTCTTTCCACAAACTGCGACGACGCGACCTATATCGCGCTTGACGCGGCAACAAAGGCCGCAAATGTCCGTGTGGTCTATGGCCGCAGTCTTTATGGCGGCGCGGGAAATGCCAGCACGGCTCTGGCCGGAGAGGTCATCGGCATACTGGGGGCGGAAAACCCATCGGAGGTTTTGAGCGGGCTGCGTGCAGCACTTGCCTGCCTGCAGCAGGTGGGCTTTCAGGCGGCCAACGAAGACGGCAGCGTGGTGTTTCTGGCACATTGCGTGTCGCGAACGGGAAGCTACCTGTCCGAAACGGCGAATATCAGGCAGGGTGAGCCTTTGGCCTATCTCATTGCGCCGCCGGTGGAGGCTATCATCGGGCTCGACGCGGCGCTCAAGGCCGCAGACGTGCGCCTTGCGAAGCTCTTTCCACCGCCCAGCGAAACCAATTTTGCCGGTGGGCTTCTGACCGGCACGCAGTCGGCTTGTCTTGCCGCCTGTGAAGCCTTTGCCCGGACGGTGCGGGCAGTGGCGCAACATCCAAAGGAAATGGGAGGAAAGCATGATGGAACTTGACAAGGATCTGCGTTCCCGGCAGGAAGCTCGGGAGCTGGTGCAAAAGGCACACGGGGCGTTTCAGGTCTTAAAGACCCTTGACCAGCCGCGGCTTGACGCGATCGTAGCGGCCATGGCGGAGGCCGGAAATGCCAATGCCGAACGGCTCGGACGTATGGCGGCGGAGGAGACGGGCTTCGGCAACAGTGCAGACAAGGCGGAAAAGAACCGCTTTGCCGCCCAAAACGTTATGCGAGCCGTGGCGGACATGAAAACGGTCGGAATTCTCCGCCGGGACGAGGAAAAGCGGGTTTGGGATGTGGGCGTGCCCGTTGGCGTGATTGCGGGGATCGTGCCTTCGACCAATCCCACCTCCACGGTGATTTATAAATCCATCATTTGCCTGAAGGCCGGAAGCCCCGTTGTGTTTTCGCCGCATCCGGGCGCCGTTCGCTGCACGCTCGAGGCCGCCCACTGCATGGCCGAAGCCGCCCGGAGCGCCGGCTGTCCGGAGGGCGCCATTGGCTGCATTTCCACGCCTACCGTGCAGGCTGCGCAGGAGCTTATGAGCCATCCGCTGACAAGCCTGATTTTGGCCACCGGCGGCAGCTCCATGGTTCGTGCGGCCTATTCTTCCGGAAAACCGGCCATCGGCGTCGGTGCCGGAAACGGCCCTGCTTATATCCACAAATCGGCGGACATTCCAAAGGCTGTGGCCGATATCATCCGCTCGAAGACCTTTGACAACGGCACCGTCTGCGCTTCGGAGCAGAGCGTCGTGGTGGAGGAGTGTTGTGCCGAAACGGTTCGGGCAGAATTTAAGCGGCAGGGCGGTTATTTCCTCTCCGAGCAGGAGGCACAGAAGCTTGCCGGGCTTTTGCTGCGCTGCGACGGCTCGATGAACCCCAAGGTGGTCGGAAAAACCGCCTGTCAGGTGGCCGAGCTTGCGGGTCTGAGCGTTCCTGCCGAAACGCGGGTGCTTCTGGCGCATGAGACGCAGGCCGGCCCCACGAGACCCTACTCCCGGGAAAAGCTCTGCCCCATTCTGGCCTTTTTCGTGGAGAAAAACGAGGATACCGTTTTGGAGCGTGCCACGCAGGTGCTTCTGGCCGAGGGCGCAGGTCACACCTTCTGCATTCACGCCACGCAGCAGGAGGTCATCACCCGCTTTGCCCTGCAAATACCAGTCTCCCGCTTTCTGGTGAACACGCCGGCATCTTTGGGCGGCATCGGCATGAGCACCCGGCTGTTTCCGGCGCTGACGCTGGGCTGCGGTGCGGTGGGCGGCAGCTCGTCTTCAAATAATATTGGCCCCTTGGATCTGATCAATATCCGACGCGTGGCATGGGGCACGGAGCCGGTTCCGGCTCAGGCAAGCGCTCCAAAGCAGCATACGGAAAAGCCGGAGCCGGAAGGGGCAGACAGCGCACTCATCGAAAGCCTGACGCAGGAAATCCTGCGCAGATTGGAACAACAATAATTTTTAGGAGGATTTCAAATGAACACAAATGCACTGGGAATGATCGAAACCAAGGGACTGGTGGGCGCGATTGAGGCTGCTGACGCCATGGTCAAGTCTGCCAATGTCCAGCTCGTGGGCAAGGAGCAGGTCGGCGGCGGCCTTGTCACCGTTATGGTGCGCGGCGACGTTGGCGCGGTCAAATCCGCAACGGACGCCGGTGCTGCGGCAGCGGAAAAGGTGGGCGAGCTGATTTCCGTCCATGTCATTCCCCGGCCGCACACCGAGGTGGACGCCATTTTGCCCAAGGCGCCTCAGCTTCCCCAGAAATAATGCTTTTTACGCTGGAAGCGGCGCAGCAGTCCGTTCGAACGCAGGATGGAAAGCGGGTCTTCTGGCTGTCGCCGGAAGATCGGCTGACCCCTGCGGCACAGGACTGGCTGCGCGGAGAAAAAATCGAAGTCACGCAAAGACCGACGGGCTATTATGACCTGTTCGGCGGGAAATATGCCGAAAAACCGGAGGAAATGACGCACCTTTCGGGCAACCTTCTGGTGCCCAAGACGCACCGGCGGATCGCCTTTCGCGGGGCACTGGATCACCTTCAGGCGCAGATGCTTCTGTGCGGTCTGTCCTGTCCGGAGCCGGTTCGGGCGGCTTTGGGGGAAATGCTCAATTACCTGCGCACCGTGCTGCGCTGCGAGGTTCTCGATGAGCCGCTTGCTTCAAAAAGCCTTTTGGGGCTTTCGCTCGATGAGCTTCGCCAGCATTCTCATACGCCGCAGAAATTCTATGCGCAGAGCCATTTTCAGCCGGATTTTTCCGACGGCACGGTGATTTTGCTGCTCAATGACCTGAGGGCTGCGATCCGGGAGACGGAGCTTGCCTGCTGCCGTGCGTTTTCCGATATGGACGGGAAAATCACGCGGCCGGATCTTGTGCGGGGGCTAAACCGCCTGTCTTCCGCGTGCTATATTCTGATGATCCGCCAGAAGGCGGAGAAGGAGGGACGATGGAGCAGCTCATCGAACAGGTGACGCAGACACTTCAAACGCGTCTGTTCATTCCCATGGAGGCTTCCGGGCGCCATGTCCATCTGACCGAGGAAGCGGCACAGACGCTTTTTGGCCATGGACTGACGCAAAAGCGGCCTCTGTCGCAGCCCGGGCAGTTTTTGTGCTGCGAGCGGGTGAGCCTGGTCACTTCCACCGGACGGCTGGAAAATGTGGCCGTTTTGGGGCCTGCTCGGAAACAGTGCCAGGTGGAACTGTCTTTGACGGACTGCGTGGCGCTGAAAATTCAGGCACCCATTCGCCTCAGCGGCCATACGGAAAACACACCCGGCATCACGCTGTCCGCGCCGGGCGGACACCTGGTTTTGCAGCAGGGTGTGATCGTGGCGCAGCGGCATTTGCACATGAGCACCGCCGATGCCAGAGCCCGGGGACTTTCCAATGGGGACAGCGTGCGCTTAAAGACGCTGACCCGGCGCCCGGTGATTTTTGAGGACGTGCCCGTGCGGGTCAGCGACGCCTTTTGCACCTATGCCCATTTGGACTATGACGAGGCCAATGCCTGCGGTTTCCGGGCGGGCGATCTGGGGCTGCTGGTATGAGGGAAGAACTGATGGAGGAGGTCGTGCGGCGGGTGCGTCAGGAGTTGGAAAAGTCGCCCCGGGTGCTGCTGATCGGCCGCAGACCGGCACAGGAGACGGGCTTCGTCTATGTGTTTCAGGCGCCATACAGCGCCGTGATTCTTGGCTCCATGAGCGCTTACGAGCTTTTGAATTTTCCGCAGGAAGCGGTGCTTGAAGCGCTTTTGCAGGGGCTTCCCGTCTATTGCTGGGAAGAAGGGCAGGATTGGAAGCAGTATGCCCACTCACCCAACCGGGCGCTTTGGAGCAGACTGCTTTCCGCGCGGCGGCAAATGCAGCAATGGGGCGTCAAGCCGCTGCGCAGCGTGTCCGGCGGCCTTCTGACGGCGCAGGAGGTGCGGCGCAGGCTTGCGCTTGGCTTGCCTGTTGAGGGTCGGCTGACGCCGCTTGCCCGGGATATTCTGGAGGGAAAGCAATGAAGATTGGTGTGGTGACGGGTAGCGTCTGGGCAACGAAAAAAAGCCCTGCCCTGACGGGGCAAAGTCTTTTGCGCGTGAAAATCGGTCAGCAGGAATGGGTTGCAACGGATTTGGTCGGCGCCGGTGAGCACGACCGGGTGATCGTGGCCTTTGGCGGTGCGGCACGGCAGCTCTCCGGCGACCTGCCGATGGACGCCGCCATTCTTGCCATTTTGGATGATGTGGAGGAAGAACTGTGAGCGCGGACAGGCTGATTTTGTGGCTGATGGGGATTTTCGCCCTTCTGGGCGGTCTGGACCGCATATTTGGCTCGAAGCTGGGCTTGGGAAAGCAGTGGGAGGAGGGCATTCTGGCAACCGGCGCCCTCAGCCTTTCCATGCTGGGGATTTTGTGCCTTGCGCCGGTGCTGGCCGGGCTGCTCAAGCCGGTTCTGGTGCCACTTTACGGCTTTTTGGGTGCAGACCCTGCCATGTTTGCCGGTTCCATTCTGGCAAACGACATGGGAGGCGCTTCGCTGGCCTTTGAACTGGCGCAGAGCACGCAGAGCGCTCAGTTCGGCGGTCTGATCGTCGGCTCCATGCTGGGCGCCACCATCGTTTTCACGCTTCCTGTGGCGCTTGGCATTCTCCGCCCGGAGGATCGCCCGGCCTTGGCGCGTGGAATTCTGGCCGGGATCATTCCTCTGCCCGCAGGCGCCTTTTTGGGAGGTCTGGCCGCCGGTTTCGCCCTGAGTATGCTGCTCAAAAACCTGATTCCCATCGTGCTCTTTGCGCTGCTCATCGCTCTGGGAATGTGGCGCTTTGAACGGGCGATGATCCGGGGCTTTCTGTTTTTCGGCCGGGCTGTGGTCGCCGTGATCACGCTGGGGCTGACCGCCGCCGTGTTTGAGCGGCTGACCGGCGTGACGCTGATTGCAGGTATGGCGCCTCTTTCGCAGGGCGTGGAGGTCGTTTCGGAGATCGCCTTCGTTCTGGCCGGAGCCTTTCCGCTGGTTTCTGCGCTGACCCGGCTTTTGAAAAAGCCCCTTTTGAAATTTGGCTCTGTTCTGAAAATCAACGACACGGCTGCCGCCGGGCTGCTTGCCAGTCTTGCCAACGCCATTCCCATGCTGAATATGCTTAAGGACATGGACGAGCGGGGGAAAATCGTCAACATCGCCTTTGCCGTCTCTGCGGCCTTCGTCTTTGGCGACCATCTGGGCTTCACCGCGGGCTTTGACCGGACGATGCTTTTGCCGGTGATCGTGGCCAAACTCTCCGGCGGCGTGATGGCCATCGGCCTTGCCCTTCTGTTCACCCGCAACAAAGAACAAACAGCCTGACGCGTTTTGCCGTCAGGCTGTTTCAGACTGTCAAAAAAACGTAATATTTGCCGTTTCGGAGGGAAGAAAAGTGTGAAAGGAAACCGTCAGGGTGTCCTTTCACGTTCAATCACCCGCCCGCAGGCGACAAAATTGCAAAATATAACGCTACAAATTTTATTTTGCAATTTTGAAAGCAGCTTGTCAAAAAGACTTTTTGACAAGCTGAAACAGCCTGACGCGTTTTGCCGTCAGGCTGTTTAGAACACTGTTATATGGTATCGGAAACGATATAGCGGGGGCGATCTTTGATCTCATCATAAATATTGCCGACATAATAGCCAATGATGCCAAGGCTGATCATTATGAGGCTTCCGATCAGCAAAATCAGAATGATCACCGTGGTGAAGCCGCCCAGAGCAACGCCCATAAATTTCTGAATCAGGGCGGTGACGCCCAGCACGATGGAGACAAGCAGGGTGATGATGCCAAACACCGTGACCAGATGCAGCGGCCAGGAGGTAAACGCGGTGATGTTGGAAACCGCGTATTTCATCAAGGCCCAAGTGGACCACTTGGACTGGCCGGCAGTCCGCTCCCGCACCTCATAGCTCACCTCGGCGGTGGTAAAGCCCACCCAGCCGGAGAGTGCCCGGAAAAAGGCACGCTTTTCCCGCATGGTGAGAATGACGTCCACGGCTCTGCGGTCAAGCAGCTTGAAATCCGATGCCCGCGTCATGTCCACGCCCGTTGCGCGGCTGATGAGGGCATAGAAGGTTTTGGCGGACAGACGGTGCAAAAAGCTTTCCTCACCGCGGTCGGACTTCACGCCCTCGACCACCTGAATTCCTTGCTGCCAGAGACGGTACATCTCCACCAGCTTTTCCGGCGGGTGCTGCAAATCACAGTCCAGAACGCCGACACAATCGCCCTTGGCGTGCTTCAGACCGGCGAAAATCGCCGCCTCTTTGCCAAAATTGCGGGAAAACCGCACGCCGCGCACCTGTTTGATGGTTTCGCCCGCCTTCTGAATTTCCTGCCACGTTCCGTCTTTCGAACCGTCGTCCACAAAGACCAGCTCATGCTCGATCTGCGCTTCGGAAAGCACCCGATGCAGCTCCTTCGCGGCGAGCGCGACCGTTTCCTGCTCGTGATAAGCCGGAATGACAACGCTGAGCAAATTTTCCATCTGTTCCACCTTCTTCTGCTCCGTTTGCCTCTATTTTATTCCCTTTTTTCGCCTTTGTCAATCCGTCGTTGCGAAAGAGATAAAAATATGATATACTACCTCTTGAGGAGGGGTTTTTATGAAACGGGTTTTGCTTTTGGGAACCGGCGGCACCATCGCTTCCGACGTCTCCGGCAGCGGACTGACGCCGGTTCTGACCTCTGAGGAGCTGCTGGCCAACGTGCCGGAGATCAGCGAGCTGTGCGAAGTGACCTGCAAGCAGCTTTTTTCCATCGACTCGACCAATATCACACCATGCCACTGGCTGACCATCGCCGCCGCCGTTCGAGAGAGCTTCAGCAAGTATGACGGCTTCGTCATTGCCCACGGCACCGACACCATGGCCTATACCGCAGCCGCCTTGTCCTATCTCATCCAATATTCGCCCAAGCCCATTGTTCTCACCGGCGCCCAGAAGCCCATTTTGTTTGAAAATACGGACTCCAAGACCAATTTGCTCGACGCCTTCCGGGTGGCCGTGTCCCGGCTTTGCGGTGTGCTTTTGGTGTTCAATGGCCGTGTCATTCTCGGCACGCGTGCGCGAAAGACTCACACCACCAGTCTTCAGGCGTTTTCCAGCATCAACTATCCGACTCTTGCGGTGCTGCAAAACGGCTTCCTGATGGAATATATCTGCCCAACGGCGCTGCCTGCCCCTATTTTTTATTCGCGACTGAATGAAAAGGTGGGCCTGATGAAAATGATCCCCGGTGCGGACTGCGGCCTTTTGTCCTACCTTCTGGAGCACAACGACGCGGTCATTGTGGAAAGCTATGGCGTTGGCGGTCTGCCGTCTTATCAGGGCAGCGGTTTTTTCGACGTGATTCGCCGCGCCATCGACGAGGGAAAGACCATCGTGATGACCACGCAGGTGCAAAATGAGGGCAGCAATCTGGCGGTTTATGACGTTGGCTTCCATCTGAAAAACGACCTGCATCTTCTGGAGGCGTATGACATGACAACGGAGGCTGCTCTTGCCAAGCTGATGTGGATTTTGGCGCAGACCTCTGATCCGGCTGAGATCCGCCGCCTGTTCTGCACGCCGGTCTCTCACGATCTTCTGTATCTGAAGGAGGAAGCAACGTGAACATAGCGCTTTTGGAGGAGCAGTTAGCGCAGCTCCCGATCGCCCAGTACGTCTTTTTTTCAACGCAGGAGCTGGATTTTTCGCCAAGGATCCGCACCGTGTGCGAAACGGAGTGCCCGCGCTACGGAAAAACATGGGCCTGTCCGCCGGCGGTCGGATCCGTGGAGGAATGTCAGGCTCGTTGCCTGAGCTATCCGCAGGGCTTGCTGATCACCACCGTAACGGAGGTGAACGACATTTCCAGCATGGAGGAATGTCTGGCCACGCGTGTGCCGCATGAGGCCGTTACGCGCCGCGTCCGTGCGCTTCTGACTGCTCAGGGCCAGCAGGTTTACGGCCTGTCCACGGAGTCGTGCGATCTGTGCGAGCACTGCGCCTATCCGGACGCACCCTGCCGCCACGAAGATCAAATGCTTCCCTGTGTGGAAAGCCACGGAATCGTGGTCACGGCGCTGGCGGAACGTTGCGGCGTGGAGTATCACTATGGCGGCAATGTCGTCACGTGGTTTTCGCTGCTTTTGTTCCGCGAAGAAACGCGCTGACGAAGGACGCAGAAAAATATTTTGTGAAAATGCAAATTTTTCCTTGACATTTGCCGAAATCCGCATATAATAATAATGCGTTTCGGCGCAGCAAGTGAATAGCGGGTTTGTGTAAAGGTAGCACAGCGGACTCTGACTCCGTATGTGAGGGTTCGAATCCTTCACCCGCTGCCATCAAAAAATCCTCTTTTGTCCATCGGACAAAAGAGGATTTTTTGAGTGATGCGTTCCTGTCGAAACGCAATGCGCACTGCGTGCGTGATGCGGGCTTCGCCTGTGATACACGCCTTCGGTGCGTGAGAGGAACGCATTGCGTCACCTATCACAGCGCAGCGATATCACCTATCACTTAAGGAATCTCTGAATAAATCGTCGGCGGCGGTCAGCGGATATTTTTCCGCAAATCTTCGTTTCATAAAACTTGAAATACACAAAGTATTCCTGCGTTTTCCGAAGCTCAATTTGCGAAAAAATCTCTCACTGCCCGTTCTTGCCGATTTAATCAGAGCTTCCTTAATTTACAAAACGCAGTGTGCCTTATGGCGCAGGAAGTGGCTTTTTATCGGCTTTTGGAGGCCATTCGTGCGCTTTCGGCGCGGGCTTCGTCGAGAATGACCCGCCAGAGCGCCTTGACCACGGTGCCAACATGGGTGCGCAGCACGGCGGTGAGGTCAAACACATCTTCTTCCGCCTCAAAATCGCAGCGTAGCTCCAAACACAGACCCCGCCGGTAAATCGGGATGATCTGACCCACGGCGCCCACGATGGGATAGACCGTGGCGCAGAGCTTGCCATATTCCATGGCGGCCTCGTCAGGCTCCTGCGCGGCGCAGATGCCGCGAATTTCCAGCTTCCGCAGGCGGCACCTTGGCAAGATCCAGACCACCTGACGCAAAAGAGACAGCAGGACTTCACCGACCTGCCGGAGCGTGTCGCTCAGGCCGGAGGCTGAGACGGTTTTCTTCAGCGCACGGACAGAGTCGAACTTGGACAGACCGGACAGCTCCTTGACCAGCTTTAAAATGGGATTGTTGGGGTTGGGCACTTCGCCATAGACCTTCCACAGCAGACGATAGCGCAGACGCAGGCTGTTTTCGTCGTCATAATAGACATAAACATAAACGGGCAGCAGACAGATCCCGGTGATGATCAGGGCAAGTGCGCCCAGCACGATGGCGATGATCAGCAGTGCTTTCATAAACAGCCTCCTTCCATGGCATAGCTTTCCCCAAAGCGCAGCGCTTATTGCACGGCGGCGTCGTAGAGGGCGTTTTTGGGAAAGCCCGTTTCCTTTGCCGCCTGTTTCACGGCGTCCTTTCGGCTCAGACCGTCCTGAAGCAGCTCATCAACCCGGCTCAGGGCGTCTTCCAGCGTGACGTCCTCCTGCGCCGGAGTGCTGTCTCCGGAGACGATGAGCACGTATTCTCCACGGGGCTCCTGCGCCTCGTAGTACGCAATTGCCTCGCCAAGCGTCATGCGCAAAACTTCCTCATGGAGCTTGGTCAGCTCGCGGCAAAGGCTAATGCGGCGCTGCGTGCCAAAGGCGTCGGCAAGATCGCGCAAGGTTGCAAGGAGCTTGTGCGGTGCTTCATAAAAAATCATGGTGCGGCGTTCCTGCTTCAGTGAGGCAAGGTGCGCCGCCCGGCTTTTTCCCTTCGGCGCAAGAAAGCCCTCAAAGGTGAAGCGGCCGGTCGGAAGCCCTGAAACGCTCAGGGCGGTGATCGCGGCGCAGGGACCCGGAATGGAGGTGACGGGAACGCCATGTTCTGCGCACAGGCGCACCAGATCCTCTCCGGGGTCGGAAATGGCGGGCGTTCCGGCATCAGAAACCTGCACGCAGTTTTCTCCGGCCAGAATACGCTCGAGAATTTTCCGCCCACTGAATTCCTTGTTGTGCTCATAATAGCTCACCAGGGGCTTTTTAAGCTGCAAGTGGTTCAGCAGGCGCAATGTTACGCGGGTATCCTCGGCGGCGATGAAATCCGCCTGCGCCAGAGCTTCTTTGCATCTGGGGGAAATATCGGAGAGATTGCCGATCGGGGTCGGGACAAGGGTCAGCGTTCCGCTCATGGTCACTCACCTCTGTGGTAGGCGGCGCGGTAGAGCGCAGTTTCCTCGCCGCCTGGGGTAAATTCAATCAGATCCGGCTCATAGCTCAGGCCGTGTCCGCCGCCTCGCCGTCCTTCCAGCAAAACAAGGCAGACAGGACTGTCCTGCCGATGGCGCACGAATTGCAGACGCTTCGGCTCAATGCCGGATGTCCGCATGGCGCAGAACAGGTCACACAGGCGTTCCGGCCTGTGAACAAGGAAGAAGCGCCCGCCGCTGGGCAAAAGCCAGGCCGCAGCCGAGCAGAGCTCAGAAAGGCTGAGGAAGGCTTCGCTGCGGGCTTCGGCCAGTTTGCCGCTGGTCTTGCCGGAGCCAACGGAAAAATAGGGCGGATTGGAGACAACGCAGTCAAAGCTTCCTGCAGGGAAAAGGGTCGAAATCTGCCGCACATCTCCCACAATGGAGGAAAGGCGGCCCTGTAGAGAATTGCGGGCGATGTTTTCCAGCGCGGCAGCGTGCGCTTCTTCGCGCAGCTCAAGCCCGGTGACGCGGCAGTGCGGGTCTTTGGCGCACAGAAACAGGCCCAAAGCGCCCCAACCGCTTCCCAGATCGGCAACGCGGGCGTTTTTGGGAAGGCGGGCAAAATGCGCCAGAAGCACGCTGTCCGTGCCGAGCGGGAAGCCGTCGCGGGCGAAAATGTGAATGTTGTTGAACAGTGTTTCCATAGCGTTCTTCGGAGCTTCAAAAAAGGCTGAACCGGCCTGTACGCAGGGTACAGGCCGGTTTCTCCGGCAAAAAGCCTTACTGCTCCTCGATGGCCTCGACGGGGCAGCCGTTGGCGCAGGTGCCGCAGCTCACGCACTGGTCAGCGTCGATGACGTACTTGTCGTCGCCCTCGGTGATGATGCCCAGAGGGCAGTTGTCCGCGCAGCTTCCGCACTTGACGCAAGCGTCGGTGATTACGTATGCCATGTTGAATCCTCCTGTATGTATTGGTTTGCAGGATACATTGTACCACGTTTTTCGGAAAAAGCAAATGGTAAAAGCGGGAAAGGAGAAAAATTTCCTGTTTTCGCTGTTTAGACCCCGGAGGAAGGGGCTAAACTTGCAATTGGGGTGACGGCTCCGGCAAGGCTGTTGCTTATTATCTTTGTCAAAATGAAAAGACCCGAAAGGAGCCAAAAATGCAGAGCACCAGACTATTGGAGCAATTCGGCGTGGACATGGTGGAGCGTGCGGAGCAACGCGACGGGATCGTCGGACGCCAGCGGGAGATCGAAACGGTGCTCCAGATTTTGTCGCGTCGGCAGAAGAACAATCCTGCCCTGATCGGAGAGCCCGGCGTAGGGAAAACGGCCATCGTCGAGGGCGTTGCGCAGTATATTGCTGCCGGACGGGTGCCGGAATGTCTGCGCGGCAAGCGCCTGTTTTCGCTGGACATGGCCAGCGTGCTTGCGGGCACGAAATACCGCGGCGAATTTGAGGAACGGATGCGGGACATCATCGCGGAGGTTCGCCGGGCGCAAAATGTGATTTTATTTGTCGACGAAATGCACACGCTTGTCGGCGCAGGAGCGGCAGAGGGCGCTATTGACGCGGCCAATCTGCTCAAACCGGCACTTGGCCGGGGAGAGCTGCAGCTCATTGGCGCGACCACTTTGGACGAGTACCGGAAATTCATCGAGAAGGACGCGGCATTGGAGCGTCGCTTTCGGGCACTACAGGTGCGGCCGTCCACGCCGGAGGAGACAAGGCAGATTTTGGAGGGGCTGCGACCGGCACTGGAGCGACACCATCGTATGCACATCAGTCCCGAGGCGGTCAATGCGGCGGTGGAATATGCCTGCCGCTATCTGCCGGAGAAATTTCTGCCGGATAAGGCGGTGGATCTGCTCGACGAGGGAACGGCGTGGGCAAGCATGGCAAGGAGTCAGGAAATGGTGGACGCGAAGCTCTGCGGCGTACTTCACGGCGCTCTGCGGCAGGGAGAATACGAAAGGGCCGCCGGCCTGCGCGACCGTTTGCAGCGCCTCGGCCAGCGGGGGAAAAAGCCGGAGCAGGTGCTTGCGCGGGATATCGCAGCGGCGGTGTCGAACCGGACGGGAATTCCGGTCGGTCAGATCGGCGCGGAGGAAAAAGAGCAGCTTTCCGCTTTGGAACAGACGCTTTCATGCAGGATCGTGGGGCAAAAGCAGGCCATTTCCGCCGTGGCGCAGGCGGTACGCAGAGGACGTTCAGGTCTGGCAGAGGAAAAACGCCCGGTCGCGGCCATGCTCTTTGTCGGGCCGACGGGCGTGGGAAAGACCGAGCTTTGCAAGGCTCTGGCTCAGGCGGTCTACGGCAGCGAGAGCGCCATGATCCGGGTGGATATGTCGGAATATATGGAAAAGCACGCGGTGTCAAGGCTGCTTGGAGCGCCGCCGGGCTATGTGGGCCATGACGAGGGCGGTGAGCTTTCCGAGAAGGTTCGGCGGCAGCCTTATGCACTGGTGCTGCTCGACGAGCTGGAAAAGGCGCACCGGGATATCTGCGGATTACTTTTGCAGATCATGGAGGACGGCGTTCTGACGGACGCCGCCGGGCGCAAGGTGGATTTCAAAAACACCCTTCTTGTTATGACCTCCAATTTGGGCAGTGAGCTTTCCGGACGGGGCGCCTTGGGTTTTGGGCAGAGCGAACCGGATCACACGCTCAAAGCACTGCGGGAGCATTTTCCGCCGGAATTTCTGGGTCGGATCGACTGCATTGCAAGCTTCCGGCAGCTTGGGACGGAGGAACTGCGCAGCATTGCGGAAAAACAGCTCGACGCACTGACCCGGCGGGCGGAAAAGCAGGGGCTTTGCCTTCACTGCTCGCAGCAGGTGGCGGCCCTGCTTTCCCGTCAGGCGGCGGGCAAGCCAGGCGGCGCCCGGGAGATCCGCAGGCTCATCCAGACGGAGCTGGAAGCGCCACTGTCTTTCCGGCTGCTGTCGCCCGGCGGCTGCACCAGCGCAGCGGTCACGGTGGAAAATGACGCAATTAAAATTGGGTGACCCGCCGGGGTCACCCAATTTGTTATGTTATGCCAGAATACTCCACAGAAGGACGATGGCACCGAGGCCAATGCGGTACCAGCCGAAGACGGAAAAGTCGTGATTTTTGATGTAGCCCATGAGGAACTTGATGGCCAGAACGGAGACGATGAAGGCCACGGCCATGCCCAGAAGGAGAACGGCCAGCTCCGTGCCTGTGAAGGCGAAGCCAAACTTCACCAGCTTCAAAAGGGAGGCACCAAACATCACGGGAATGGCAAGGAAGAAGGTGTATTCCGCAGCCAGACCGCGGGAGGCACCGAGCAGGATGCCGCCGAGAATGGTGGCGCCGGAGCGGGAGGTGCCGGGCACCAGCGCAAGCACCTGAAAAACGCCGATGAGTGCAGCGTCCTTCCAGCTCAGCTCGCGCAGGGAGTTGATCCGGGGCGTGCGGCGCTTGTTGTAGCGCTCAATGAGCAAAAAGCCAACGCCGTAGACAATGAGCATGGCGGCTACCACAATGGGATTATAAAGGTGCTCATCCATCCAGTCATCCAGCGGCAGACCGACAATGACAGCCGGCAGACAGGAAACGGCGATTTTCAGCCAGAGAATGATTTTGTCCATGTGGCAGTACTGGTCGCAGAAACGCTGAACGCCGCCGATCACGGCGTTTTCGCTCTGCTGTGCGAACCAGGAATGGGAACGCAGAGCCTTTTTGTGGAAGGGCCAGAGCTTTTGAAAGTACAGGAACACCACGGCCAGAATTGCCCCAAGCTGAATGACCACGGTGAACATTTCCATAAACTCCTCGGTCATGACGCTGTTGTCCGATTTCCACAGAGCATCCACGAGGATCATGTGGCCGGTGCTGCTGATGGGAAGCCATTCCGTAATGCCCTCGACGATACCCAGCACGACCACCTTGAGCCAGTCCAGAAAATTCATAAACGAAACCTCTTTTCGCAACATAGATATGCTTCTTTTCGGAAGTATAGCACGGAATGACCCAGTTGTCAAAGAAAAAGAAGAAAGCCCATGGGATTGCAAAATGCCGGGAGATTTGTTATACTATAAAAAACAGTGAAAAAAATGAGCAGACTGTCAAAAAACGTAATTTTTGTCGTTTCGGAGGGAAGAAAAGTGTGAAAGGAAACCATCAGGGTGTCCTTTCACGTTCAACAACCCGCCCGCAGGCGACAAAATTGCAAAAGATAACACTTCCAATTCTATTTTGCAATTTTGAAAGCAGCTTGTCAAAAAGACTTTTTTGACAAGCTGAATGAGGTTTACCATGGAAACAGAAACGAACTTCCGGGAGCTTGGCGTCAGCGAAGAACTGTTGCAGGCTTTGGAAAAACAAAATGTAGGCTGCCCCACCAAGGTGCAGCAGGAGGCTATTCCGCCCCTTCTGGCGTGGCGGGACGTGATTGCCAAAGCGCCCACGGGCACGGGCAAGACCTTTGCCTTCGGCATTCCCATGATCGAGCACATCGACCCGAACAGTCCTGAGCTTCAGGGCTTGATTTTGGCACCGACGCGGGAGCTGGCGCTTCAGATCGGAGACGAGCTTCGCGGACTGTTGCTTTACCGGAAAGACGTGCGCGTCACGGTGCTCTATGGCGGCCAGCGGATAGAGCCGCAGATCAAGGCGCTGCAAAAAAATCCGCACATCGTGGTTGCCACGCCGGGTCGCCTGATGGATCACTATAACCGGAAAAATCTCCGTCTGGACAAGATCAAAACGGTCATTCTCGACGAGGCTGACCGGATGCTGGACATGGGCTTTTTTGACGACGTGACCAAGATTTTGAACCGAATTAAAAACCGGAAAAATCTGGGGCTTTTCTCCGCCACCATCTCTCAGGAGGTTATGACGGTGAGCTGGATGTACCAGCGCGACGAGGTAGAGATCACGGTTGCGCCGACTATGGAGAGCAAGCCGGACATTGACCAGTATTCCATCACGGTTCCGCGCCTGGAAAAGCAGCAGGCCATGCTGCGCATTCTCCGCTCCGGCGCCTTTGAGCGGGTCATCGTTTTTTGCAACACGAAGGTCATGTGCCAGAGCCTTAGCGACGAGCTCAGGCGAGCCGGAATTCAGGCCGACTGTCTCCATGGAGACATCCGTCAGGCCACGCGTGAGCGTACCATGGACGCCTTCCGCAGAGGAAAGCTTCCCGTGCTCATCGCAACGGATGTAGCCTCCCGGGGCATCGACGTGGACGACGTCGACGGCGTGATCAACTATGACGTGCCGGACGAGAACGAATACTACATCCACCGCATTGGCAGAACCGGACGGGCACAGAAAAAGGGTATCGCCTTCACCCTCATCGGTTCTTTCCCGGAGAAGGCCAAGCTCGACGAGATCGCCAAATTCTCCGAATTCACCATCACACCCATGATGTTTGACGAATACGGCTGTCTGGTTCCGGCGCCTGCGGAGGAAAAGCGTCCGGCAAAGAAAAAATTCTGATGAAGCAGACGCAGCGGACGCTGCTTTTGCTTAACTGCCGTCTGGGTGAGCCGGTGCAGCCGCTTTCCCGGCGGGAATATGCCCTTCTTGAGGCGCTTTTGGAGCCGTCGGAGCCGCCGGAGGCGATCGCGCAGCGCCTTGGGACAGACAGCACCCTGGCGAGGCGTGTCATGTCTCTGCTTGACCGTCCGGAGCAGCCGGAGCGCTATCTTGCCGCAAGGCCGGATATCCGGGTGCTTGACCGCTGCTCGGCAGAATTCCCTGCAAGACTTTTTCGCCTGGGCGAACAGTGTCCGCCGGTGATTTTTTGCAGGGGTGATGTTTCACTCTTCCGCTTACCCAGCGTGGCGCTGGTCGGCTCGCGGCAGCTTTTTCCCCGCGGAGCACGCTTTGCCCGCCGTGTGGGAGAGCTGGCGGCGCGCGAGGGCTATGTTCTCGTCTCCGGCAATGCCTTTGGCGCCGACCGCGTGGCGCAGGAGGCGTGTCTGGCACTCGGCGGACGGGTGATCTCCGTTCTGCCTGACGCGCTGGAGAGCCATTTGCCCCGCAAAGGCCAGCTTCTCATCTGCGACGAAGGCTATGACTGCGGCTTTACCGCGCAGCGGGCTCTGCGGCGCAACCATCTGATCCATGCGCTGGGCGAAAAGACCTTTGTTGCGCAGTGCCCGGAGTGCTCCGGCGGAACATGGTCCGGTGCGGAGGATAACCTGCGCAGGGGACTGTCACCCGTCTTTGTGCTTCGCGACGGCAGTCGCGGCGTGCAGGCGCTTGTGCGTGCGGGCGCCAGTGAGGTGGACGATGCGCTTGCCTCTTTGCGGCAGCTTCAGCCGGAACAGTTGTCCATTTTCGATTAAATTTCATAAAATCAGCGAAAAATATAAATTTTCCGTTGATTTTGACATCTTTATTCGCTATAATCTCCGTATGTATCTGGTGCATTTTTCACCGTCATGCGGAGGTTTTTATATGTGTGGAATCGTTGGCTACATCGGCAGGCAGCAGGCAGCGCCTATTTTGCTCGACGGCCTTTCCAAGCTGGAATATCGCGGATATGATTCGGCGGGCATTTGCGTCTTTGGCGCCGAGGGCTTTCAGGTCGCCAAGGAAAAGGGCAGGTTGGCAGTTCTCCGGGAGCTGACGGAAAACGGCTGCGGTATCGTCGGCTGCGTCGGCATTGGCCACACCCGCTGGGCAACGCACGGTGCGCCTTCCCACGTCAATTCGCACCCGCACGTTTCCTCTGTCGGCAAGATCAGTCTGGTGCATAACGGCATTATTGAAAATTACCTCACGTTGAAGGAATTTTTGACTGCGCAGGGAAAGACCTTCCTGTCGGATACGGACACGGAGGTTGCGGCCAATCTGCTGGAGTATTATTACGAGCAGGAAGGCGATCTTCTGCGCGCAGCTCGCTGCGCCACGGAAAAAATGGTGGGAAGTTATGCCCTCGGCATTCTCTGCCGGGACGATCCGGGAAGAATGCTGGCGGTCAAAAAGGACAGTCCGCTGATTTTTGGCTACGGTGAGGGCGAGAATTTTATCGCATCCGACGTTCCTGCCATTTTGAAGTATACCCGCAAGGTGGTTTACCTCAACGACGGGGATATGGTGGATTTCACCGCCGACGGCGCGGCGTTTTATAACGTTCTGGGCGAGCGCGTAGAAAAAAAGCCGGAGCAGATCACATGGGAGATGTCCGCTGCGGAAAAGGGCGGCTATCCGCATTTCATGCTCAAGGAGATCCATGAGCAGCCCAAGGCGTTGCGGGACACCATTCACCCCCGCGTCAAGGACGGCCGCGTGGTTCTGGAGGATCTGCACCTGACGCCGGAATATCTGCAAAAGCTCCGCAGGATCTATATCGTCGCCTGCGGCTCGGCATACTATGTCGGCTGCCTTGGAAAATACATTCTGGAAAAGACCTGCCGTATTCCGGTCGAGCCGATTTTGGCCTCCGAATTCCGCTATTCTCAGCCGGTTCTCGGGGAGGATACGCTGGTGGTCATCATCAGTCAGTCTGGCGAAACAGCGGATACGCTGGCGGCGCTGCGGGAGGCAAAGGAGCAGGGCGCTCACACGCTTGCCATTGTCAATGTTGTGGGCAGCGCCATTGCCAAGGCTGCGCACGACGTGATCTATACCTGGGCAGGCCCGGAGATCGCCGTGGCCACCACCAAAGCCTATTCCACCCAGCTTTCCGTGCTCTATCTCATCGCCCTTTACATGGGCGACCTTCTCGGAACGCTGCGTCCCGGCGAATATGATGAAATCCTCACGGCGCTGACCCGTCTGCCCGAGCAGCTTTCCGATATGCTCACGCCGGGCTATCTCAAGGGCATTGAGGAGCTGGCCGAGCGTCTTCACGGCAACCATGATGTATTTTTCATCGGTCGCAATCTGGACAGTGCAACCTGTCTGGAGGGCAGCCTGAAGCTCAAGGAGATCGCCTATGTCCATTCCGAAGCCTATGCCGCCGGTGAGCTGAAGCACGGCCCGATCTCGCTGATCGAAGAAGGCACGTTAGTGGTCGCCGTGGCCACCGTGGAGGAACTTTTTGAAAAGACCATGTCCAATGTCAAGGAGGTCAAGGCTCGCGGCGCTCATGTTCTGGGCGTGACCACGCAGCCTTTGTTCCGGGAGCTGAAGCTCAGCGCAGACGAGGGAATTCTCATTCCACGCACGCACCCCCTACTTCAGCCCAGCCTGAGCGTGGTTCCTCTGCAAATTTTCTCCTACTATGTCGCTTTGAAGCGTGGCTGCGATGTCGATAAGCCCCGCAATCTGGCAAAATCCGTCACAGTGGAATAATACATCCAAAAAAGCCGAAGCTGCCTGAAAGCAGCTTCGGCTTTTTTAAAGGATTCCGGAGGAAGTGAGCAGGGCAAGGAGGCTTCCCATAAGCAGGAAATACAGCACGGTGGAGGGAACCAGACAGTCCACGGAGAGGCGGGCGTCCTTGCCATATTCCTTGCACCACAAAACGGCGGAGACCGGTGCCGGAGCGCCGAACAAAATGGCAAGAATGAGCGCCGTTTCCAGCGGCAGAAAGCCCACAAGACAGGCAAACACAACAAGGGGAAGAAGCACCACTTTCCAAAGGGTATAGCGTATGGCCGTGCGGCTTTTCAGGCAGGAGAAAAGGCCATACTGCGCGATGAGCGTGCCGATGAAAACCAGCGCAAGGGGAGAAACGGCGGCCTCCATCGCGTCAAGCGCATAGCATATCACCTCCGGCAGCTCCCATTTCAGGGCGGACAGGCAAATACCCAGCAAAACGGCGATCAGGCATGGGCTGGTAAGCATCCGCCGCAGCAGACCGGCTGGCCGTCCGGAGCCGCTTCCCAGAAAAATCTGGTGATGAACGCCCCAGATGAGAAAATCCATTACTGCGCCGTGGACAAAGACGAGAAGCATCTGACTTTCCGACAGAAACAGGCTCAAAAGCGGAATGCAGACGAAGGAGGTATTGCCAATTCCGGAGATATAGCGCAGCAGGGCACGCTTTTCCGGCTCGGCGTGCCGCAGAAGCAGCGAGCAGCCGAAAAAGGGCAAAAAGCTGAAAATCAGGGTACACAGAACGACCGGCAGACCGCTCGAGAGCAGCTCCGCAGCGTTGGCATTGGCAAAGGTATTGAGCAGCATGGCCGGGAAAAAGACGTTGAGCAGCACGGAGGGGAGCACATCCGGTGCGTTTTTCGGGATCAGCCCCAGACGGGAAAAACCATAGCCGATGGCGATTGCCAGAAGAAAGAACAGGAAACCGTTTAACTGCATAAGTACCTCCGGGAGAGATTTGGGTCATTTTTATCATAATCTCCCCCGGCTGCAATGTCAAGAAATATCAGTAGTTTTCTGCACGCAGTTCGAAGAAGGCCTGAGCATGGTCGCAGACGGGGCAGACCAGCGGCGCTTTTTTACCGATGACCAGATGACCGCAGTTGCGGCATTCCCAGATCGACTCACCGGCCTTCTCAAAGACCTGCTGCATTTCCACGTTTTTAAGCAGCTTGCGATAGCGCTCCTCGTGCGTTTTTTCAATGGCGGCTACGGCCCGGAATTTGGCGGCCAGTTCCGAAAAGCCCTCCTCCTCGGCGTCCCGGGCAAAGTTGGCATACATATCCGTCCATTCAAAGTTTTCGCTTTCCGCGCCGTTGAGCAGATTTTGCGCCGTGCCGCCCAGACCTTCCAGCTCCTTGAACCACAGCTCGGCGTGTTCTTTTTCGTTGTCGGCAGTCTTCTGGAACAGCGCCGCGATCTGCTCATAGCCCTCTTTTTTGGCAACGCTGGCAAAGAAGGTATATTTGTTGCGGGCTTCGCTTTCGCCGGAAAAGGCGTCCCGGAGATTTTGCTCGGTTTTGGTGCCTGTGTATTTCATCGCGTTTTCCTCCCATTACAGTTGTTCTACTATTATATGCCCTCTCTCGGCAGATATTCCCAAAAAAGACTTGACAAGCCGGAAAAAATGTGCTTCAATACAGCAAACCGCAGAAGATGAGCAAGTAAGTGCGTTTCGGAAATCGCAGAGAGCTGCCGGTGCTGGGAAGGCGGCATGGAAGAACGCGCCGAATGGGCATCGGAGGGCGAGCTGAAAATGCAGTAGGCGAGACGGAGAGGCACTTCGTTAACAATGGCAGCGCATGACTGTGCGCAGAAAGGTGGGCGCAAAAGCGCCAAGCCGGGTGGCACCGCAGGATGTTTGAACACACTCCTGTCCCAGCAAACAACTGGGACAGGAGTTTTTTATTCCTTTCCCGAAATGCAAGGAGGAAACAACATGGCAACGCAAAAAGAGATCCCTTACAAAATTTATCTGAATGAGTCGGAGCTGCCCCGGGCATGGTACAATGTCCGGGCGGATATGAAAAACAAGCCCGCACCCCTTCTGAATCCGGCAAGCGGAAAGCCCGTGACGCTGGAGGAACTGTCCCGTATCTTCTGCACGGAGCTGGCACAGCAGGAATTGGATGATCAAAATCCGTGGATCCCCATTCCGCAAGAAATTCTGGATTTTTATAAAATGTACCGGCCGTCGCCGCTGGTTCGTGCCTACTGTCTGGAAAAGAAGCTGGACACACCGGCCCACATTTATTACAAATTCGAGGGCAACAACACTTCCGGCTCCCACAAGCTCAATTCCGCCATTGCGCAGGCTTACTATGCCAAGCAGCAGGGGCTCAAGGGCGTGACCACGGAGACGGGCGCAGGACAGTGGGGAACGGCGCTTTCCATGGCCTGTTCCTATTTCGGGCTGGACTGTCAGGTTTATATGGTGCGGGTCTCTTATGAACAGAAGCCCTTCCGCCGGGAGGTCATGCGCACCTATGGCGCCTCCGTGACCCCTTCTCCCTCCTTGACCACGGAGGTGGGACGGAAAATCAACCGGGAATTCCCCGGCACGGGCGGCTCTCTGGGCTGCGCCATTTCCGAGGCGGTGGAGGCATCGCAAAAGGAGGGCTACCGCTATGTGCTCGGCAGTGTCCTTTCTCAGGTGCTTTTGCACCAGACGGTGATCGGTCTGGAGACAAAAGCGGCACTGGATCAATACGGTATTCAGCCGGATATCATCATCGGCTGTGCCGGTGGCGGCTCCAATCTGGGCGGCCTGATCTCGCCCTTTGTGGGGCAAAAGCTCCGGGGAGAGGCGGATATGCACATCATTGCCGTGGAGCCGGCTTCCTGTCCCAGCCTGACCAGAGGGCGCTATGCCTATGATTTCTGCGATACGGGTGCGGTGTGCCCTCTGGCGAAGATGTACACCCTCGGAAGCAGCTTTATGCCCTCGTCCAGCCATGCCGGCGGTTTGCGCTATCATGGCATGAGCAGCGTTTTGTCTCAGCTTTATGCCGACGGCTTCATGGAGGCCAGAAGCGTGACCCAGACCCGGGTTTTCGAGGCGGCACAGACCTTTGCCCGCGTGGAGGGTATCCTTCCGGCGCCGGAGAGCAGCCATGCCATCTGCGTGGCCATCGACGAGGCAATGCGCTGCAAAGAGACGGGAGAGGCGAAAAACATCGTTTTCGGCCTGACGGGTACGGGCTATTTTGACCTTTACGCCTACCAGAAATTCAACGACGGCCAGATGACAGATACCATCCCAACAGACGAAGAAATCGCCGCAAGCCTTGCCCGTTTGCCCAATGTGAAGATATGAATGTATATTACGGA
>CAZPRA010000003.1:0-37298 GCA_964588975.1 uncultured Oscillospiraceae bacterium | reverse complement strand
GCAATGCGCTCGGCATCTCTGCCCTTGGGCTCCAGACCGCCACGGGCGCCAAGAACCAGCAGGATGGCAAGGTAGGTATCCCAGCCAAGAGGTGCTGCACCGCGCTCCATCTCGGAGATCTTCTGACGGCTCTTACCAATGGCTTCGGACAAATCTGCTTGGGACATATGCAGCTTCTTGCGAATTGCTGGCAGTTCCTTGACCAGAGCATCAATGAGTTCTTTCTGTTGTGGTGTCTGTACGAATTGAGGCATATTCCATTCCTGCTTTCTTTGTTATAATTTATTCGGTTTCCTGCAAAGGGCAATCGATGTTTCTTCTATGAGTATAACATTCCACTTCGCGTTTGTAAACCGCTTAAGAGCAATTTTTTGTTAATTTTCTGTTACATGTAGCTGTCTCCGAAGAAAAACAGCGCAAAGGCTAAAGCGCACAGAATTGCAAGCGCGCCAAGGACACAAGCCAGCACACTCAGCCAGCCGGGAACGCGCTCGGCTTCCTCATCCTCCGCTTCCTCGCTCCGGTCAAGCGGCGCCCGCAAAATCGGTGAGGGAACAATCTGGCGGCGCACCGGAGCAGGTTTCTCCGCCGCAACCGTCTTTGGCTCAGCTTCCTTCTGCTCAGGTGAAGGTGAGCTGTCCTTCTCAGGCAGAACTTCCATTAAAGGCCGCGCGCAGAAGCGGCAGAGCGCTCCCCTGCTCAGCGCATTTGGCATACCACAGGAGCAGCGGCGCCATCCAGCAAGCTGTGCCTGCTCGAACGTGAGCATTTCCCGACCGGGCTGTTCGCGCCAGATCATACCGTTTTCAAAAACCACCTCGCGGACGCGCACCTGAAGAAGCTTTGCCCGGTCTTTTCCAAGGGAAAACAGTCGATCTTCTCCGAACGCACGGCCGCAAAGCCCGTGGCACTTGGCCATCATCAGCCCAGACCTTGTGAAAACGCTTTCACCGGCGGCATCCAGACCCGTCAGGTCAAAGACAAGCGTCTCAACAGCGGAACGCTCCTGTGAGCAGTTCACCACGCGGAGCTGGCAAAAGCGCAGATCGCCGTCTCGTGCCGCAATTTGCCGAACGCAATGCACGTAGACCGGGCAGTCCGGCTGCAAAAAGGGGTGTAGCTGTGTTTCCTCCGGCGCAAAATGCCCCGCTGCAATCATATTAAGCCTCCAGATAGCGCATCAAAATGGTGGCAATCTGCGCACGGGTCGCAAGCGCGCCGGGCATAAGCTTGCCATCCATGCCCTGAAGGAGTCCTTCGGAAACGGCCCATCGAACCGCATTGCAGGCATACTCGCTCACATCCTCAGCGTCCGGGAAAGACAGTTCAGTATATTCCGTCTCCGGCTCGCCGCTATAGCGGTAAAGAATGGTTGCAATCTGCTCGCGCGTGATGGGGCTGTTCGGCTCAAAGCTGCTCTCGGTTACGCCCTTAACGATCCCCTCATTTGCCGCCCAGATGACGGCGCTCGTATACCACTCGCCTTCGGGCACGTCTGTAAAGGGATTGGAAAGTGCCTGAACGTCCGGCTCACCAGCGTTGCGGTAAAGGATGGTGACAAGCATCGCACGCGTAACCTCGCCCTCAGGCTCAAAGAGGCCACCGCCCATGCCGTTCATCAGGCTATGCTCCACACTGTAGGCCACAGCACCGTAATACCAGTCGTTTTCGTTCACGTCGCTGAAATTCACCGGCACAACCGGGTCGATGGGATCATCGGGATCATCAGGGTCAATGGGGTCAACCGGCTTCTGCGTGCCCATGTCGGCTCCGCAGCGGTCGCACAGGCCGTTGCCGTCTTCGTCCGCGTGGCCAAGTGCGTCCGTGTAGTTCCCGTCAAACGAGTCGCCGCAACGGGAGCAAATACAAAGGTCATAGCCCTTCTCCGTGCAGGTAGGCTCAAGCGTCGTGGCAGCGTAATCGTGGCCAAGCTTTTCAATCGTTGTCTCAGAGACAATCTCGCCGCAGGTATTGCAGACGATGCGTACATAGCCGTCTTCGGTGCAGTTCGCGTCCTTGTTCTCGGTTCTGGTGCTCTCATGGGCGCAGTCGCCATCCTCAGCAAATAGCGTCCATGTAGAATAGACCGTTTGAAGATCGTCGACGTTGCCGTGACCGGGATAGACATCCTCAGAAGATACGACGATGGGGAAAGCCGCATAGTTTCGTCTGGCCTGCGAAATGGTGGTGTATTCGCTGCAATAGTCCCATTTTCCTACCTTTTCCTTCATGGTCGCGATGGCAGAGGCGACGGTTTCGCCGCTGCACATTTCGTCCCAGAAGCACTCCTCCCAGAGGTAGTCATAATCGAAAGTGACGGACTGAGAATAGCCATAGACCACGCCAACACCGTTTTCGATCAGGGGCTTTTCCAGACCGTCCGTGGCCATTCCGAGGCAGATGGCCATCCAGATGAGGCTGTTTGTCGCCTTGGAGTCCATGTGGTTTGCAATGCAGGTACCGTCAACAGCATAGTAATACATTTTGCCGCTTTTGCCATAGTTAACGGCATGGTAGGTACCGTTATCGTTGGCGTAGTCGGCGCTCGTCAGGCCGGTGCCGGTCTGAAGCAGCAGATAGGAAGTCGTTGCGCCGGTGGTGTAGTCCTCGCCGCGGGCATAGTCGGTGTCGCCGTGGCTGTCAAAAATCACAACGGCGCCGGACTCAATGGCGTCGGCTACGGCGTCGATGGTCGCGTCAGTCTTGGTATAGCAGGTGTATGTACCGCCGGTGGACTTGGCAATGTTCTGCGCTTCGGTCTGGTACTGTTTGGTAAAGCTGCTGTCAAGGCCGTAATACGGCTCGATGAGATAGACGTCCTTGCCGCCGGGTGCATTTTTCGTGGCATAGCTGACGGTCTGTGTCTCCGGCTCGGCCAGTGCTTGTGCATCCTCCGCGGCGTCAATCGCCTGATTTCTCAGGCGCGCAGAATAGCCGCAAGTGACGCCGACGGTCGTTTCAAAGGTGAAATGGTCGTCGCCGTTCCAGCAAAGGCTGTCTTTCACATACAGCTTGCTTTTCTGCGCTGCGGCGGCGACGGCCTGAGCAGTCGTGACATTGGCGGCAGAGCGCATAACACGCTCCTCAGCGCTGTTTAGCTCGTCCCACATCTCGTCCACAAGGGCATAGTCTGCCGCAGAAATGGTCTGCGCTTCCTGCGAGGCGGAAAATGCCGCAGGAATGGGCAGCAGCGTCAGCGCCAGAAGGATAGCAAGAAATCTTTTCATAAGGGTACCTCTTTCATTTTTATAGTTTGAGCTTTGGGCGCAGCTTGACATGGTAAAAAATAACAAGCCGATCCAGAAGGAAATCATACAAAACAAAGGACACATTGCCCAGCAAGAGCGAAAGAACGAGCATAAAGCCGCGCAAATCCTGAAAATCCTGCTGAACGGACGCAATGACGAACACGTGCAGCATCAGCGAATAGGCGGCAATGACCGTGCCGTTGAGATACAAAAGCTTGCACGGCCAGCGCAAAATGCGCACAGGCAGACGGGCAAAAAACTTGTGGAGGATGGGATAGCAGCCAAAGACGACAAAGAGAATTGCCGCTTCCTTATCCGGCGCGATGAAAAGAGACAATAGCGCTACAGCGCCATACCACAAAAAGCCCCATTTTGCGCCGGTTTCCTCAAACACCGGCAGCAGAACCAGAGAGGTCAAAATCGGGCAGGCAATGGTTGCAAACGGCACCACGCCGCCGAGAAACATCATTGCCACGGCAAGCGCCGCCAGAACACCGCACAGGGAAAGGCGCTTCGTCTTATTCATGGTGATCTCCGGAGGAATTATTTTTCAGGAGGGCATATTTAATGTCCCAGAGCTTTTGAGAGAGGTCAACATAGTAGCTGTGCGGGTTGTCAAAGCGCTTGACCTCATCCCAAAGGGAGTCCACCTGTTCCCTGCAATAGGCTCTGATCTCCTGCAGGCTGGGCAAATGATAAACCAGCTCGCCCTTTTGGAAAATCGGCACCTGCAATTCTCTTGCGGTAAAATTATAGACCGTTTTCTGCTTCCACGTCGCCTCCGGGTCGAAAATCAGAAGGTCCTTGCTGTCATCCACGGTTTCGTCATAGACGCACAGATAGTCCGCAATGGCCTTGCCTGTGTCGTTTCCATAGAAGCGGTAGAGCTTTTTAAAATGCGGATTTGTGATTTTCCCCACGTTTTCCGATATCTTGATTTTTGGCTGAACGCTTCCGTCCTTTCCTTCCACGGCAACGAGCTTGTAAACGCCGCCGAAAACGGGCTCACTGCGGGCGGTGATCAGGCGCTCGCCCACGCCGAACATATCAATTTGCGCACCCTGCCGCAGAAGATCCTGAATGATATATTCGTCGAGCGAATTGGAAACAGAGATCTCGCACTGCGTCCAGCCAGCGTCGTCAAGCATTTTTCTGGCTTTTTTGGTCAGATAGGTCATGTCACCGGAGTCAAGACGGATGCCGCATTTCTGAATGCCGAGGGGTTTGAGCACTTCATTAAAGGCACGGATGGCATTCGGCACGCCGCTTTTGAGGGTGTTATAGGTGTCGACCAAAAGGGTCGCATTGTTCGGATAAAGCTCGCAATAGGTCTTGAACGCCTCAAATTCCGAGTCAAACATCTGCACCCAGGAGTGCGCCATGGTGCCTCCGGCCGGAACGCCATAAAGCTGGTCGGAAATGGTGCAGGCAGTGCCGTCGCAGCCGCCAATGAAGGCAGCTCTGGCACCCAGAATTGCACCCTGTGCACCCTGCGCACGGCGGGAACCGAATTCGAGCACTCGCCTTCCCTGTGCCGCACGGACGACCCGGTTGGCCTTCGTTGCGATGAGACTCTGATGGTTGAGAATTAAAAGAATATACGTCTCAATGAGCTGCGCTTCGATGGCAGGCGCACGAACGGTAAGCATGGGCTCCTTGGGGAAAATCGGCGTTCCCTCCGGAACGGCATAAATATCGCCAGTGAAGCGGAAATGCGCGAGATAATCCAGAAAATCCTCCGAGAAAATGCCGCGGCTGCGGAGGTAGGAAATATCTTCAGGGCTGAAATGGAGCTCGCGGATGTATTCGACCACCTGCTCCAAACCGGCAGCAATGGCAAAGCCGCCGCCATCGGGCACATTGCGGTAGAATACGTCAAAATAGCAGATTTGGTCTTTCATCTCGCTGCGGAAATAGCCGTTTCCCATGGTCAGCTCGTAAAAATCGCAGAGCATGGTCATGTTGAGCTTGTCATAAGTGTCCATAAGGTTGCCCCTTCCACAAATTTATGTACATTATATCCCTTTTTTCAAAAAATCGCAATCTTTATTTTCTCATTGACCAAAAGTGCAGAATTTGATATGATAGAGGCAATTAAGCAGAAAGGACGGTTCTGTCATGGCAATTGAAATTGGAATGAAGGGCAGCGCGTCGGCGCTGGTGGAAAAAGAGGACACGGCGCAGGTGGTCGGATCAGGCGATCTTCTCGTCTATGCAACGCCCTGCTTGGTCGCGCTCATGGAGGGCGCAGCCTGCGAGTGCATTTCCGGCCTTCTTGAGTCTGGCGAAAGCTCCGTTGGCATTTCCATGAACGTGGCGCACACCTCCGCAACGCCCGTTGGGATGGAAGTTCGGGCTGAGGCTGAGGTCACAGCGGTCGAAGGCCGGAAGATAAGCTTTCAAATCCGTGCCTTTGATGAAGCCGGTGAGATCGGCAATGCCGTTCACGAGCGCTTTGTGATAAAGTCCGAACGTTTTCTGGAAAAAGCCTATGGAAAGCTGTAAGGTGAAACGATGAACGATAGAGAAACCTATTTACAGGCCGGTGAGATCGTCAGCACCCATGGAATTCAGGGAGAGATCAAAATTCTCCCGTGGGCTGACAGCCCGGAATTCCTGCTGAAATTCGACACCTTTTATCTCAAAAATCAGCCCTACCGGGTGCTTTCCTCGCGGGTGCACAAAACCTGCGTTCTGGCCAAACTTCAGGGCATTGACACGCCCGAGCAGGCTGCCCTTTTGCGGGGCCAGACCGTTTTCATCGACCGCAGTGGCGTGAAACTCCCCGAAGGGACAGTGTTTATCGCAGATCTTCTGGGCTGCCGCGTGCTGGACGATGACGGCAACGAGATTGGCAAAATCAAAGATGTGCTCACCATGCCCGCAAGCGACGTTTATGTGGTCGAAGGTGCACACAACTATATGATCCCCGCGGTCAAGGAATTTGTCAGGGAGATCTGCGTATCGGAGGGCTATATCCGCGTACACTTGATTGAAGGAATGGCGACCGATGAGAATTGATATTCTGACCCTGTTTCCCGATACTGTCGGTGATGTGCTCAGCGAGTCCATCATCGGACGGGCGCAGGAACGCGGCATTGTTCGCATTGAGGCGCACCAGATTCGGGACTATACCGCCAACAAGCAAAATCAGGTCGACGATTACCCCTATGGCGGTGGTCGCGGTGCTGTGATGCAGGCTGATCCTCTTTATAACTGCTGGTGCCATGTCTGCGACGAAGTCGGCGCACCGGTGCACACGATCTATCTTTCGCCCTGCGGTCATGTTTTTGACCAGTCCGACGCCCGCCGTCTGGCAAAAATGGACAATCTCGTTCTGGTCTGCGGGCACTATGAAGGCATTGACCAGCGTTTCATTGACGAATGTGTCGACGAGGAACTCTCCATTGGAGACTTCGTTCTGACCGGCGGCGAAATTCCCGCTATGGCCATTGCTGATTCGGTCTGCCGTCTGGTGCCCGGTGTTCTTTCTGACGCTGAGTGTTTTGAGGAAGAAAGCCATTGGGCAGGGCTTTTGGAGTACCCGCAATATAGCCGTCCGGCCATTTGGCACGGACGCGAGGTGCCGCCTGTTTTGCTCTCCGGCGACCATGCCAAGGTTGCCCGCTGGAGAAGAAAGCAGTCCATTTTGCGCACGATGCACAGGCGGCCGGATATGTTTGCCCGTCTGAGCTTTCCGAACAAGACAAGGTCCGAGAAAAAATTCCTTGCGGAACTGGAGGAGGAAGACGATGCATTCCGAAATCGAAACGCTGAAAAGCTGGATCCTTGAGGCAAAATCCGCCGTATTTTTTGGCGGCGCAGGCGTTTCAACCGAATCTGGGATCAAAGATTTTCGTAGTACAGACGGATTATACAACCAGAAGTTCGAATATCCGCCGGAGGAAATCATTTCCCACAGCTTTTATGAAAAAAATCCCTCCTATTTTTTCCGTTTCTACCGCGAAAAAATGTTGCCGCTGGGCTTTGAGCCGAATGTGACGCACCGGGTGCTTGCCCGGCTGGAACAGGAGGGGCATCTTGCCGCCGTGGTAACGCAGAACATTGACGGTCTGCACCAGAAGGCAGGCAACCGGAATGTTTTAGAGCTTCACGGAAGCGTTCTGCGGAACTACTGCGAAAAATGCCGAAAATTCTATCCCGGTGAATTTGTCCGGGACGCTCTGGATGTGCCGATGTGCGACTGCGGCGGCAGAGTAAAGCCGGACGTGGTGCTCTATGAGGAGCCGCTGGACGAGCGCGTGATGGTCAAGGCCATTGGCGCCATTTCCAAAGCCGACCTGCTCATTGTCGGCGGAACCAGCCTGACCGTCTACCCCGCCGCCGGGCTTTTGCGTTACTATGGCGGCAAGCGTCTGGTGCTCATCAACCGGGATGAAACGCCCTACGACGAGTGGGCAGATCTGGTGTTTCACTGCTCTTTGGGGCAGGTCTTCTCCCAACTGTGAGGTAAAGAATGGAATATATTGCTCATGTGCGCAACGCGTTTCAGGAAAAATTCGGTATTCCGCGCCAGAGCGGTCTGGCGCCATCCATACGCTCAGAGATCGTGTTCGCGGAGCCTTACCGCAATCCTGACGCCTTGCGGGGAATCGAAGGTTTTTCCCATCTCTGGCTGATTTGGGAATTCTCCGCCGCAAAGCGGGAAAACTGGTCGCCCACAGTCCGTCCGCCGCGTCTGGGTGGAAATGAACGCGTTGGTGTGTTTGCAAGCCGCTCGCCTTTTCGTCCAAATCCCATTGGGCTGTCCTGCGTCCGGCTGGAGGAAGTTCGCCGGGAGGAAATGGTGCTGGTGGTTTCCGGCGCTGATTTAATGGACGGCACGCCAATTTTCGACATCAAGCCCTATTTACCCTATGCCGATGCTCACCCGGAGGCCGTTGCAGGCTTTGCGCAGCACGCTCCGGAGTCCTGCTTAAATGTGGAGTGTCCGCAGGAGCTATTGTGTCTTCTCCCGCTTGCACTGCGTCAGGGGCTTTTGGAGAGCTTGGCGCAGGATCCGCGTCCGTCCTATCAGGACGATCCTGAGCGGGTCTATGGCATGGCTTTTGGCGGCTTTGACGTCGGCTTTACCGTAAAAGGCGGCTGTCTCACCGTTTGCCGAATTGAAAAAAGGAAGCCAGAAAGGACATCAAATTGAAGAAAATCATGTTTGTCTGCCTTGGGAATATCTGCCGCAGCCCAATGGCGGAATTTCTCATGCGGCAGTTGCTCATCCAGCGCGGACTGCAAGCGGAATTCTCGCTCGCCTCTGCCGCTACCTGTTCCGACGAGATCGGTAATCCCGTTTATCCGCCGGTGCAGGAATTGCTGAAAAAGCGCGGCATTTCCTGCGCGGGTAAGTGCGCCCGTCGGCTTCGCCGGGAGGAATATGGCGCATATGATTATTTTATTGGCATGGACGAGGGCAACCGGAGAAGTCTTCTACGCCTCTTTGACGGCGACCCGGAGGGTAAGGTATCTCTCCTGCTGGACTGGACGGATCACCCCCGCGACGTGGCTGACCCGTGGTATACCCGCAATTTCAGAGCTGCCGAGGCGGACATTGAAGAAGGCTGCGCCGCTCTGCTTCAGGCGCTTATGCCGAAATAACACAAATCACCCGCTGCAATTTGAGTCGCAACGGGTGATTTTGATTTGAATTACTTTGCGCAGTAAGCAACTGCGGTCTTGGCAGCAAGGCGGGCGTTGTTATAAACAAGCTGGATGTTGGATTCCAGAGAGTTGCCGCCGGTGAGCTGCTCGATCTTGGCAAGCAGGAACGGAGTGGTGTCCTTGCCATGGATGCCCTGTGCCTTCGCTTCTTCGACAGCGTTGGCAATGGCGGTGTTGATCACGTCGGCGTCCATGGAATATTCCTCAGGGATGGGGTTGGCCACGAGCATACCGCTCTTCATACCCATTTCATTGTGGGTCTTGAACGCGGCAGCGATTTCTTCGGGGCTGTCCATCCGGTAGTCGACGGAGAAGCCGGACTTGCGGGTGAAGAAGGCGGGCAGCTCCTTGGTGCCGTAGCCGAGGACGGGGACACCGTGGGTCTCGAGGTATTCAAGCGTCAGGCCGAGGTCAAGGATAGACTTTGCACCGGCGCAGAAGACCATAACGGGGGTCTGGCCGAGTTCTTCGAGGTCAGCGGAGATGTCCATAGTGGTCTCAGCGCCGCGATGCACGCCGCCGATGCCGCCGGTGGCAAACATATTGATGCCGGCCATATGAGCGATGATCATGGTGGTGGTGACGGTGGTAGCGCCGTCTACGCCACGGGAGCACAGAACGGCCAGGTCGCGGCGGGAAGCCTTGGCGATCTCAGTGCCCTTCTTGCCGAAGTACTCGATTTCTTCGGGGGTCAAGCCGGCCTTCAGACGGCCACCGATGATGGCGATGGTTGCGGGAACGGCACCGTTTTCGCGGATGATGCGCTCAACTTCCAGAGCGGTCTCAACGTTCTTGGGATAGGGCATACCGTGGGAGATGATGGTGGATTCGAGGGCGACGACGGGCTTACCGGCGGCGAGAGCCTCTGCAACTTCGGGCTTGATGTCAAGGTACTTGTTCAGCATAATGTATTCCTCCAAAAATTTTTTATGATATTTGAGACATTCTCTGGCGCACATTTTCTGCGCTGAGAATGGGGTTTATGGTTTCAACGCCCTCAACGGCGATAGCTGCCGTGGCAGCAGCGGCTTTGGCGGTGTTGGCAAGGTCAGTGCCTTCCAGATAGGCCCAGGCAAGTGCCGCCATAAAGGAGTCACCGGCGCCGGTGGCGTTTCGCATGGTTGCCGGGAAGCAGGGCTGGATGAGCGTCTGCGTCCGGTCAGCGGCAAACACGCCGTCACTGCCCATGGAAATAAAGACCCGGTGAAGCCCCGTTGCAAGCAGTGCATTTGCCGCTTCTCTAAGGCTCTTATCGTCTGTGATCTTCACGCCGGAGAGAAGCTCTGCTTCCATGCGGTTGGGCTTGAGCGTGTGCAGCTTGCCAAGCACCGGCTTGAGCTTTCCGGCCTTTGCCGTGGAAACAGGGTCGGCAAAAATCGGCACAGTGCAGTGCTCTGCAAGATATACAATGGACTCCTCGGGGATGTTCGTATCTATCACCACAAGCTGGGCATTGTTTATAATGGAGAGCTTGGAAGCAAGGTAGTCAGGCGTGATGCGCTTGCAGATCTCCATATCGGACAGGGCAAGCGCCATGTCGCCGTCGTCACTGCTGATGAACAGATAGGTGGAAGTGGCTCCACCGGAAACCAGCAGAGCGTCGCTGATGTCAATGCCAAGCTCACCGCAGGAAGCTGCGATGCGCTGCGCATAGACATCATTGCCAAGAGCAGTCAGGAAGCGGACATCCACACCCAGAAGGCTCATGTTATGGGCGATATTCCGGCCGACGCCGCCAAGACTCATCGTCACGGTGCCGGGATTGGAGTCGTTCGCGACAAGCGGAGCAAAGGGTCTGCCGCCAACGTCCATGTTCACGGCGCCAACGACGACCGCATAGCTGCCGGAACGCAGGACATAACCTTTTCCGGCGATATAGCCCTTTTTCATCAGGTTGGAAATGTGCGCTGCGACGCAGGAGCGAGTTATGCCGGCCTTTTCCGCCAGCTTTTCCTGCGAGATCATGGGGTCGGCCTCGATCCATTGAAGGATCTGCCGTTCTCTTTGGGTCATGGAGTTCACCGCCTCCCTTTCGATGAACTGAGTATAGCACAGTTTTCTGCGTCTGTCAAGAGGAAATTTAAATATTTATTTAAAATTAATCAAAAGTTTAATATTCGGGTAAACTCTTGCATATTTTGGTTTTTTTGGTATACTCTGAGTGAATGACAAGGAGGATGAACATGAAAAAATGGATCCGGCGAATTCCCTTCGGCCCGCGGATGCTCAAAACCTCCGTTGCCGTGACGCTGGCGGCGGTCGTGGTGCGTCTTCTGGGCAGTGAGCCTTTGTCCGTATATTACGCTTCCTTTGGCGCTCTGATCGCCATGGATACCACCTTTTCAAAATCTCTCATGCAGGGGCTTACACAGTTGATCGCTGTTTTCGTGGGAACGGTGTTCGGATATCTCTCCGTGCTGCTTTTCCCTGAGCTGACGCCCGCATGGGTGGTTGGTCTTGGTGTGCTTCTTTTGATTTTTCTGTGCCACAGCCTAAAAATTTCCTTCACCACTACCCTGTCGTGCATCATTTTCCTCTCCGCCTGCCTTACGCCAACGGACAATTTGTTGCAGGACTCCTTTTTCCGGCTTCGCGATACCTCTCTTGGCGTTGGCATTGCACTGATCATCAACATTGCCGTCCGGCCATACAACAACAAAAAGAGAATTCTGAATTTGTTCCAGGAGCTTCGGCAGCAGCTTCCCAAAGATGTCGAGCAGCTTGTTGTCTATGAGCGGCATCCGGATATGGCGGTTTATATCTCCCTCATCCGCCGCCTTGACCGCGAACTGGAGCTGTATCACTCCCAGCATTTTTTCCACCGCAAACACGATGAGGAAGCTCTTTTACGGGGCTGTCATCAGCTTGCGCAGCGCATGATTCAGGAGCTGGAGGTGCTTGTTGGTATGGATACGCTTGGGGATCTTGCCTCAGAAAACTGCGAAGCGATGCGTGCTTTGGGGTTAAGCGTTCCGCCAGGCGGTATTCAGAACCGGAAATGCACTCGCCGTGATACCATTGTGATGAACTATCATCTCGAAAAGCTCTTTTCCGCCTATGCTTATCTTGGTGAGTTGACCGCAAATACATAAGCAAATCCCCTTCGGCATAAGCTTTGCCGGAGGGGATTTTTTTGACAGTGACCGCATTGGCGCTGCGCAGAGCCGGCGCAGCAGATTTGAAGGAATTCCAAACGCAGCAGGGGCTTTATCCGTCCGGACGGGAGGACGTTCTGACCGTTCAACGGCTTATGCCCTATCTTCTTGGCTATGAGTGCTATTCGGTGCAGCCCGGAGACAGCTACTATACCATTGCACGGCGTTTTGATACCACTGTGCAGGCCATCCTGACTGCAAATCCGGAGCAGAAACCGGAGCGGCTCTCGGTGGGGCAAATCCTGACGGTGCCTCTTGGCTTTGCCGTCGTGCCGACAGACCTGCCATTTACCTCAGAAATTCTGGAGCTGTGCATTCAGGGGCTTTGCGCCCGCTATCCCTTTCTCCGCCGGGAGCAGATCGCACGCACGGCCTACGGCCGTGCGGTGTCGGCAATAACCATTGGGCAGGGTCAGCGGAGTTTTCTTTATAACGCAAGCCACCACGCAAATGAATGGATCACCACGCCGCTTTTGATGAAGTTTCTGGAAGATTATGCTCTTGCAATTTCCAATAGGGCAGCGCTTGCAGGACTGGATGCGCAGACGCTTTTCAGTCGCTCACGGCTGGTTCTGGTTCCCATGGTCGACCCAGACGGGGTCGATCTGGTCACGGGCGCAATTGCTCCGGGCAGCGAAGAATACCGAGCCGCAGAAAACATCGCCGCTTACTACCCCGTCATTCCCTTTCCTGACGGATGGAAGGCAAATTTGCGCGGGGTCGACCTGAATTTAAACTATCCGGCGGGTTGGGAGCAGGCACGGGAAAACAAGACGGCACAGGGCTTTGTCTCTCCGGCGCCACGGGATTTCGTGGGTTTCGCGCCGCTGGATCAGCCGGAAACGCTGGCCATGACGCAGCTAACCGGGCGCATTTCCCCGGTGCTCACGCTTTCCTATCACACGCAGGGCGAAGTGATCTACTGGAAGTATCTGGACATGGAGCCGGAGGGCGCACAGGCCATCGGCGCGGAATTTGCCCGCCTGAGCGGTTATCAACTGGAAGACACGCCCTTTGCCTCCGGCTTTGCAGGATACAAGGACTGGTTCATTCAGGAGTTTGACCGGCCGGGCTATACCATAGAGGTCGGTCTGGGCGAAAATCCCCTGCCGATTGGAGATTTTCCCTCCATCTACGGAAAAAATCTTGGAATTCTCGCCTACGCTTTAACGCTTTAGTTTGCCGTATTCTCCGCAGGAAGCAGATCAACAGCGCTCGTCTCGGAGAAATAGGCGTCCATAATGGACTTGGCAATATAGCCCAGCTTGCCGCCGGAAGCGCCCTTTTCCACATAGATGGCGATGGCGATTTCCGGGTCATCCGCCGGCGCAAACAGCACAAGAGAGGCGTTGTCCGAACCGCCGGAACCGTGCTGAGCCGTGCCGGATTTTACCGCGACGTCGATCCCGTAGTTATAAAACACGGCGGTCACGGTACCGTAGTAATAGAAAGTTGACATTTTCATGCCCTCAACATAGGCTTCATAGGCTGTGTCCGAGATGTCGAGCTGGCTTGCAATCGTTGGCTCATATTCGTCGATCAGCTCGTCATAGTCAGACGAGAGGACGCGGCGCATAAAGTGGGCACTGTAGCGTGTGCCCTGATTGGCCAGAGCCGCCGTATAGCTGCAAAGCTGCATGGTAGTGAAGCGGTTCAGGGATTGGCCGATGGCGGCGGCGATAGTGTCACCGTCGTACCAATAGGCGTCAGAGCCGGTATAGAAGCGCTTTTTCGTTTCCGCATTGGCGCGGTAGCCAACGTTTTCCGGAAGCTCCACGCCACTCGGTTCGCCCAGACCCAGCGCCTTCGCCACGGCGTCGATCTTTTCGATGCCCGTCATCCAGCCGATTTCATAGAAATAGTAGTTACACGACGCAGCCAAAGCCTCGCGAACGTCGATCCATCCGTGAGTCTGCGTTCCCTTTGAGGTCGTGTAAAGCATGCACCGCGGGGTGTAGCCGGAGGCTTCGAAGCGCTTGTAGACGCCCTTATCCTCAATTTTATAGCCGGGGCCAGCAATACCGTTATCAATCGTGGCGATGGCCGTTACCATTTTGAAAACCGAGCCGGGAGGCAATTCCGCCTGAAGCGCACGGTTATAAAGCGGGCCGTAGTCCTCCTGCAAAAGCTCATTGTAATTCTCAAAGAAGGTCGAGGGGTCATAGGTGGGGTAGCTGGCACAAACCAGAACCTCACCTGTGTCTACCTTCATGACCACGATGGAGCCACCCTCCGCGTCCTTTCCCTGATCGGTGTTGTTGATGCCGTTCTCGCGGAAGTCTAAAATGGTGCTCTCCAATTCGTCTTCGCTGATCGTCTGCAAATCCAGATCAATGGTAAGCTCCACATTGTTGCCCGCCACCGGGGTTTTAATATATTCCTCCTTCAAAATAGTGCCGTCGGCGGAGATAGTCGTCTCTTTCAGGCCGTCTGTGCCGTGAAGCTCCAGTTCATAGGCCTTTTCCAAGCCGTCCTTGCCGACCTTGGCGTCCATTTCATAGCCGTACTGTGAATAATACTCATATTCCTCGGAATTCATCGAGCCGACATAGCCCAGAATATGCGCGGCATAGGTGGTTTTGTACTCCCGCACGGTGGAAGTGATCACGTTCACGCCGGGGATGCCCAGCTCCGTGATGGCGGCAAGCGAAACGGTATCCACATCCTGCACCAGCTCATAGGTGGGCAAATTGGTGATCAGGCGAAGCTCCAGCTCATAGCGCACGGAGATAACGCGGCGTGCTTCCTCCTCCGTCCAGTCTTCGGGGATGTTATAACGGTCTTTCAGGCGGCTGATGAGCTGCGGCGCGGAAATGTCCGAGTCCCAGTCACGCTCATTCAGGAAGGTGGAAAAATAGTTGTTCCAGACCGCACTGTAGTCATCCTTGGTGTATTCATAGGGCTTTTCCATGGTCACGGGCAAATGATCCATGATATTCAGCTCCTGAAGCTGACAGAGATTCGTTAGCTGCCGGAGGCTTTCATTAACCGAGCCGGTGCTAAAGAGAACATTATAAATAATAATAACATTATAAGACGCACGGTTTCCCACGAGCACATTGCCGTTGCAGTCGATGAGCTCGCCACGGGCGGCGGAAACGACGGTGCGGTAGGTATAGGTGTTCATCTGGCTGTCGCTTAAATCCGTCGCCTCCACCACCTGAAGCTGATATAGCCTCACCGCAAACACGGCCAAAACAAGCGCAATGAGCAGACAAAGCGTCCAAATTCGAAACGATGAGCTATGCTGATTCATAAGGATCTCCTATTCTGCCGATCCACCCTGCCAGCAGATATAAAACCGGCTGCGCAAGGAGGGAAACGAAAACGCAGGGCAAAAGCTCCGTGAAATAGAGGCTGCCTGCCATGGTGTCAAAAAAGAATTTCATCAGGAAAATCAAGCTCTGCTGGACAAACGCCGTCAGAAAGGACAGGCCAAGGCAGGGCAGATAGCGGTTGGAAAGAAATCTATGGCAGACAAGGCCACCCAGAACAGGCCCAGCCGTGAGCACCACAATGCTCACAGGGCCATAGTCTGCGCCTGAGAGACACCAGAATACGGAGGCAGCCAAGGCAAAAATGCCGCCGCGCTCGGAGCCTTCCTGAAGGCAAATGCACACGATGGCGACCGGGACAAAGTCCGGATGGATGCCAAAAAGCGTCCGGTTGCCGAAAACCACCGTCTGCACCATCATGACCGCCAGAAACAAAAGCGCATAGAGAAACCACCGCAGAATATGCAGCCATTGCTTTGGCGTGATATAAAATTTATCCAGCATAGCCGCACCTCCTAAGCTTATTCCAAGGCAAACTGGGTGATAATAAACACCTGCTCCAGCGCGTCAAAATCCACCGCAGGTTCCAAAAGAGCGTACTTTGAAACACCAGCGTCATCCTCGCCCGCGTCAGCGATATACCCCAAAATCAGGTTCTTGGGGTAAACCGTGGAGCCGGTCGTAACCACCTGGTCATTGTTGCGCAAAACAGCGCCGTTGGGCAGGTGCTCCATGCGCAGATAGCCGCTTTCCTGCGTGGTATAGGAGCCCTGCACCACGCCCGTATAGCCCGAGGAAGAAATGCTGGCGCTGATCTTCACCGAGGAGTCCAGAACGGTCGTGACCGTCGCCCAATTGCTTCCGACATCGCTGATCAGGCCAACGACCTGACCGTTTTCCGTTACGGCGACCATGCCCTCGGCAAGACCGGAATTCGTCCCCTTTCCGATGGAAAAAGAGCTTTTCCAGCTTGACGAGTCCCAAGAGACGATATAGGCCGAGCAGAATTCATAGTCCACGTTTTCTTCGCTCAGGTTCAAAAGCTCGCGATAGCGCTCGTTTTCACGCTCCAGCGTGGTCACGTCGCGATCCTGATTTTCCAGCTCTGCGATCCGCTGCTCCAGATAACGGTTCTTTGCCTCGAGTGCCTCATAGGCAAAAATATAGTCATAATAGCGCTCCACCTGGCGGGTGATGGCGCTCACACCGCTGCGAATGGGCGTCAAAATGGACTGCACCGCTTTTTCAGGCCACGTGGTTCCAAAAATCGACGTCAAAATGGCAAGCAGCGCCGCAATCACCACGGCAAGCACCAGAACCGTCTTGACTTTTGTGCTCAATCGTTTTCTCAAATGATCTCACTCCTTAACAATACAGCCCTTAACAGTTCAGCAGCTTCACACCGAATTCGCGCAGCATACCGGCAAGGGTGCACACCGGCAGACCCATCACATTATAGTAATCTCCATGAAGCTCCTGAACAAACATGGCCGCAAGCCCCTGAATCCCATAGGCACCGGCCTTATCCATCGGCTCGCCGGTTGCGATATAGGCGCGTATCTCCGCCTCGGAAAGTGGCCGGAAGCGCAGGGACGTGGTCACGCTTGTGCTTTGGCATTTGTTGGAAGCGGACACGCAAAGCCCGGTGATGACCTGATGCTCCTGACCGGAAAGCGCACGAAGCATCTGAAACGCTTCCTCGCAGGAGGCAGGTTTTCCCATCACTTTGCCCTGCAAAACCACCACCGTATCAGCAGCGATGATCAGATCCCCGTCCGTGCAAAGCTTTCTCACGGCCTCGGCCTTGAGCGCACTGACGCGCCGAACCTCCGCCTGAGCTTCTTTCTTGGGATCCATCGTTTCATCATGGGGTGCCGTTTTCACAGAAAAGTGCAGACCCATGCGCTCAAGAAGCTCTTTTCTTCTGGGAGACTGGGATGCAAGAATGATGTTCATAGGCTTCTCCTTTTTATTCTACACCGCGCAGATAAAGCCCACGCGTGCAGGAGCCGGGCTCAAAATGGGGCTCCTGCCGCCATTGATTCAGAACGCTGTTGACCTCGTTGGGGTTCTCCGTGGTAAAGGAAAGGCGCAGCGCCCAAAGTCCCAGCCCCCGGAGCTCTGATTTTTTGTCCAGCATATAAAGCTTTTTCCCATTTAGAAGCACGCTGCGGCAGGTGCCGCAGTCCTTCGCCACGCGGAATTCCTCACCCATGCGGTCGATCAGACGCGTGGGATCGGTCTGGCAAACGCAGTTGCCGTTGCGATTTTTCATCAGGCAGTTTTCCGTCAGCATAAGCGGCAGTCTGCCATAGACAATAAGCTCCACCGGCAGAGGCTTGGAAAGGTCGCGAATTTGCGGAAGCGTCATCTCAAAAGAGGCCGTGGCGCTGCAAAGACCAAGCTTTTTGGGCAGAGACATCGCCCGGGAATTGAACAAATTCAGGCCAAAATCGCCCGCAACCTCCAGCCCGGCTTGCACCGCCATGGATATCTGCCCCAGATTACCCACCAGCACCCTGCCAACGCCAAGCGCATTCAGCGCCCGGAGCTTCGGCCGCAGCTCGTCATTCTCGTTTCCTCGGGTCACTCTGGGCAAAATCGCGCCAATGCACATTTCTCTGGCAAGGCTGCGGTAAAACTCCGGCTGCGAACCGATTTCGCACAGAGGCACATACAAGACCGTCGGTTTCATTTTGCGAAGAAGCGGGGTGATCTGCTCCGTTTTGAGCACGCTCACCGTGAGCTGTGGCGGCTTGCGTGAACCGGAAAATTTTTTCACCTCTGTATAGGCGCCGATCTCGCGTTCTTCGCTGCGGGCACGGACGGCCAAAAGCTCTGTGAGCACCTCGCGGCGCAGACGGTTGATCTCTGCGGCAGATACCGTGATGCCGCGGTCGATCACGCAGCGCACTTTTTGACAGGCAAAGGGCGTCCCGCCGGTTTTGGAAAGGCGCTCGGTCAGTTCCTCCTGCGTCAGTTCCTTATAACGGGCTTCCTCCGGCACGGCACCCTGCGTTTTGCAGACGTTTCCAAGGGCGTCCTGCGCCGCCAGAAGCATAGGCTGGTCGCGGGAGACAACGGCATAAAAATCCACAGGCACACGCTGCGCCTCAACGTTTTCATAAGTCGCACGGGCAGCCTGCATAAGCTGGCGATCCTCCGCCTCGTTCTCGCGCGTGCCGAACATCTGCCTGCCGATTTTTCTTTCATAATAGCCCTGCGTAAAGCCCTGCCGGGAAAAAACCGCCCGGAGGGTCTGCATGGCCTCCGGCGTGATTTGTCCCTGCCAGATGGCCTCGCGGTAAATTCCCGTCACCGCCGCAACATATTCCGGCCGCTTCATGCGGCCTTCAATTTTGATACTGGCAACGCCAAGGCTTTCCAGATCGCGCAAATATTCTGCAAGGCAGTTGTCCTTCAGGCTCAGGGGATATTTTTCCTCGAAGCGGTCATATCCATAGGGCAGTCGACACGGCTGGGCGCACTGGCCACGGTTTCCGCTGCGGCTTCCTATGAGCGCAGACATATAGCACTGGCCGGAATAGCACATACAAAGCGCGCCGTGAACAAAAACCTCGATCTCCACGGGGCTGTTGCGGCAGATATGGGCGATCTCCTCGCGGGAGAGCTCACGGGCCAGAACCACTCGGGAAACACCAAGCTCGGCAGCCTGAAGCACACCCTCCAGAGAATGGATGCTCATCTGGGTGGAAGCGTGAAGTTCAACACCGGGCGCCATCTGGCGGCAGAGCTCCAAAATGCCAAGATCCTGAACGATAAAGGCGTCCACACCGGCTCGCGCAGCAGAAGCGATCACCTCAGACGCCTGCTTCATCTCACGGTCGGCAACGAGCGTATTGAGGGTCAGATGCACCTTGACGCCGCGTGCATGGCAATAGCGCACGGCCTCCGGTAGCTCCTCCAATGTAAAATTTCGGGCACCCTTTCGGGCGTTAAAGGCATCGGCGCCCAGATAGACCGCGTCGGCGCCGTTGCACACGGCTGCGCGAAGGGCGTCCACATTCCCTGCAGGGGAAAGCAATTCCAGCATTTTCCTACTCCAAACCTCAGTTTTCTGTGTCTGTAAAAAATCTTGCCACTCATTATACCACAAACTGCATTCAAATTTCTACTGTAATTCGCGAAATTCATCGAAAAATCACAATTGGTCGTACCGTGGTTGTGCACGGATCAGCAACTTGAAAAGTCACGCTTCATCCACAGGTTTACATAATTCGAGTTCTTTTTCCGTGTATTTTCTTTTTCAGGGCTTGCGTTTTCAACAATTTCACAGTTTTATGCACAGGCCGTGCCTCTGTTTTTTATGGAAACCTATCCTTTGGTTCTTTATTTTTCTACATTTTTCGTCTTTCAAGCGAAAAACACTGTGCAAGGCAGAAAAAATGTGCTATAATTATTGTAATTGTGCAAGGGAGGTGCCGCTTATCTACAGTCAAATTGCCGCAATCGTCCGTCAAGCCGGTCAATACCTGCTACAGGCGCGGGATATTGCCGAAAGTGTTCGGGAAAAATCCTCTGCCTGCGACCTTGTGACCAAATATGACCCCATGGTGGAAGATTTTCTGCGTCAGAACCTGCTTGACGCCTTTCCGGAGGCCGGATTTTTTGGTGAGGAGGAGCATGAGCACCATATTCGGGGCAAACGCAGCGTTTTTATCGTTGACCCCATAGACGGCACCACCAATTTCATCCGTGCCCTGCACCATAGCTGCATTTCCGTCGGTCTGCTTCAGGACGGTGAGATGCAATACGCCGCCGTCTTTAATCCCTATCTGGACGAGCTCTTTACCGCCGAGAGAGGGAAAGGCGCATTTCTCAACGGCAAGCCCATTCATGTAACTGCAGCCGCAATGGAGCGTTCTCTGGTTCTCTGGGGCAGTGCCATTTACTACCGTGAGACGGTTCCGGCAACCGTTCGGTTTGTTGAAAAGCTCTTTCCGCAGGTGCTTGATTTCCGGCGCGGCGGTTCTGCGGCGCTGGATCTTTGCTATCTTGCAGCAGGAAAGGCCGATTTGTTTTTTGAATGTTGCCTTCAGCCCTGGGACTATGCCGCCGGAAGCCTGATCGTGCAGGAAGCGGGCGGTGTTGTCACTTCCCTTTCCGGCACGCCCCTGAATTTTTTCCGTCGCTGCTCGGTCGCTGCGGGAAATCCCGTTAATCATCCACAGCTTTTGGCGATTGCTGCCGAAATCGACTCTGAACCCAACATGAAAGGTAGAATACAATGAAACAGAAAAAACGCCTTCTTCTGACCCTGACAGCGCTTGTTGTCTGTCTGAGTTTGCTCCTGAACGGCTGCGCCGCTACCCTGCTTTTTACCGGCATTGGCGATATGCTGGATGAAGATATCTTTGATTTGCAGGAAGAAACGCAGGAACCGACCGATCGCGCACCGGCTACCTCCTGTAATCCTGCCTCTGATTGGGATGGCGAACGTTTGGAGGACTCAGACCGCGAGCCGGTCTCCTTTGACAAGATCAGCTATGAAAGGCCGGACACGCAGGCGCTTTGTGACCGTTTTCACAACATCCAAACTATGGTGGAGTCTGTCCAGCCGCTTGAAGACATTCTCGACGCCTTTGAGCCCCTTTATGAGGACTACACGTATTTTTACACCCTGAGCAACTATGCCTACATTCGCTATTGTCTGAACCTGAACGACAGCTATTATGAAACGGAGTACAACTGGTGCGAGGAACAGTCGCCGGTGGTGGAACAGGCTATGGAGGAATGTTACATTGCCATGGCAGACAGCCCACTGCGAGATGAGCTGGAAAGTGAGTATTTCGGAGAGGGTTTCTTCCTCTATTATGACGAAAACCAGATTTATTCCAACGACCGCGTGGTAGAGCTGATGCAGGAGGAGTCCGCACTGGAGGCAGAGTATATGGCGCTGCAAAATGAGGTCACAATTTCCTGGAACGGGAAAGAATGTCTCCTGGACGAGCTGCTCAGCGACCCTTACATCGACGTTCTGAGCGTTTACCAGCTCTATTATGAGAAATACAATCCACTTGCGGCTGATATCTATGTTCAGCTTGTCCGGGTACGTCAGGAAATGGCGCAGGAACTTGGCTATGACAGCTATCCGGAGTTTGCCTATGAATACTACTATGACCGGGACTACACGCCTGAGCAGGTCGAGCAGTACACAACCGACATTGCAACCGAGCTTTCGGACTTTTACTACACTGCCGCTACGGGTAGCTACGCAAGCCAGATGGACACGGATACCGTGATGGAAAAGCTGGGCGACATCGCCGCAGGCTATGGTGGAGAGTTTGCCGCAGCCTATGATTTCATGACTGAACATTCCCTTTACGACATCACTTCGAGCAGCAGCAAGATGCCCGGCTCCTATGTAACCTATCTGTATTCCTACGGTATGCCCTATCTTTACGTCTCTCCGACGGGCACGGTCGACGATCTGCTCACGTCGGTTCATGAATTCGGCCATTTTGTGGACTGCTATGTCAACTGCAACCACACCAGCTCCATTGACTGCGCCGAGATCTTCTCTCAGGGCTTGGAATACCTCAGTCTGAGCCGGGCAGGTCTGAGCCGCAGCGAGGAGAAGGAACTGACCGCTTCCAAGCTCTGCGATTCCATTCTGGTCTTTTTGGCGCAGGGCTGCTACGCGGAATTTGAGCAGAAGGTCTATTCTCTGCCCGATGAACTCTTGACAGCAGAAGGAATCAACCAGCTCTTTTTGGAGTGCAATGAGAAATTCGGCATGGGTCTTTACGGCTATGAGGATATTGTCGCTCCGGGCTGGATCGAAATTCAGCATTTCTTTATTGCGCCGTGCTATGTCATCAGCTATTGCATTTCCAACGACGCCGCATTGCAGGTTTATCAGCGTGAGCTGGCCGATGGCAGCGGTTTGGAAACGTATCGCGAGCTTTTGCAGCACTCGGCAGACAATACCGTGCTGGCGCTTTTGGAAGAAGCCGGAATGGACAGTCCCTTCACGAAGGGGCGCATAAAGTCTCTTGCGGCATTCTTTGAAGAAAACCTGGACTAAGGAGAATTATTCATGCAGGATGTGATTGCAGCCGTTGCCACAGGCAAAAATCCCTGCGCCATCGGAATTTTGCGTCTGTCGGGTCAGGACTGTGCCCGGATCGTTGAGCGCGTATTCACGCTCGATTGCGGAAAATCTCTGGCGAAGGTAACGCCGCGCAAGCTCTTTCTCGGCAAGCTTCACGACCGTCAGGGTCGCGTCATAGATCAGGCAATGGCCGTTCGCTGCACCGCGCCGAACAGCTACACGGGCGAAGATACGGTAGAGCTGCAATGCCATGGCTCTCCTGCCATGCTGCTTGCCGGTTTGGAAGCGCTTCTGGCCGCCGGTGCAAGGCAGGCACTTCCGGGCGAATTTACAAAACGTGCCTTTCTGAACGGCCAGTTGGATCTGACGCAGGCCGAGGCGGTCATTGACCTGATCGACGCGGAAACTGCAGACGCCGCCGCCAACGCAGCAGGTCAGCTTGGCGGTGCTCTGCTTCAAAGGCTGGAGCCTGTCTATCAATCTCTGACCGACCTGTGCAGCCATTTTCACGCGGTTTTGGACTATCCTGACGAGGATATTGCGGATTTTGAGTGCTCACAGATGCAAGAAGTTCTTGTTCAGGCAGAGCAATCGCTTGCCCGGCTTTTGGCAACCTATGAGCAGGGCCGTCATCTGAAGCATGGCGTCAAGGCGGTGCTTCTCGGGCGACCCAACGTTGGAAAATCCTCACTGCTCAACGCACTGGCCGGTTTTGAGCGCGTGATCGTCACGCAAATTGCCGGAACCACACGCGATACGGTTGAGGAAAACGTGCGCCTGGGCAGCGTGCTTCTGCGCCTGACGGACACTGCCGGAATTCGCGCAACCGAAGATGAGATCGAAGCCCTTGGAGTCGCCCGTTCTCAGGCCGCAGCGCGTGAGGCAGAGCTGGCCATTTTCGTCTGCGACTGCACGCAGCCGCTCTCCCCTGCCGATTTTCAGGCTATTGAGGCCGCACAGTGCGCACCGCATTCGCTTGCCCTGATCAACAAGTCCGATCAGGCGCAGTGCGTTTGTGCTTCGCAGCTTCCTTTCGACACGGTTCTGAACGTTTCGGCCAAAACAGGCGAAAATCTGGACGCTCTGCGTGCAGTGGTCGAAGATTGGTTTGGCGGCGAAGCGCACTGTGACGGCTCGCTTTTGACCAATGCCCGGCAGTTTGGCGCCCTGACGCGGGCAAGTGCCGCCATTTTGCAGGCGAAAGCCTCCCTTTCCTCCGGCATTACCCCGGACGCGGTGCTTACGGACGTTGAGGCCGCCATGGAAGCACTTGGCGAAGTGACCGGCCGCACTGTGCGCGAGGACATCACAAACCGGATCTTTGAACGCTTTTGCGTCGGCAAATAAGGAGGCGCCATGAAAGAGGCTTTACTTCAGGAAGCACAGTCCCTTGGAATATCCCTGAGCAATGCACAGACAGAGCAGTTTTGCCGCTTTGGTGAAGCGCTTCTGGAAAAAAATCAGGTGATGAACCTGACGGCCATCACGGAGCCCAAGGCCGTGGCACGTCTGCATTTTGCCGACTGCCTTGCGCTTTTGAAGATGGCAGATTTTCGTAAAAAATCGGTTATTGACGTCGGCTGCGGCGCCGGATTTCCCGGCGTGCCCCTGAAGCTAGGCGAGCCCAGCCTTCGCCTGACACTTTTAGACAGTCTGCAAAAGCGCGTTCGCTGGCTGGACGAAACGCTCAAAGCTCTGGAAGTTGACGCTGTGTGCGTTTCTGCCCGCGCAGAGGAATACGGCCATCGGGAAGAATTTGACATTGCAGTTTCCCGCGCCGTGGCAAGGCTTCCCATTCTGGCAGAGCTGTGCCTTCCCTTTGTGAAGGTAGGTGGCTGTTTTCTCGCCATGAAAGCTTCTGCCGCGGAAGCAGAGCTTCAGGAAGCCGAGCACGCCATTGCCTGTCTTGGCGGCCGTCTGGAGGCGCTTAAGCACTATGAAGTCGGTGGCGTTTGCCACTGTGTGCTCATCATCCGGAAGGTCAGGCCGACACCCCCTGCCTATCCGCGACGTTTTTCCAAAATCAAGCAGCAACCGTTATAGAAGGAGCATTTATGGAATATCAAGCAGGAACCTATGATATTGCCGTGATCGGTGCAGGTCATGCGGGAATTGAGGCTGCTCTGGCAGCCGCCCGTCTGGGTCTTCGCACCCTTGTTCTGACCATCAATCTTGACGCGGTCGGAAATATGCCCTGCAATCCTGCCATCGGTGGCACCGGGAAAGGTCATCTGGTGCGCGAGCTGGACGCTCTGGGCGGCGAAATGGCAAAGGCCGCTGACGCGTGCTGTATTCAATACCGTATGCTCAACCGTGGCAAAGGCCCTGCCGTTCATTCTCTGCGGGCACAGGCTGACCGGCGGAGATATCAGGAGCATATGAAGCAGCTTTTGGAGAAAGAGCCGAATTTGGAGCTGAAGCAAGCCACGGTAACGCGAATTTTAACGGAAAACGGTGCCGTTTCCGGCATTGTTACGCAGCTTGGTGCCGTCTATTGCGTCCGTGCCTGTGTGATCGCCGCCGGAACCTATCTGGACAGCCGATGCATCACGGGCGAGAGCGTCATCTCCTCCGGGCCTGACGGTATGCACGCTGCGCAGGAGCTGAGCGAAAACCTGCGTTCGCTGGGGCTTTCCCTTCGCCGCTTCAAAACCGGCACGCCGCCCAGACTCAACGCCCGCAGCGTGGATTTTTCTAAAATGGAGCTGCAAACCGGTGACGACGAGCCGGAGAGTTTTTCCTTTTCCACCCCTTGCCGCCCGGAAAATCGCGCCGTTTGCTACCTGACCTATACGAACGAAGAAACGCACCGCATCATCCGGGAAAACCTTCACCGCAGTCCCCTTTATAACGGAAGCATCACCGGGATTGGCCCGCGTTATTGCCCCAGCATTGAAACCAAGGTGGAGCGCTTTGCCGATAAGCCCCGGCACCAGCTATTCTTAGAGCCCTGCGGACTGAACACAAATGAAATGTATCTTCAGGGCTTTTCTTCCAGCTTGCCGGAGGATGTGCAGCTTAAAATGCTGCACACCGTCGCCGGTTTGGAGCACGCAGAAATGCTCCGCCCGGCCTATGCAATCGAATATGACTGCATCGACCCAACCGAGCTCTATGCCACCCTGGAGTGCAAAAAAGCCCCCGGCCTTTACGGTGCCGGGCAGTTTAACGGTTCGTCCGGCTATGAAGAAGCCGCCGTTCAGGGCTTCGTGGCCGGTGTGAATGCCGCTTTGAAGCTTTTGGGGCGCGAGCCCTTGATTTTAAAACGTTCCGACGGCTATATCGGCACGCTCATTGACGATCTGGTCACCAAAGGCACGCAGGAGCCTTACCGCATCATGACCTCCCGCAGCGAATACCGTCTGCTCCACCGGCAGGACAATGCCGACGAGCGCCTGTCGGCCATCGGCCACAAAATCGGTCTGATTTCGGATGAGCAGCTTGCCGCCGTGGAGGAAAAATATACCCTTGTCCGGCAGGAAATCCGCCGTCTGGAGTCCACCGGCACCCCGGCTACCGAAGAACTCAACGCCTTTCTTTCAGCGCACGGATCTGCCACCGTGACCAGTGCAGCACGGCTTTGTGACCTGCTTCGCAGACCGGAGCTGAACTATGAAATCCTTGCGCCCTTTGACCGCGGCAGGCCGGAGCTTCCTTTGCAGGTGCAAAAGCAGGTAGAGATCCGCATGAAATACGAGGGCTATCTGAAGCGGCAGGAAAAGCAAATTGAGGATTTTGTCCGTCAGGAAACGCGGCTTTTGCCGCCGGACGTAGATTATCAGAAAATTTCCGGCCTTCGTCTGGAGGCTCGTCAGAAGCTTTCTGAAATCCGGCCTCACAGCATCGGTCAGGCCGGACGCATTTCCGGCGTCAGCCCGGCAGACCTTGCTGTTCTCCTGATCTGGCTGGAACAAAATGACCATAAAGTCTAAAAAGCGGCTGCCCCGTTTGGGACAGCCGTTTTAATTCAATTAAACTCTCCAATCGGACAGGTATGCCTCCTGCTCGGGCGACAGAGTGTCGATCTTCAGCCCGGCACCGGCAAGCTTCAGGCGGGCAATGCCGTCGTCGATCTCGCGCGGAATGTCATAGACCTTTTTGTCGAGATTTTTCCCGTTATGCAGCATATATTCCAGCGCCAATGCCTGAACGGAAAAGCTGGTGTCCATAATTTCGGCAGGATGGCCGTTTCCGGAGGCCAGATTGACCAGACGCCCCTCTGCAAGCAAATTCAGGGTTCGCCCATCGGCAAGGGTATAGCCCACAATATCATTGCGGCGCTTGTAAACGCGCACCGCCATTTCCTCCAGTTCCACCGTGTTAACTTCCACGTTGAAGTGCCCGGCGTTGGAGAGGAAGGCGTTGTTTTTCATGACCTTGAAATGTCTGCTTGTGATCACGTCCCGGCAACCGGTGGTTGTGACGAACAGGTCGCCCTGCGGTGCTGCCTCGTCCATTGGCATGACCCGGCAGCCATCCATGGACGCTTCGAGTGCCTTGATGGGGTCGATCTCGGTGACAATCACGTCCGCGCCCATGCCCTTGGCGCGCATGGCAACGCCTCTGCCGCAGTAGCCATAGCCCGCGACAACCACGGTTTTGCCCGCAACAAGCAGATTGGTCGTGTGCATGATGGCGTCCCAGACGGATTGGCCGGTACCGTATTTATTATCGTAAAAATGCTTGCACTTGGCATCGTTCACGTTCATCATGGGAAAAGGCAGCAGCCCCTCACGCGCTCTGGCATGAAGGCGGACGATCCCCGTCGTTGTCTCCTCCGCGCCGCCGATGATATTTTCGCCCAAATGGGCATATTCACCGCTCAGGAGGTCTAAAAGGTCGCCACCGTCGTCAATAATCAAATCAGGCCTGCAGGAAAGCGCCTCCACCAAAAGCTGGCGGTATTCCTCGCCGGAGACGCCGTGGATGGCGTAAGTTTCAACGCCCAGAGAAGCCAGACCCGCCGCAACGTCGTCCTGCGTGGACAGAGGGTTACAGCCCGTGGCGTGCACCTCGGCACCGCCTGCAGCAAGGCAGAGCGCTAAAAATGCCGTCTTCGCCTCCATATGGATGGACATGGTAATCTTCTTCCCCGCAAAGGGCTTTTCGCGCTGAAAACGTTCGCGAATTGCCACCAGAGCGGGCATAAAATCCTGTACCCACTGGATCTTCATCCGGCCATATTCCGCAAGGGACATATCTTTCACGTGACTCATGGGTTCTACCTCCAAGTTTTTCTGGGGATAATATAGCACATTGGCATAAATTTTTCAACCGTTCCGCAAAATTCAAAGAATGTTTATAGACAAAGCGGAAAAAATCGGCTAAAATGGTAAGAAGTCAAGGAGGAATTCTATGGGCAATCTCAAACGGAACTATAACCGCTTCGTCTTCAAGCACCGCGATAAGGGCATCCCAAACCTGATGCTGTGGATCTGCGCTTCCAATGCTGTTGTTTTTGTGCTCTGGTATCTGTTCAAGCTGGACGTGCTCTCGCTTCTGAACTTTGACGCAGACAAAATTCTGCACGGGCAGCTTTGGCGACTGTTCAGCTATGTGTTCACCTTTGCCAGCGGCGGAAGCTTCCTCGGCAGCTCCATTCTTGGCGCCGTGATCAGCATTTCCTTCTATTACTGGATTGGCCGTATGCTGGAAAACACATGGGGCACACTTCGCTTCAATCTTTACTATCTGACGGGTATTCTTCTTTCCGACGCCTTTGCCATTGTGCTCCAGCTCATTTTCCATCTGTGTCCCACCGTATCGGTGCACTATCTCAATCTTTCCATGTTCCTCGCGGTCGCCACGCTCATCCCCGACCAGCGGGTGTACATCTACATGATCATTCCCGTAAAGATGAAATGGCTTGCGTGGGTCGATTTGGGCCTGTCTCTGATCTCGGTCGTGACCGGTGTTTTGGACGCGGTATATATCTGGTTTAAAATGGGAAGCGTTATGGGCACGGCCTATCTGCTCTTTGCCCTTTTCCCGCTGGTGTCCCTTTTGAACTATTTTCTGTTCTTTGGCAAAGATGTTGCCAATGTACTTCCCCGCTGGATGACCCGAAAGCGTCGCCAGAAGCCCAAGCGTGTTGTCTACACGCAGGAGAAGCCGAATCCCGATTGGGCGAAGAACTACCGCAGTCCCTCCGGTGAGCGCCCTTATCGTCACAAATGCACCGTCTGCGGACGCACGGATACGGATTGCCCCGGTCTGGAATTCCGCTATTGTTCTCGCTGCGCCGGATACTTCTGCTATTGCATTGACCACATCAACAACCACACCCATGTGCAATAAAAACGCGCTGTCTCGCAAGAGACAGCGCAATTTTTTTGCTTACCTTGGGGCAAGTGACTCCGATTCGTGCAAAATAGTCATTTCCTCATTTTGCAGCTCGTTTCTAAGTTTTTCATTCCGAATTCCGGGCAAGTTGATTTCGACATTAAGCGAAGCGCCTTTCAAGCACGCAAGCAGGTTTGCAACCGCAACGCCATAATCGCTGGCAGCATTCGCGTTAAATTTGCCTTGCAGCCCTGCCGCAATTTGCAGCGCCGAGAGAGCAAGCCGCATCGTCTCTAGCGGCACCTTCGTTGCATAAACAGTTGCTTTTTCAATCGCCGCTGCGCGGATAGATTTCTCCTGTTCGGTGCTTTTTGCCATGCGGAATGCATCGGCAAGGGCAAGATACGCACTCGTATCCAGTTCGCTCTGCTGCAAAAGTGCGTCGCTCAGCTTATCGCAGCTTACAGCAGCTTCCTCACAAAGCGGCCAGAATTCGGCATATTTTTCACGCCCCAGCGTAAGCCGTGCAACCATCGCGATCAGTGCCGCTCCTTGCGCACCGCAAAACGCCGAAGCACTTCCGCCACCAGGTGCCGGTTCGCTGCTTCTGAGCTTCTCAACATAGCCCTTCATTGTCGTGTCATAAAGCTTCATTGTGTCATCACGCAGCCTTTCTTGATCACCGTTTTCGCCAGATTTGTGCCAAAGCGATAGCAGACAAGGTCAAAATCCTCAGCGTCCCATATCACAAGGTCGGCCTGTTTCCCGACCTCAAGGGTGCCAAGTCGTTCGCCCATTCCAAGCGAACAGGCGGCATTGAGCGTAACGGCTGTGAGGATTTCCTCCGGCGTGAGCCGATATCGCAGCATTGCAAGGCTGATAGCAAGCTGCAAATCAAAGGAAGGGCACGAGCCGGGGTTGAAATCGCTGGCGATGGCAACCGGAACGCCATTTTCGACCATTTTTCGTGCCGGGGCATAGGGCTTGTCCAGATAGAAAGAAGTCATGGGCAGCAAATCAGCAATCACGCCACCGCGCGCAAGCGCAGAAATTCCGTTTTCTCCCGTTGCGATGAGGTGCTCGGCGGAAATCGCTTTCAGCTCTCCGGCCAGAGCCGCACCGCCCAGCTCTTTGATTTCGTCAGCATGAATTTTCAGACCCATACCCAGAAGCCGAGCTTGTTTCAGAATTTTTCTGGACTGCTCCACGGAGAACACGCCTTCCTCGCAAAAAACGTCGCAAAAACTGGCATTTTTTGCCGCAATAGGCAGCATTTCCTCCACGATTAAATCCACATAAGCATCCGGTCTGTCCCGGTATTCCTCCGGCACGGCATGGGCACCCATAAAGGTGGCGACCACGTCCATGGCGTGTTCCTCATTCAGGCGGGATATGACCCGGAGCTGTTTCAGTTCCTCCGCGGTAGACAGACCATAGCCGCTTTTGATCTCGCAGGAGGTCACGCCAAGACGGAGCATTTCATCCAGAAAGCTCTTAGAGCGCTCAAAGAGTTCCTCCTCGCTGGAATTACGGGTGCTTTTCAGAGTGTTCAGAATTCCGCCACCGGCCTGCAAAATTTCCAAATAAGAGGCACCGGCCAGCTTCAGCGGGATCTCATGCTGACGCCAGCCGCCAAAAACCAGATGCGTATGGCAATCCACCAGCCCCGGCGTGACCAGTCGGCCACCAGCGTCAAGAATGCTGTCCGAACGAATGCCGCTTGCCTCTTTCTGCGGCAGGATGGCGGAAATCACGCCGTCCTGCACCACAATGCAAACGTCGCGAAGCTTGCGGTTTTCTCCCTGTCTGCTTCCTGCTGCGGGCGCATTGCCCAGAGGCGTCTGAAGCAGACCGATATTGTCAATGCGTAAATTTGACATGGCAGTCTCCTTATTTCAGCATATGGCTTTCCAAAACCTGCCGTTCAGGGTCAAAATGCTCCAATTGCAGGTAGTATTCCGCGCTGTCGATGAGGAACTGCATGGGTGTCAGGCCGACGATTTCCGTACCGATTATGCTTGCACCATAGCGGCGGGCTTCCGCGCGAACCAGCTCCACCACGCGGTAAAGCGGGGTCTGGCTGCAATCGGTCATGTTGATGGAAACCTGCGCCATATCGCGCTCTTCGATATACAGCCCGAGCGCCTTCACGCAGCGAAGTCCGCCGTCCTTTTCGCGGATGATTTTCGCAATCGCCTTTGCCACGCTGACATCATTTGTCGAGAGGTTTATATTATAGGCCACCAGCGGCGGACGGGCGCCCACCGCCACCACACCGGCAGTGGGATGGATGTGTTTGCCGCCAAAATCCGGCTCCCATTCCGGCCGGCGAACCTTCTCGGCCATGCCCTCAAACTGTCCCTTGCGCACTTCCGCCAGATTTTTACGATGCGGCGCCGTAGCGGAATTTTCATAAAGGAAAACAGGAATTCCGGCTTCCTCCCAAATACGCTTTCCAGCCCTTTGAGACAGGGCGATGCAGTCCTCGGTCGTCATCTCCCGCACCGGGATAAAAGGAATCACGTCAACCGCGCCCATACGGGGATGTTCTCCCGTGTGAGCGTTCAGGTCGATGAGCTCTGCGGCCTTTTTTGCCAGCTTCACCACGGCTTCCTCCACCCCTTCGGGGCTTCCCATAAAAGTGATCACACTGCGGTTGTGGCTTTCATCGGAGCTATAGTCCAGAAGGGTCACACCGGGCGTAAAACGCACCTGATCCACGCAGACTTCGATCACATCCCTGCGTCTGCCCTCACTGATATTGGGAACACATTCGACAATTTTCGCCATTGCTCATTCCTCCTTAAAAAATTCCGTCCAGCGTCCGGTCGATGAGCTCGTCATTGCACAGATACGGAAGGGTGATATGTGCCTTTTTCTGTTCCTGATTATAGGCAGCCGCCGTCTCAATGGAGTGCTCATTTCTTGCCCAAGCTCTGCGGGCAACGCCGCTCATCACATCCCACATGACTGCAGAGCGGATCACGCCATCGACGCGCTCACTGCCGTCGAGTACCAGTCCGAAACCGCCGTTGATCGCTTTGCCGATTCCGACGCCGCCGCCGTTATGCAGGGCGCAAAGGCTCATGCCGCGTGCGGCATTTCCGGCGAAGCACTGCACGGCCATGTCCGCCATCACGTTCGAGCCGTCCTTAATATTGGCCGTCTCGCGGAAGGGAGAATCCGTGCCGGAGACGTCGTGATGATCGCGGCCAAGCATGACAGGGCCGATCTCGCCCTTGCGAACCATTTCATTAAAGCGCAGAGCGATGTTCCGTCTGCCCTGAGCGTCCTGATAGAGAATTCTGGCCTGTGTGCCCACCACAAGATGGTTTTTCTCCGCATCGCGGATCCAGCAGTAATTGTCTCTGTCCTGCCAGCGGCGATTGGGGTCAATGCAGTCCATAGCCGCTTCATCCGTTTTGCGAAGGTCTTCCGGCTTTCCGGAAAGGCAGACCCAGCGGAAGGGGCCATAGCCATAGTCAAAGAGCTCAGGCCCCATAATGTCCTCCACATAGGAGGGAAAAATAAATCCGTCCTTGTCGTCAACGCCGTTTTTGGAAATTTCCCGGATCCCGGAGTCGTAGACGCTTTTCATGAAGGAATTGCCGTAGTCGAAGAAATAGGTGCCCCGTTTGGTCAGGGCGCAAATGGCGTCAAAATGCCGCCGGAAGGAGGCGTTTACCGCCCTGACAAAGCCCTCCCGGTCAGAGGAAAGCATTTCCGTGCGCTCCTCAAAGGTCAGTCCCACGGGGCAGTAGCCACCGTTATAGGCATTGTGGCAGGAGGTCTGGTCAGAAAGCAGATCGATTTGGAATTCCGTCCGAACGGCATATTCCAGCAAATCGACAATGTTTCCGTGATAGGCAATGGAAATGCTTTCCTTACGCTCGCGTTTTTCCTTTGCCAGACGGAACACTTCCTCCAAATCGTCCGAAACGACCTCCACCCAGCCCTGATCATAGCGGGTTTGAATCCGGGAGACATCCACTTCAGCAAAAATACCCACAGCGCCGGCGATGTTGGCAGCCTTGGGTTGCGCGCCGCTCATACCGCCAAGGCCGGACGAGACAAAGGTCACGCCCCGTAAATCGCCATCCTTGCTGACGCCCAAATATTTCCGTCCGGCGCCAAGAATGGTATTGAAGGTGCCGTGAACGATTCCCTGCGGGCCGATATACATCCAGCCGCCTGCGGTCATCTGGCCATAGTTGGCCACGCCCATCTGCTCTGCGATCTCCCAATCCTTCAGATTATCAAAGGCGCCGACCATCAGGGCATTGGTGATGATCACCCGGGGCGCCTCAGGCCGCGACGGAAACAGGCCAAGCGGGTGCCCGGACTCCACCACCAGCGTGGTATCCTGAGTCAGTTCTTCCAGATACTTTTTAATCAGGCGGTATTGCAGCCAGTTCTGGCAGGGCTGACCGGTTTCGCCATAGGTGACAAGCTCATAAGGATACAAGGCCACTTCAAAATCCAGATTGTTGTCGATCATCACCTGAAAGGCTTTGCCCTCAATGCACTTTCCCTTGTATTCGTCAATGGGCTTGCCGTAGATCCGTCCCTCCGGGCGGTAACGGTAGGCATAAATTCTGCCTCGCGTGCGAAGTTCTTCCAGAAATTCCGGCGCCAAAGTCTCGTGAAGTTCCTCCGGGACATAGCGCAGGGCGTTTTTCAGCGCAATTTTGGTCTGTTCACGGCTCAGGCGAAAGCCGCGATCCGGTGCGCGGCGAATTCCCTGCTGGAATGCAGGATAGTCCGGCAGTTCGCCGGAAAGGCGGATGGTCATGGCGTTCTGAATTACCTTATTCTCCATTTTGCTTCTCCTTTTACAGTAGTTTCTCGCAAACCGCTTCGGCTGCGGCGCAAACGGCGTTGCTGCGAACCAGCTCCGTGGCCTTGTTGATTTCGCGGTACATAATGATATCCTTCGTTACCGGCGGGATTTCGCGGCGAATTGCTTTATAAACGCTGCGTGTTGCCGGAGCCATTTTTTTGGCATCTAAGAAACTCATAGCCTGCGCTGCGCTCATCAACTCCATGGCAATCACCCGCTGGGCATTGTCTAAAATCATCCTTGCTTTGCGGGCGGCAGTTGTGCCCATGCTCACATGATCCTCCTGATTGGCAGAGGACGGAATGGAGTCTACGCTGGCCGGATGCGCATAGACCTTATTTTCAGAAACCATGCTCGCCGCCGCATACTGCACGATCATAAAGCCGGAATTCAGGCCGCCTTCCGGGGTTAGGAACGCAGGCAAGCCGGAGAGCTGCGGATTGACCAGCCGTTCAAGCCGCCGCTCGGAGATGTTTGCAAGTTCGCTGACGGCAATGCCCAGAAAGTCCATTGCAAGCGCAACCGGCTGGCCGTGAAAATGGCCGCAGGAGATGGTTTCGTCTTCATCCGGGAAAATCAGCGGATTATCCGTCACGGAATTGATCTCCGTGGACAGGACATTCCAGACATAAGAGATGGCGTCCCGGCTGGCACCGTGCACCTGCGGCACGCAGCGAAGCGCATAGGCGTCCTGCACACGATCAGGGCGAATTCGCTGAGACAGGCCACTTCCAGCAAGCAGCGTGCGCAGATTTTTTGCACAAGCAAGCTGCCCGGTATGCGGCCGCAGAAGGTGCGCCTTTTCATCATAGGCGATTTGAATACCCAAAAGTGCCTCAGCGCTCATCGCGGCGGCAATATCCGCTGTGGTCGCAAGCGCCTTTGCGTCATAGGCCGCAAGGCAGCCGATGGCCGTCATGATCTGGGTGCCATTGATCAGGCAAAGCCCTTCCTTCGCGGCAAGCTCCACCGTTGGGATCCCGGCCAGTTTCATTGCCTCTGCACCAGGCAGTCGCTTGCCCTGATATTCCGCTTCGCCTTCTCCCAGCATGACAAGAACCATATGCGAAAGCGGCGCAAGATCACCGCTGGCGCCCAGACTTCCCTGTTGCGGGATCACCGGATGCACCCCGCGATTGAGCATTTCCACAAGGGTATTAAGTGTGGAAAGACGGATGCCGGAATTGCCCCGGCTTAGAGAATTTGCCCGCAGCAGCATGGCCGCACGAACCGCCTCGCTCGGAAGCGGCTCACCCTGCGCACAGGCGTGCGACATGATGAGGTTGCGCTGAAGCAAAGCCGTCTGGTCAGCAGAGATCAAAGTATCGGAGAATTTGCCAAAGCCGGTGGTGATGCCGTAGATCACCGCCTTTTGCGCAAGCTTTTCCTCAACATAAGCACGAGTGCGTTCCGTTTTTGCCATTGCCTCCTGCGTCAGTGCCACCGGCTCAAAGCCTCTGGCCACCGCAACGACATCTTCAATGCTCAGACCCGTTCCGTCCAAATAAATCATAAGCGCTCCTTCTGCCTTCCAAGGGAAGGCAAGTGTTTTGACAGTTATGAGCATATTATACTCTTTGAACGGCAACAAGTCAATGAAGCTCGCGGAAAATCCGTATTTTCGGCCGAATTTCCGCCGTGGTTGGGCATAATAGCAAAAAATGAAAGGAGTGCCACCCGTGACTCTCGTATTACTCACCGCTGTGGGCGTTGGAGGCGCTACCGTGATCGGTTCTCTGCTCGGCTTCGCGTTTCGAAAGCTCTCACACAAATTCAGCGATGTTGTCATCGCCTTTGCTGCCGGGATCATGCTCTGCGCCGCAATCGTCGGCCTGATTTTGCCCTCTTTTGAGCAGGACAATCGCTTTCCTGTGGCTGTCACGCTGCTTGGCGTTCTCTCCGGCGGAGTGAGCATGAGCCTTCTGGATGGTTTGCTTCCGCACCTGCACCGTCTGACGGGCGTTGAGCCGGAAGCGCACCCAAAAGGAAGTGCGCAGCTTGACCGGGTTCTTCTTTTTGTGCTGGCTATCGCCATTCACAATCTGCCCGAGGGCATTGCCGCCGGTGTGAGCTTTGGCACGGAGCAAACGCACGAAGCGCTCGCCATTGCCGCCGGGATCGCACTTCAGAATATACCCGAGGGTATGGTGATCATTGCGCCCATGCTCAGTGCCGGTGTTCCCACCGGTCGCACCTTTTTCACAGCGCTTTTCACTGGCCTTATCGAGGTTTTCGGCACCCTTCTGGGCTATTTTTTCGTCCGGCTCTCGGCTGCGGTTTTACCCTTTGCGCTCTCTTTTGCCGGTGGCACCATGCTCTATGTGATCAGCGACGAGATGATACCGGAAACGCACGCCCACGGTTTTGCCCGTGCTGCGACGTTTTCCCTTCTTTGCGGCTTTTGTCTGATGCTGGCAATCGACCATGCTTTTTCTGCATGATGTGATATTTTTCGACTGTTTTGGGCAAGCTGAAAGAAAAAAGGAGTGAGAAAAATGTCAGTCGTTGTCGGAACCGAAAGCAATTTTCAAAAGGCCGCGCTTGAGCACAGCGGCCGCGTACTGGTCGATTTTTGGGCAAGCTGGTGCAGTCCGTGCCGCAGCCTGAGCCCGGTGCTCGACGAGGTCGCCCGTGAGCGTCCGACGCTGCCCATTGTCAAGGTGAATATCGCCCAGGAGCCGGAGCTTGCCGAGCGATATGGCGTGATGACCGTGCCGACGCTCGTGGTACTGCAAAATGGTCAGGAGCTTCGCCGTTCCTCTGGCGCCAAACCGAAAAGTCAGATCTTTGCCATGCTGGACGCATAAAAAAGCCGCAGGTCATCCCTGCGGCTTTTCAGAGTTCGTTCAGTTTTCTTTGCTTTCGCGAATTTCTGCACCGTAACGGCACAAAAGGGACATTCCCATGAACATCAGGCCAAGTCCACCGATGTCAAAATCCAGCGACAAGCCTTCCGAAACACCCATAATATGCTCGACAATGTTGCAGGCGATCTCCGCAAAGATTGCCGAAGCAAGCGGAATTGCAATTGCGCAGATGCCAAGACGCAAAAGCTCCTTTGCGCCCTCACGGGTAAAGGGTGTACCCGCCTGAAGCTCATGCTTAAAATAGAGCGCGGCGATTTTTGCCAGTGCAATCTCGCCCATGCAGAAAATAAGCCCAACAAAAATGGCAGCCCAGACGGTGCTCATACTGACATCCGCTTCCAGCTCGAGAAACTTCGAGAGGCTCTCGCCATTGAGCGTAATAGCAGACTCGCCGATTGCCAGAGTTGCAGCGCCAACCAGACAGCCCGCAGCGCCGATGATGCAGCAAATGAAGACGATCTTGCTTAGAATCTCTCCGATTTTGTGTAATGTTTGAATAATTTTCAAGGATTTCATATCATTTTCCCTCCAAATAATTGATATTCTCGCAAGGCGCAAGCGTTTTAGACAGCTTGTGTCCATTTGAGCGGTTTTGTTTCAGAATGTTCATTCTGCAACGCTTGCTTTATTATACACCGATTTTTCCTACTGTCAATAGGTATTTTCAAGAATTTCAAAAAATTTCCGATTTTTCAAAAAAAGCACTTGCATTTCGGAATAGAATGTGCTATCATACTAGAGCACGTTGAGTGTGTACGCGCCGGTAGCTCAGTTGGATAGAGTGACTGGCTACGAACCAGTAGGTCGGGGGTTCGAGTCCCTTCCGGCGTACCAAAACAAGACAATCCGAATCCAATCTTAATGATGGTGGTTCGGATTG
>CAZPRA010000002.1:0-50492 GCA_964588975.1 uncultured Oscillospiraceae bacterium | reverse complement strand
TTCGCCCAATCAGAAACCGTTTCCCCATCGGAAAAATCGCTCAAATCCGTCATGGCCGTGGTGTCCATGGAGAGATAGGTTGCATAGCGGTATAAGAAGGTTGCCAGTTCTTCCCGGGTAATGCTCTGCGCTGGAAACAGCCAATAAGAGGGAAATTCAGGCACAGGCATGCCATTGAACATAGCGCATTGGAAATATCCAATGGCTATTCCGTTTTGTTGCGCCCAGTCTGCTGCATTATAGTGCCAATCCTTCTCACAGACATCTGAAAAAGGGTGATTAGCGGGTGAATCAGAAAGTGGGCTTCCATCCATGCGCCACAGGACAGTGACAGCCATAGCGCGGGAAACTGCGCCATCCGGCGCAAAGCAACCAGAACTGACACCGTTCATCAATCCATTGGAGGTAACATATTCAACGGACTCAGTATACCATGCATCATTAGAAACATCTGTATAACCAGTTTCCGAGGCACCTGCCGGCACGATCACTGTGCCCAACAAAATCGCTGACACCAACAGCATTATCATAACACGTTTCATGTTAAATACCTCACTTTCTTAATTGTTTTGTTTTGATTGTTCTGGAATTATTGAAATTTCTCCGTTTTCACCAGCACATCATGATCACCCTTTCTTGGTAAGAAAAACGGCAAAAACGACATGAATTCTTTGGCGTACTTACAAATATATGTTACCTGAAAAATAACAGTTTGTCAATGTTTGTCTGGATATTTTTTCAATTTATTAGCTCACAACGAATGAAACTGATTCTGCCTTTTTGTTATTTCTGCTGTTGAAAATGAATTCTGGCATAATGTTCGCTTTGGGAGAGAAGACGGTCTGTGTGCTCTCCCAGCGCTTCCTTGAGATACCAATACTCCGTTTCTGTGCCAGTGCCGTGCAAGACCCGGAAGGCTCCGGCATCGCTGCCAAGACCAATTCTTCCGCCACGCTCTGCCACAAATCGAACCTTTTCCTGTTGCTCATGAAGCAAAGGGGCAAGAACCTCGTCAGGGTAGCGCCCGCAGTGCAGCAGATTTCCGATGGTGGACAGGGTGGGCACCCACAAAGTCCCAGACTGAGCCAGACGGCGAAGGGTGGCTTGCCCCAAAAAGGCGCCATGCTCCACAGACTCCACCTGAGCATCCAGTGCAGCATTGACCGCCGCGTCGCCGTTGGCATGAACCATCACTGCAAAGCCCCTTTCGTGGGCTGCGCAGATCATGGTTCGGATCCGTTCTGGCTCCAAACCGTCTTCCGTTAAGGTATTCGGACGGGAAAAATCTATCAGCCCGGAGATCATCAGCTTGACAAAATCTCCTTTCTGGCGTTCCACCTCGTCCAGCAGCGCCAGATATTCTTCAAACGTGGAAAATCCCTTGCCAATAAAACTGCCGTAATGCCCTCTGACATGGATGGGAAAGGCTGGGGAACGATAGTCAATTCCAAACTGAGGCGCAAGCTCTCTGGCCATCAGGCTCACACCCCAGGCATCGCCGCCATCGCGCAGAAAGGAAATGCCCATTTGGGCATAGCGCTCCAGCACAGAGACAATGGCGTGGCAGTCGGGTTCCGGCCGGTGCGAAGCGATGGCGCGGCGGAAATCCACGCCGTCGAGAACCATATGGATATGAAGATCACCCAGCATAATGCGTCCCTCCTGTCTCTGATTATAGCGCGTTGACGAAAAAATACAAGTTTTTCCTGATTTTTTCCATTTTCTCTTTCAATTTCCGGGAAAAGGCGCTATAATAAAAGCAGATCATCTTCTCCTGCTGAGGAACATTATGAAACGAGTTTTGAGTATTCAGGATCTTTCCTGCGTGGGAAAATGCTCCCAGAGCATTGCTTTGCCGATCCTTTCTGCCATGGGGCTGGAGTGTGTGTGCCTCCCCACGGCGCTTTTGTCTGCGCACACGGTGTTTGACGGCTTTTACTGCTCCGATCTGACTGCGCATTTTGCGCCCATTACCGGGCACTGGAAGCAGCTTGGTCTGAAATTTCAGACTATTTATACCGGTTTTCTGGGTTCTGCGGAACAAATCGCCATAGTGGAGCGTCTAAGGGACGAGTTTGCTGATGAGAATGCCCTGTTCCTCGTGGATCCCGTGATGGCGGACAACGGCGCACTGTATACCGGTTTTTCCCCCGATTTTCCGGGGAAAATGAAGGAACTGTGCCGTCAGGCGGATATCATCACGCCCAATGTGACGGAGGGCTGCCTGTTGACGGGAACGGAATACCGCCAGCGCCACGGCGAGGCTTTCGTCCGGACGCTTCTGGAGAAACTTCTGCTTCTTGGGGTGAAAACCGCCATTTTAACCGGAATTCGCACGCAGGACGGGCGCATGGCGGTGGCCACCATGGATTCTGTCGGCACCTATCATTTCCATGCCACAGAATATATCCCCTCCGTGTTTCACGGCACCGGCGACCTGTTTGCCGCCACCTGCACCGGCGCCCTCACCCGGGGCCTTTCCCCGGAAAGAGCCATTTCTCTGGCCGCAGATTATGTGGTTCAGACCATCCGCGTCACCGCCAGCGACCCGGAAGCGCGCTGGTATGGCGTCAATTTTGAGCAGACGATTCCCGATTTGATCTCTCAACTGTATTCCAAGGAGGTATCCCAATGAACATTTCTGCCCTGTATCAGCAGAAAAAAGAACGGCTTCTCCTGCTTTGCTGCTTTTTCCTCCCCTTCCTGATTGCCGGGATCTCCTATGCCGTTTTGGGGATCTATCCCTTTGGAGACGGGCAGCTTCTGGCTCACGATGAGTGGCACCAGTATTATCCTTTCTTTGTCTCCTTCCGGGAAAAGCTACTCTCCGGCGGTTCTTTGCAATATGCGTGGGACATCGGCATGGGCACCGGTTATGCTTCCCTTTTTGCCTACTATCTGGCAAGTCCTCTGTATCTTCTGTGCGTGATTGTCCCGGAAAGTCTCCTGCGGGAGTATTTTGCGTTCCTGACCGTTCTGAAACTGAGCTGTGCCGGGCTGTTTTTCGGTGTCTTCCTTCGCACGACCTTCCGCAAGGTCGATTTTACGCTCCCCTTTTTTGCTCTGATGTACGCTCTGTGCGCTTGGGCCGGTGGCTACGCATGGAACCTGATATGGCTGGATGTGTTTGCCATGCTGCCGCTGCTGGTTGCCGGAACCGTCAGTCTTCTGCGCGAGGGTCGATTCCGTCTGTATGTCGTTTCGCTGGCGCTTTGCCTCTGGTGCAACTATTATATTGCCTATATTTGCTGCATTTTCGTGCTTCTGTGTTTTATCGGTTACTGTATCCTATGCTGGCGCGGAATTCGGAATTTTTTCCTGCGCTTTTTACGCATCGGCCTTTGCACCCTTCTGGGCGCAGGTCTTTCCGCTGCGCTGCTGATTCCCACGCTGCTTGCCATGCAGACCACAAATTCCGCCGCAGGCAAGGAATTCAATCTGCTTGCCATGAACACGGTGGTCTCCGGCGCTTATGGCAACATCGGAGAAGGCGGCGTTTGGGAGTTGCTGAAAACCGAAACGCTTCCCGGCCTCTGGCAGGGCTTTCGAACCATTCTTCTTAACCTGCTCCCCGGCACGCAGGTGAGCAAGCTTGAGAGCACAGAGCCGAATGTTTTTTGCAGTTTTTCCGCCGTCCTTTTGGCACTTCACGGGCTGTTTAACCGGAAAATCAAGCGCAAGGAGAAGGTTTTCCACATTCTTCTGCTGCTGTTTCTTTGCCTGAGCTTTCTTTTCCGAGCGCTTGACTACGTTTGGCACGGCTTCCACTTCCCCAATATGCTCTACCACCGCTTCAGCTTTGTTTTCAGCTTTGTGCTCATTTCTGCGGCCTATCGCAGCTATCTGCAATGGGAACACGGCAGCAATTGGTCTCTGCTTGCCATAATGCCACTGGGCGCTTTGCTTGTGGTCAACTACTATTTTACCGCCGAAATCAATTCCAAGATTTCCATGATGGTGCTGCCTCTGAGCTTCTTGGTTTTGTGCGGAATGCTGGTTGTCTTCCTGCTCCACAAAAAGAACGGTGTGTGGAAAAAAATTGCAGCTTTCACGCTCTGCCTCATTGTCACCTGCGAAATGGTAACCGGATGGGGCTTTGCGGTGGACAAAGTCGGCCGTACCACGCGTTCGATCTATCCCCGGCAGAGTGAATACGTTGAGGCGCTTCTGGACTTTGTGGAGGAAAACGAAACGGAGCTGTTCTGGCGTACGGAGGTTACGAGCACCCAAACCCTGAACGACAGCGCCCTGAACGGCTACTACGGTGTTTCCGTCTTTACCTCCTCGGCAAACGTAAATTTCAACCGTTTCTCTCATTCGCTCGGTCTGGCAAGCTGGCCGGGAAGCAACCGCTATTCCTACTATGAAGCAATGCCCTTTACCAACACCCTGTGCGGAATCAAGTACCTCATTGACCGCGAGGGCAAGCATTATAACACCGATTATAACCGTCAGGTCGCCAGCTCCGGCGATGTCAAACTTCTGGAAAATGAGTCCTATATCTCACTGGGCTTCATGATGGACAGCGCCATGACGGATTTTGTGGCCGACAACAGCGCGAACCCCTTGGACGAGCAGAACCGGATGTTCTCGGAAGCCACCGGCACTGTGGGCAACCTTTATATTCCGATTTCGCACAGTGAGCTGGACTGCGACGAAGGTTGCACCCTGACGGCCAACGGCCATACCTTCAACTATTCCACAAAGGCCGTGACGGAGGAAGCGGAATTCCGCATTCGCTATACCATTGAGGAAGACGGCCTCTACTGCGCGACCTCCTCAAAAATCTACGGTGCTTCGGAAGTCACCGTCTATCTCAACGGCGAAAAAGCCTTCACGCGAAGCGTCAAGGCATCTTCCCTGTTCACGCTTGGCTCTTTGAAGGCCGGAGACGAGGTTGAGCTGACCTGTAAGATCGAAGAAGATCGGAAATATAATTTCATATTGCAGGTTGCCCGGATGGATCAGGCACTCTATGACGAGGGCTTGGCAAATCTTTCGGACGAGCCTTTTGTGCTGACCGAGTTCTCCGACACCCATTTGGAGGGAACGGTGGAGGTCTTGCAGAACGGCTTGTTCTATACCTCTATCCCCTATGAGCCGGGTTGGAGCGCCTATGTTGATGGAAAAGAGGTCACGCTTGCCGAAACCTACGACGCAAGCGTGCAGGATGTGAAGCTCACGGACGCGGTGATTGCCTTCCCTTTGAGCGCTGGCAGCCACACGATTGTTCTGGAATACCATGCGCCCGGTTTGAAGCTGGGATTGCTCGTCTCCGGAGCGTGCCTTGCAATTTTTGTAGCGCTGATCCTGCTTTTGCGCAAAAAACCGGTGCTTCTGCCTGACCAGTATTCCCGCAGAGCGTATGCGCATTTGCCGGAGATTGAGGAAAAAGAACCGGAAATCCCGGAGCAAACGCAGGAAAATGACATTTCTGTAGAGGATGACGCGCAGGAGGAATTTGATTTGGACGCACTGCTTCAGGAGTTTGCCGCGCAGCCGGAGAATGCCCAGAGCGATGAGCAGACGCCGGCGGAAGAATAACGCCGGAAATCAGGTGATTTTATGGACAAGCAAACGCTTCGCAAACGCATTGCCCAGCAAAAACAAAATCTCTCGCCCAATTGGATTGAACGGACTTCCCTTGCGCTGGCCGAACAGCTCTTTGCCCATCCTTATTATCAGGATGCACCGGCCATTTATGCCTACCTGAGCTACAATCAGGAGGTGCGCACCGAGCCGATTTTGCGCCGGGCTTGGGCCGATGGCAAGCGTGTGGCCGTTCCGAAGATCTATGGCTCGGAAATGCGTTTCGTTGCTCTCTATCCGGACAGTAAAATTGCGCCGGGCTATCGTGGAATTCCCGAGCCCGTCTCGGATGAAGCTGCAAATGAGCCGGAAGCGCTCGTGCTTATGCCCGGTCTGGCCTTTACGCGCGATGGTCTGCGCATGGGCTACGGCGGCGGCTTTTATGACCGCTTTCTTGCACAGCAGATGCACAGAACCATAGCCCTGTGCTATGATTTTCAGTTGGTGGACGAGCTGCCAACAGAGGCACACGATATGCCCGTGGACGCGGTGCTCTCATTTGGCGCCAAGGAGGAAAACAGATGAAGCTTGAAGCGGTTTGTGAATTTAACGATGGTGGTTTTTTGATCTATGCCGCCAACTATCCCGGGGCATACGTTCGCGGAAAGAGCAAAAATGAAGCGCTGGCGAAATTTGATGGAGAGATGCGCAGCTATTTGCGCTGGCTTGGTACTTCCCTGTCCGCCACCGATTTGCCGGAAATCGAGATCGTTCAGGAAAAGCAGTCCGAGCTTCAGGTCTGCGACGCGGATTCCGATGTGCTTTTTGACGCGGAACGCGAGCCCATCAGCCCGGAGGAATACGGAAGACTCAAGCTTCTGGTGCTCAAATCCGCACGGGATTTCAGGAGCCTTTATGAAAGCATTCCCAATCCGGACATCTCTGGACGCGCACCAAGGCGGAGCTTCTATGGCCCCGTTCCCCGTACGCCGCGTGAAATGTACGAACATACGAACAGCACCACCGCCTATTATACCGCCGCTTTCGGCCTTGAAACGGAGAATATGCCAGATCTTTATACAAACCGGCTTCAGGCGCTTTCCGAGTTGGAGGATCTGCCGGATTTTCTCTCCGGAAGGGTGTATGTTGCCGCTGACGGCGAGGAATGGACGCTGCGCAAGGTGTTGCGCCGTTTTATCTGGCACGACCGCATTCATGCCAAGGCCATGTGGCGCACCGCCACGGCGCTTTGGGGCAGTGAGGTTAAAAATCCCTTTTTCTTTGTCGTGTGACGGACATTTTTCCAAGCGCCATACTTAAATTTCTGCACAAAACAATGATGCGATCTGCGGTTCGGCCACAGGTCGCATCGTTTTTTTGGTTTATTATTCCCCAAGGCGGTGAAGAAGCTCGTTTTTCGTGACTTCATAGCCCTTTTCCATATAGGGATAGGAAGCTTTTGAAAAATCTACCTCATCGCCAAGAGCCAGACGGGAAACATAGCGCAGGAAGGAAGGATTTTTGACCAAAATGGGGCCGGTCACGTGCGTGCCAAGGCAGCAATTTTGGCAGAAGCCCTCAGCGCTCTTTCCTTTTTCGTTGCCGCAGCCCATGCGCAGGCTGAACAGAGGCGTTTCAATGCCCTGATTTGCGCTGCATTTGTTGATAAAGCCGACAATCGGCTCACTCATGCCATCCATTTGGCCGAGACAGTCTCCGGTGATGCGCTGTGCGCTCTCAAGCGTTACAAAATCGCCAACACCAAGGGCGTCGAAGCACTTCCCACTGGCGTCTGTGATGTGCTTGCCCAAAAGGTCACAGGCGTTTCCTGTAAAGAGCATGACTTTTCCCTCATCGCAAAGCTGCTGAAGCGTTTCGCGATAGCGCAGCAGCTCCGGAAGAAGCAGCTTCATTTTTCGCTCTGTTCCGGCGCCCATATAGTAAAAATCATAGCCGGTGATGTCCTTTTGCTCATAAAGGCTGAGGGTATCCACGCTGACCTCAAAGCCAAGCTCCTGCCAGAAACGCGCCAGCACGGAAACGTTTGCATATTCGCCATATAAATTCATCACGTCACCATAAAGGTGCAAAATTCTCTTATTCATTGCTTGCTTCCCTCCTGAATGCTTACATTTGACATGAATTTTCCCTTGTCAGAGAAGCAGGTAACGGTGTAAAGGAGCTCAGAGCCATTGGCGCGGAGATTGGCGCACAGGGCGTCGATATCCGCCGAAACGTGCAGCTTATCTTCCGGAATATCGGTGAAGGAAAAGCGCATGGCAAGATCGTTGCAGTATTTTCCGCAAAGATAGATGTTCTGCACCAGCTTGCTGTTGAGCCGCTCAAACTGAATATCCCAGAGCCAGCTTGTCTCGCTGGTAAAATATTTTCGGCTGACCGCGTCGACGATCACCACCACACTACAGGGCTTTTTCTGCGCCAGAATATAGTCAATTGACATATCATAGGAAACAGAATTTTCATGCTTGGAAATCAGGAAGGTTCCCGGATGAGCGCCCAGCGTGAATTCCACATAGCGGCCGTTTTTCAGGATATAGTCATTCAGAGCGCCGCAGATCGTCTGACCGTCCATGCCAAGCGCACGCGCCGTGGCATAGGCCGCAAGAATGTTATAGACGTTATAAAGGCTCTTAAAGGCCAGAGAAACGGTGTCGCTTCCGTTCAGTGTGATCTGTCCTTTGGAAAGATCCGCAGCGGTCACGGCATAGTCCGGCTTCTGCCGGGCAAAGCCGCAGGCAGCGCAGTGATAGAAGCCCATATGACCGAAATGATAGCCGTCATATTCCATAGACCTACCGCACAAGGGACAATAGGCTCCGTCGTGATAAATGCCGGAAAAGACCGACTTATCCGTTTCGCAATGCTCCAGACCGAAGAAAATCACCTTTTCGCGTTGGTAGCCAAATTGCGAAATCATGGGGTCATCCGCGTTCAAAATCAGGGTGCTGTCTGCAAACACACTCTGAGAAATGGCGTCAAAGACCCACTCCGGGTGGCCGTTGCGGGTGAGCTGGTCGCGGAATAGATTGGTAATCACATAATGCGTGGGATGGAAATAGCGGAAGGTATGCTTTGCATAGCGCTCGTCCGACTCGATCAAAAGCACGTCCTGCTTCATTTTTCCACCAAGTGTGCAGGAATTGAGGACCATGGTGGTCACGCCTTCGATCTGGTTGGAGCCCTCAGCGTTATAAGCCACGCTTTTGCCGCCGGCCTTGAACACCGCCGCAAGCATTTCCACCGTGGAGGTTTTACCGTTGCTGCCCGTGACCGCGACAATGACCTTTGGCTTTTTAATTTGGCGCAGCACATCCGGGCAGAGCTTCAGGGCGTACTTTCCGGGAAGGCTTGTCCCCTTTCCCACCAGCTTGCCCACTGTCGTCAGAATTCTGCAAAGGATGATTGCAAGAAATTTTCTCATATGTGTTTCGTTCCTTCCAAATGTTCTGCCGTGCATTATACCACGGCGGCGCTTGCTAGGCAAGCATATTCAGGAAATCCGCCTCGCTCAGGACGGGAATGTTCAGCTCCGTTGCCTTGCGAAGCTTGCTGCCTGCGTTCTCACCGGCCACCACATAGCTGGTTTTTTTGGATACGGAGCCGGAGACTTTGCCGCCTAAGGCTTCGATTTTTTCCGTGGCCTCATCGCGCGTAAACAGAGAAAGCGCACCGGTGAGCACAAAGGTCTTCCCGGCAAAACGGTCGTCCTCCTGCACAATCTGGCTGGTGAAATTCACACCGGCCTCACGCAGGCGGCGTATCATATGCTGCCCCTGCTGGCTTGCAAACCAGTCCGTAATATTTTTCGCCGTGATCGCGCCAATATCGCGCACCTGCGTCAGCTCATCCTCAGAGGCAAGCATGAGTGCGTCCATCGTGCCAAAGGTTTTGGCCAAAATTTTGGCCGCTTTTTCGCCCACCTGATGGATGCCCAGCGCAAAAATCAGGCGGCTGAGGTCATTTTCCTTGCTCTTTTCAATTGCAGCGTGCAGATTTGCCGCCGCCTTTTCGCCGCTTTTCCAAAGCTCCTTCAAATCTTCGAGCTTCAGATAGTAGATATCCGCCGGTGAAGCAATCGTGCCCTTGGAAATCAGTTGCTCCACAATGGCCTCGCCAAGTCCCTCAATGTCCATCGCGTTTCGGCTGACAAAATGGGAGATATTCCGGCTGAGCTGCGCCGGGCATTCGGCACCGGTGCAGCGAAGGGCTGCTCCGTCTGCGTCACGCTCCACCTTTGCACCGCAGACCGGGCAGAAATCCGGAAGATGGTAAGCGCTTGTGCCATTCGGACGCTTGGAAAGCACAACGTCCAGAATTTCCGGGATGATCTCCCCTGCCTTGCGAATTCGAACGGTGTCGCCCACGCGGATGTCCTTCTGCGTGATCAAATCCTGATTGTGGAGCGTTGCGCTCGTCACGGTCGTGCCCGCAAGACGCACCGGCTCAACAACGGCCTTCGGCGTCAGAACGCCGGTTCTTCCAACCTGCACAACGATCTGCCGCAGGACAGTCTCCTTGACCTCCGGGGGATATTTGAAGGCACAGGCCCAGCGGGGGAATTTTGCAGTGCTGCCAAGCTCCTGCCGTTTGGCAAGGTCATTGAGCTTGACCACCGCGCCGTCAATGTCAAAGGGAAAATCATAGCGCTTCTCACCAATTTCGCGAATGCGGCTCAAAGCCTCCTGCGGCGTTTTGCAGAGCCAATTGGGTATGACCGGGAAATGCTTTTCCCGGAGATAGTCGAGCGTTTGGGCGTGGCTTTCAAAGCGCACGCCTTCGGCAAGCTGGAGATTGAAAATCAGAATTTCCAGTCTGCGCTCGGCTGTGATACGGGAGTCAAGCTGGCGCAGGCTTCCGGCAGCGGCGTTACGGGGATTGGCAAACAGGCTTTCGCCGCGTTCCTCTCTTTGCCGGTTCAGTTCTTCAAACACTGCCCGGGACATATAGACCTCGCCACGGACGATCAGTCGCCTTGGTGCGTTTTCCAGACGCATGGGAATGCCGGTGATCGTTTTGAGATTTTCCGTCACGTCCTCTCCAATTCGGCCGTCGCCTCTCGTTGCGCCGCGATAAAAGACGCCGTCAAGATATTCCAGCGCCACGGACAGACCGTCCACCTTCGGCTCGACACTGTAGCAGACGTCTGGGACGCTTTGACGGATCCGGCGGTCAAAGTCTTCGACTTCTTCCTCTGAAAATACGTCCTGCAAGCTTTCCAGTGGCACCGCATGGGTCACTTTCCGGAAGCGGCTGTCCGCCGTGCCGCCAACGGTGTCCGCCGGTGAACTGAGCTGGACATACTGCGGGTAAGCCGCCTGAAGTTCTTCCAGCTCACGCAGAAGCCGGTCATATTCAAAATCCGGCATGGTCGGCGCGTCCAAATCGTAATAGTTATGGTTGGCTTCCTTCAAAATCGCCGTCAGGCGCAAAATCTCCTGTTTCGGATCCATATGAGTCCTCCATTTGAAAATATGCTGCGGGTACTGTGCCGACAATGACCGTCTGGGCTGCTACCACAGAGGTCTGCACCGGCACTTCCACCGTGCCACCCCAAGTCAAAACGGTGATGACCACCTGAATGTCCACGGTGATGCTGTGAAGTGTCTGGTTAATCCCCGCCTGAGAAAAGCTGCTGCGGAAATCCGCGTCCGAAGTCCTTGCGGCAAGCACCCGCACCGGTACGGACGGCCCTTTTCCGGAAAACAGCTCCGGCCAAATCACCGAGCCGGCCGGGATGGTAATCTGCTCAAGGGAAAGCTGGCTGAGTTTTTCATCGAGCCGGGTCAAAACGGAGGTCTTCAGGCGGTTGACCTCCTGCGTGTTGATCTGCACAGCCGTCACGTTTCCGCTCTGGTCTTTCTGAATGTCCACAATGCGGTCATATTCGATTTCCCCATCGGAAAGCTGTTCGGCAATGGCCAAATTGATGGCGTCCGACGCCTGATTGTCCACATGGGTAATCACAAGCTGCTCGGCCAGAGGCCCTAAGCGAAAGCGGAAAAGCAGAGTCATCGCCGTCAGTGCAAGCAAAAGCACCGTCATAATCAGGCGAAGCCGGTTGCGCTGCTGTAATGTCATAGATACCACCCCGAATATTCCTATTCAGGCGGCCTGAATTCATGACAGCTTTTTCATGCGCGAGGCTGCTGCTGCGGCCATAAGCCGCTTGGTGCCCACCTGATCAAAGGCGATCTCCAGCATGGCATCGTTGCCCATTTTGAGCACGGAGAGCACCATTCCCTGACCGAAAGCGTCGTGCTGCACCATATCGCCCTGCCGGAACTGCGGCACATTGGCCTTCTGCGTGGGCGCTGAGCGGAAGCTTTGATAGCTCTGCCGGAAGGCTGAGGGCTTTTGCGGGGCGCTTTTTGGCACGGGGGAATAGTGTGCGGCTAAGTCTGCTGCCTTAGGCGCTTTGTGTGTTAAAAGTTCCTCGGGGATTTCCTGCAAAAAGCGTGAGGGTCGGTTGGTCATGGTGTGGCCATAGAGCATACGCTGCCGGGCACCCGTTACGGTCAGGCGCTTCTTCGCCCGGGTGATAGCCACATAGCACAGTCTGCGCTCCTCCTCCAGCTCCGTTTCGTCGCCAATGCAGCGCATACTGGGAAACAGCCCTTCCTCACAGCCGACGAGATAAACGTTCGGAAATTCCAGACCCTTTGCGGCGTGCATGGTCATCATCACAACGGCGTCTGCATCCTTATCGTATTGCTCAATATCCGTATACAGGGCGATTTCCTCTAAAAATCCGGCAAGACTGGGCTCGTCCGTGTTTTCGACATAGTTCACGATAGAGGATTTCAGCTCGCGGACGTTTTCCAGCCGGGTGCGGTTTTCCAAATCGTCCTTCTGCTCAAGCATGGTGACATATCCCGTCCGGATGAGAAGTTCTTCATAAAAATCCGGCAGAGAAAGCGTGCTCAAAAGAGCGGCACATTCCTCAATGAGGATGGTAAAGGCCATGAGCTTTTGCGCCGAACGCTCCAAAGCGGGATAGTTATAGGCATCGCTGATCACGGAATAAAGCGGCGCCTGAGAAGCGTTACACAGCCGCTCCATCGTCTCGACGGTTTTGGCGCCAATGCCGCGAGGCGGCTGGTTTAAAATACGTTTCAGCCGCAAATCATCCGTCCGGTTATTGATGACCCAGAGATAAGCCAGCATATCCTTGACCTCGGCGCGGTCAAAAAAACGCGTGCCGCCAATGATGCGGTAAGGCACACCGCTGCGCTTGAAGGCGTGTTCCAGAGCGTTAGACTGCGCGTTGGTGCGGTATAAAATGGCAAAGTCCCTGAAATTCCGGCCGTGTGACTCCGAGAGAATGTTATTTGCCACGAAGCTTGCCTCGTCGCTTTCGTTGAGCGCCTCGTAATGGAGAATTTTTTCACCGGCGCCGTTGTTCGTCCAGAGGTGCTTGCCCTTTCGGTTGCGGTTGTTGGAGATGACTGCATTGGCCGCGTCCAAAATGGCTTGTGTGGAGCGGTAGTTCTGCTCCAGCCGGATCACCTTGGGCTTGTGATATTGCGCCTCAAAATTCAGGATATTTTCAATCGTTGCGCCGCGGAAACGGTAGATGCTCTGGTCGTCATCGCCCACCACGCAGATATTTTCATAGCCACCGGCCAGAAGCCGCGCCAGAAGATATTGCAGATGGTTGGTGTCCTGATATTCATCAATGAGGACATAGCGGAATTTTTTCTGGTAGTAGCTGCGCACGTCCTCAAACTCCTGCAAAAGCTGCACCGTCAAAAGGATGATATCGTCAAAATCCAGAGCATTGGCTGTTTTCAGGCGCTTTTGGTATTCCTCATATAGCTCGGCGGCTTTTTTGCCGCGATAGTCATCGCCCAGATCGGCGGCAAATTCCTGCGGCGAGCGCTGTTTATCCTTTGCCTTGGAAATCATGCCCAGAACCCAGCGGGGCTGGAACACCTTTTCGTCCAGATTGCGATCCTTTAAAATCTCCTTGAGGACGCGCTCAGAATCAGCGGTGTCATAGATGGTAAAGCTGGAATCATAGCCCAGACGGTGAATCTCCCGCCGAAGAATGCGGCAGCAGGCGGAATGAAAGGTCATCGCCCAAACGTCCTGACCCTGCGAGCCAAGCAGATTGGACAGACGATCCTTCAGCTCGTTCGCAGCCTTGTTGGTAAAGGTGATGGCAATGATGTTCCATGGCGCAGGCGGCTCCAAACGGCAAAGCTCCTCTGCACGGGCCGAGACGGTATCGGATGGATGGGCAACGGTTTCTTCCAAAAAAAGAACGTCCTGCTCCGTAATGCCCTCGGGAAGCTCCGGCGTGTCCGAAGCGCTGCCATAGCGGAGGATATTTGCAATGCGGTGAATGAGCACGGTGGTCTTGCCGCTTCCGGCGCCGGCCAGAAGGAGAAGGGGCCCCTGCGTGGTCAGAACCGCCTCGAGCTGGCGGGGGTTCATATTGTGAAACTGCTGGGCAATGTAGTTGCGCCGGGCAGTGATAAAGCGGTTTTCAAAATCGTTTGTCATGGCTGCTCCTGTTTGAATTGGTTTTCTCTATTTTAGTACATTTCCCGCCGGAAATAAAGTATCATTTTCTCACTTTGAAAAAAATGTGACAATTTCTGCACTTTGCTAGTTCCATTTCTGTTTGAAATTTGATATGATAACACAACAAAGCAAAGAAAGAGGGAGAATTATGTCCTTATCTGCAAGTGCGCCCTGGCTGAACTATTATGGCGTCATGCCGCACACTATCGACTATCCCAAACTGACGATTTATCAGCTTTTGGCGAAAAATGCTGAGGCTTACCCTGACGCACCTGCCTACGAATTCCAGAACCGCGTCACCTCCTACCGCGCTTTTTTGCAGCGGATCGACCTAGCCGCCCGTGCGCTCTATGCGCTGGGCATTCGAAAGGGCGACCGTGTGACGATTTGTATGCCGAATACGCCGCAGGCGGTGGACTGCTTTTACGCTTTAAATCGCATTGGCGCCGTTTCTAATATGATCCACCCGCTTTCAGCTACGGAGGAGATTGTTTTTTACCTCAATATTTCCAAAAGCAAGGCCATTTTGACCCTTGACCGCTTCTATGGCAAGGTTCATTCTGCCATTGAGCGAACAGCGGAAAAGCCCCTTCTTCTGATTGCCACCATTCAGGAGGAGCTCTCTCCCCTGCTTCGTTTGGGCTTTTCTCTGACGCAGGGAAGGAAAACGCCCAAACTTCCGAAAGACGGCAGCTACCTGCTCTGGTCTGACGTGCTTAAAAAAGCGTCAAGCAAGCTTCCTGCTGACGACGCGAAATTTGACGAATGCGCCAGCATCCTCTATTCCGGCGGCACCACCGGTACCACCAAGGGTATTTGCCTTTCGAGCTATAATTTCAATGCGCTTGCCCTGCAAACCATAGCCGCCTGCGGCTACGGCACCATTCAGGGACGCTCCATGCTCTCTGTTATGCCCGTTTTCCACGGCTTCGGTCTTGGAATTGGCATCCACACGGCATTGATCGGCGGCGCAAAGTGCATTTTGGTACCCAATTTCAATGTGAAGATCTATGCCGACCTGCTTTGCAAAAAGAAGCCCAACTTCATTCCCGGCGTGCCGACCCTCTTTGAGGCACTTTTGCGCACGCAAACGCTGGACAAGCTGGATATGTCCTTTGTGATGGGTATGTTCTCCGGTGGCGACAGCCTTTCGGTCGAGCTGAAGCACAAGGTGGACGATTTCCTGAAGAAGCACAACGCAAAGGTTCAGATCCGCGAGGGCTACGGCACCACGGAGTGTGTTACGGCAAGCTGCCTGACGCCCATTTCTCAGGCGCGTGACGGCTCCATCGGTGTGCCGTTCCCGGATACATTTTATAAAATTGTCAAACCCGGCACAACGCAGGAAGTGGAAGCTGACGAGGAAGGCGAGATCTGTCTGTCTGGGCCTACGGTGATGATGGGCTATCTGGACAATCCGGAGGAAACGGCGCAGACCCTCCGGCGGCATGACGACTGCCGCATCTGGCTGCACACCGGTGACCTTGGAAAAATGGACAAAGACGGCTTTATCTATTTCAAGCAGCGCATGAAACGCATGATCGTTACCTCCGGCTATAACGTTTATCCCAGCCAGTTGGAAAACATCATTGACGGTCACGAAAAGGTGCTCATCTCCTGCGTCATTGGCGTGAAGGATCCTTATAAAATGCAAAAGGTCAAGGCATTCGTGGTGCTTCGGCCGGAATATCAGCCCAGCGAAGCGGTGAAGCAGGAGCTTTTGGCCTACTGCCGTGAGCGTATCGCGAAATACGCCATGCCATATGACATTGAATTTCGTCAGGAGCTTCCCAAGACGCTGGTCGGTAAGGTCGCCTACCGGGAGCTGGAAAAGGAAGAATTAGCAAAGGAGACGCACTCATGAGCCAGAAAAAACAGCGAATTTGGGAGCTGGACGCCCTGCGTGGAATTTGCATCATCGGCATGATCCTTGTCCATCTCTTTTTTGACCTTCAATTTTTCGGCGGAATGGAAATCAATTTGCCGGATTGGTTCATTTTTGTGCGCTCCTATGGGCACGTGCTCTTTGTGCTCCTTTCCGGCATTTGCGTGACCTTCTCTTCCAAAAGCAGCAACAGCCTCAAGCGCGGCGCTATCGTGTTTTTTGCCGGACTTCTGGTTTCCTATGTGACCTTTTACATGGACATCGTGCTCCGCATGGGCGATATTCGAATCTGGTTTGGCGTTTTGCATATGCTCGGCACGTGCATGATGCTCTATCCGCTGTTTCGGAAGCTTCCGTGGTGGCTGCTCGCGCCCATCGGTGCCGCCTTTGTGGTGCTGGGCTTTTGGATGGAAGGCGTTCGCGTCAGCGTGGACTTTCTGTTCCCCATCGGCCTTCGCTCCGGCAGCTTCTATACCGGAAGCGACTATTTCCCCATTTTCCCGGGACTCGGCTGGTTCCTGCTGGGCGCCGGTCTGGGCAAAACGCTCTACCGCAAAAAGGAAAGCCTTTTGCCAAAAGTGAACAGTGAATTCTGGCTTTTGCGCTTTTTTCGCTTCATCGGACGGCACTCTTTGGAGGCTTATCTGCTCCATCAGCCGGTGTTGTCCCTTGCGGTGCTGTTTTTGACCGCTTGATTTGTGAAAAATGGTTATGTAACGCTTTTACTTAAACGGAATTTTATTAAAATTCACAATTGACTTTTACGCATTAAAACGTTATTGTATTAACAAACCTAAGCAAAGGAGCGACCGGTTATGTTTCAGACTGCGGCAAACAAAAGCGTGACAGCTTTTTCTGCGTCCCGGTGTGACGCTTGCTTTGCTGCGGCCTGCGCTCTGGCTATCGTTTTGGCGGATACCATTTCTCTGGTATCCGTCATTTTCCTTGTTGTACTGGTATTTCTTGTACTGCTTGCGAAAAAGGCAAACGATGGCTGCTGACGCGAAACGCGTATACTTTACCGGCCTTCGTTGCACAAAAACGAAGGCCGGTTTTTGTATGAATTTGAAAGGAGAAAACAACAATGAAACGTATGAAAAAAGCAATCAGCATGGTGCTCTGTGTGGCTATCATCGCGTGCCTGTTTGCAGGCTGCGGTTCTGCCGACAAATTTGACGGCAAGACTGTGAAGCTGGGCTTCAGCGGCCCTCTGACCGGCGACGCCGCCATGTATGGTAATGCCGCCAAAAACGGCATGGAGCTTGCCATCCAGGAAATCAACGCCAAGGGCGGCATCCAGTTTGAGCTGAACGCCAAGGACGACGCCAACAACGCAGAAAAAGCCGTCAGCGCCTATAACGCCCTGATGGACTGGGGCATGAACATCCTTGTCGGCACCGTCACCACAACGCCCTGCGTTGCCGTTGCCGCTGAAGCCTACTCTGACCGCGTGTTCACCCTGACTCCTTCTGCTTCCTCCACGGAAGTCACCGAGGGCAAGGACAATATCTTCCAGCTCTGCTTCACCGACCCCAATCAGGGCAGTGCGTCTGCACAGTACATTTATGAGCATATGCCCGACGCCAAGATCGGCATCATCTATGACAACTCCAGCGCATATTCCAACGGCATTTATCAGACCTTCATGTCCAAGGCCAACGAGCTTGGCCTGAGCGTCGTTTCCGAAATGAGCTGCAACGCCGATACCATCGACTATACCGTGCAGCTTGATGACGCGCAGAACAACGGCGCTGACCTGATTTTCCTGCCTATCTACTGCACGCCTGCCTCTGCAATTTTAAATCAGGCAAACATTGACGGCTATCATCCCACCTTCTTTGGCGTGGACGGTATGGACGGCATTTTGTCCATTGACGGTTTTGACACCAGCCTGGCCGAAGGCGTTATGCTGTTGACCCCCTTTGCCGCTGACGCCGCTGACGAGAAGACGCAGAGCTTTGTTGCCGCTTATCAGGCAGCCTACGGCGAGACACCCAACCAGTTTGCCGCTGACGGCTACGACTGCATCTATGCCATCTATCAGGCCATCACCGCTGCCGGGATCGCACAGGGCGCAAGCACTGAGGAAATCTGCGAGGCGATGATCGCGCAGTTTACCACCATGTCCTTCTCCGGTCTGACCGGTGAGAACATGACCTGGAACGCGCAGGGTCAGGTGGACAAGGCTCCTGCCGCTGTTGTGATTGAAAACGGCGTCTACGTGGACGCAGGCTAACAAAAAAAACATACCCGGCGCTCTTTTGCGCCGAGCATTTCCCCGCAAATACAAACAACGGGAGGCGGTACAACTTATGTACTTTCTGTCCAAGCTCTTTGACGGCATCAGCCTCGGGAGCATCTATGCAATCATCGCGCTTGGCTACACCATGGTTTACGGCATTGCCAAAATGCTGAATTTCGCCCACGGTGACGTCATCATGATCGGCGGCTACGTGTGCTTTATTGCGATGAACAACGCCGGGCTATCCCCCATCGTCGCTCTGGCTATGGCCATGGTGGTTTGCACCTTCCTCGGCATCGTCATTGAGCGGCTGGCCTATAAACCCTTGCGCTCGGCGTCCTCTCTGGCCGTTCTCATCACGGCCATCGGCGTGAGTTATTTTCTTCAGAGCATCGCGCAGCTCATCTGGTCGTCCAGCAAGAAATCCTTCTCCGTGGATTTCAGCTTTGCCAATATTTCCCTGTTTGGCGGCAAGCTGAGCATTGACGGCGTTGCGGTTTGCGCGATCGCCGCTTGCATCGTTGTGATGGTTCTGCTTTCCGTTTTCATTGGAAAAACCAAGACCGGCAAAGCAATGCGAGCTGTTTCCGAGGACAAGAGCGCAGCGGAGTTGATGGGAATCAGCGTCAACCGCACCATCTCCGTTACCTTTGCAATTGGCTCTGCTCTGGCGGCCATTGCCGGACTGCTCTTTTGCGCAAAAACCTCGACCCTCTCCCCTACCACCGGCTCTCTGCCCGGAATTAAGGCATTCACAGCAGCCGTTTTTGGTGGCATTGGATCCATTCCCGGCGCCTTTGTCGGCGGGCTTCTGCTTGGCGTGATTGAGATTTTCAGCGCCGAATACATCAGCGACCAGTTGCAAAGTGCCGTTGTGTTTGCAGTGTTAATTATCATTCTGCTGGTCAAACCAAACGGACTTCTGGGCAAGCGGGTCACAGAGAAGGTGTGAGGTGACGGACATGAAACGAATTCAATCCAAAACCACGCGCAAAAATGCGGTGACGTTACTGTTTGTTTGCGCGGCCTATATCCTTCTTTTAATTTTAAACGCTGGCGGTATGCTCTCCCGCTCTCTGAGTGGCGAGCTCATCCCCATCAGCGCCTATATCATCATGGCGCTGTCTTTGAACCTGACGGTTGGAATTCTGGGCGAACTGAGCCTTGGTCACGCGGGCTTTATGAGCATCGGTGCCTTTACCGGTGCGGTCTGTGCAGCCGTTTTCGCGCCGTATATCTCCAGCCCTGTTTTGCTCATGCTTGCCTGCGTTGTCGCCGGCGGTGTGATGGCGGGTGTGATGGGCTTTTTGATCGGTATCCCCGTTCTGCGGCTTCGCGGAGACTATTTGGCCATTGTGACGCTGGCCTTCGGGGAGATCATTCGCACCATCTTCAACTGCCTTTATGTTGAGCTGGTAGACGGCGTGCCGCATTTTTCGCTCTTTGGCAACAATGTCGACACGACAAACGGAAATTATGTGATTGCCGGTGCGCAGGGTGCCAGCATTTCCACGAAGCTCTCCACCTTGGGCATGAGCTTTGCGCTGGTGCTCTTTTCGCTGATCATCATCATGAATTTGGTGCACAGCAAAGAAGGCCGCGCAATCAAAGCCATTCGCGATAACCCCATCGCAGCCGAATCCGTTGGCGTCAATCTGACCGCCTATAAGATGAAGGCGTTTGTCATCTCTGCCTTCCTTGCAGGCATTGCCGGTGTGCTTTTCGCGCTGAACTATACCAAAATCGAAGCCCGTCAGTTTGATTTCAACAAGTCTATCAGCGTTTTGGTCATGGTCGTCCTGGGCGGCATGGGCAATCTGCGCGGGTGCATGATCTCCGCGATTGCACTCACGCTTCTGGAATTGGTGCTTTCGGACTTTGAAGACCTCTGGATGCTGATTTATGCGCTGGTTCTCATTCTGGTGATGATCCTCAGCGCCAACAGCCGCGTTCTGGAATGGAAACGCTCTGCCATTGAGCGCACAAAGGCAATTTTCCGCCGAAAGGAGGCCAGAAAATGAGTATTCGACTCAACCAGCCCAAAATGGTTCCCATGCCGACGGATGTTATTATCCCGGAGCGCGACCTCGGAAAGCCGCCGGTTCTGGACATTCGCAATCTGGGCATTGATTTTGGCGGCCTTACGGCGGTGGACAGCTTCACGCTGACCATCGGCGCAACGGAAATTGCCGGTTTGATCGGCCCAAACGGTGCCGGAAAGACCACGATTTTTAATCTTTTGACCAACGTTTATCAGCCCACGCGGGGCTCCATTCTCCTGCGCGGAATTGACACGAAAGGAATGTCCACCGCTCAGGTCAATCGCCTTGGCATTGCCAGAACCTTTCAGAACATTCGTCTTTTTGGTGGAATGAGCGTGATCGACAATGTTAAGGTCGGTCTGCACAATCAAATCAAGTGCTCCTTTGCTGCGTCGATTTTGCACACGCCGGGCTACTACCGCGCCGAAAAAGCGGCTAAGTCACGCTGTCTGGAACTGCTGGATTTCATGGGCATGGCGGATATGGCACAGTATCAGGCCGATTCTCTGCCCTATGGCGCGCAGCGCCGTCTGGAAATCGTCCGGGCGCTGGCAAGCGAGCCTGCGATTTTGCTCCTTGACGAGCCGGCTGCCGGTATGAATCCCTCGGAAACGGCAGAGCTCATGGAGCATATTGAGCGAATTCGCGACGAATTCCACATTGCGGTCATGCTCATCGAGCATGATATGAACTTGGTCATGGGCGTTTGCGAGGGCATTGCCGTGGTGAACTACGGAAAAATCATCGCCAAGGGCACACCGGAACAAATTTGCAACAATCCCACCGTGATCGAAGCTTATCTGGGCAAGAAAGGAGCTGAGGAAATTCATGCTGAAGGTTCATGATATCCATGTCTACTATGGCGCAATCCACGCCATCAAGGGCGTATCGTTTCAGGTGAACGAGGGCGAAACCGTTGCGCTCATCGGCGCCAACGGTGCCGGAAAGTCTACCACGCTCAAGACCGTCTCCGGCCTGATGCATCCCCGCTCCGGTTCCATTGAATTCCTTGGCCGCGACATCACCCACACCGAGGGCTATCGCCTTGTCTCTCAGGGCTTGGCGCACGTGCCGGAGGGCAGACGCATTTTTCTTCAGATGACGGTGCAGGAAAACCTTGAAATGGGCGCTTTTACGCGAAAGGGCAGCATTGCCGAGCCGCTGGAAAAGGTGTTTGCGCATTTTCCACGCCTGAAGGAACGCCGTAAGCAGATTGCCGGTACGCTTTCCGGCGGCGAGCAGCAAATGCTCGCCATGGGTCGCGCCATGATGATCTCTCCGAAACTGCTTATGCTTGACGAGCCATCCATGGGTCTGGCGCCCATTCTGGTAGAGCAGATTTTTGATATCATCCGCGAGCTGAAAAAGGCCGGAACTACCATTTTGCTGGTAGAGCAAAACGCAGGTATGGCGCTGGACATTGCCGACCGCGCCTATGTTCTTGAGACCGGACGCATTACGCTCTCCGGCACCGGAACGGAGCTTGCGCAAAGCGACGAGGTCAAGAAAGCCTACCTCGGCGGCTAATAACGAAATCACCCTCGGGTTCATGACCCAAGGGTGATTTTTGCTTATTCTTCTGTGTCATCCGGTAACTCATCCGGATAGCCGGAGAGGTAAAGGTCTTCATAAATCAGGCGGTAGATAACGTCACTGGCATAGTTCAGGTCATAGACACAGTAGAAATTCCGCTCCGTGCCCAGCAAGCCGCCCCAATAGGGCACCTGCTCCAAAATGGCGTATGACTCGATCGTATAGTCGTTCTGAACGACCTCCAGAACAATATCCATCAGCTCGTCCATCTGGAAGGAAGTGGTGCACATTCCAAGGCAGGAACGGATAAACTTCGGATAGTTGCCCAGCGGCATCTGGCTGACAGAGGTCATCATGGCGGTCAGAAGCTTTCTCTGGCGGCCGGTTCGGTCGATTTCCGTATCAATTTCACGAAGGCGGGCATAATTGACGGCCATATCGCCATCGAGATGACACAGACCGGAGTGCGCATAGCCGGAATGTGCCAGATAATTGGCTTCCTGACGGGTCAGGTCAATATCCACGCCGCCGACCAGATCCACAATGCTCTCCAACTGGTTCATATCCACCGTGATATAGTCCATCACGTTCAGGAAGAAATTGTAGTTCAGCGTGCTCACGGCCATCTGAGCGCCGCCCCAGGTATAGGCATAGTTGATTTTCGAGTGGCTGCCCCACTGCGGAATGGTAACATAAGTGTCACGGGCAATGGAAATCATTTTAATTTTTTTATGAACGCGGTCAACGCTCAGGAGAATAATGCTGTCTGATGAGTCGTAATCGTCCGTGCCATAGAGCACAAAGGTGCTGATTTGCTCCGAGCCAGGCAGAAGATAGCTGGCATTTTCCGGCTTCATGCCATAGATGATTTCCTTGACCTCGTCGGGCAGGTCTTCATCCGTCAGGTACTCCCGCCCAATCTCGTGTCCATGGTTTTGTGACTCAATCTCATCGGGGCCTAAGCTGCTCTCTATGGGCTCCGTCTGGCGGATGATTTCGCCGGACTCACCTGTCTGCACAACGCTTAAATCATCCTGCGAGAGATTTTGGAAATCTTTATCCTTTTCAACGGTGCCGAACAGATAGGTATAGCCCCAGAAAACGGCAACGCAAACGGCAAGCAGCAGCAAAGAAAGCAACAGCGAAAAAACTGCCGCAAGCTTTGTCTGGCGGCGGCGAAACAGGGCAATCAGCGCCAGAACCAGCGCACTGAGCGCCAAAATGCCGCAGGCAAGAAGCGCTGCCTTGCCAAAAATCAGGATGGAGCCGGAAAGTGTGCCATCCGACCATTTGGAAATGCCGTAAATTCCAAGGCAGAGCAAAAGCACAACACCAAGCAGAGAAAGGCAAAGCGAAAGCAGCCCCAGCACTCTGCTTTTCGTTTGCTTTTTGCGGTTCTTTTCCGGGCGGCGATAACCAACAGGGCGCTCATCGTCCGGTTCCGGCAGGTCAAATTCCGATAATTCCAGCTCATTATTTTTTTCAGAGTCCATAAGCGCATCCCCTTTGTGCGTACTTCCGACAGTATTATAGCACACTCCTGCCGGAAAAGCTATGGTAAATTCAAAACGGAGGGACGAAAATCCCTCCGCCGTTACAAATTTAAATTCAGCAACCGCAGCCGTTATCGCAGCCGCAGCCGCAGGAATTGTTGCTGCTCAGGCAATTGCCGTTATTTCCACCGCAGCAGCAGAACAGGAGAATCAAAATGATGATCCACCAGCAGCTACCAAATCCGTTATTTCCACACATAATCAGGAACCTCCTGTCAAATACTTGAGCTTCAGCTCATTCCATATTATGACCGGATCAGATTTTGGTGCATGAAACGCGCAGACTCGGAAAAATCCTGAGTCTGCGCTTGTTATCACTTATATTGAGATGTATTTCACGACAACGTTTCCGGCAGTGTTCTCGACCTCCAGCTCGATACGCCCGGCGGGGTTTGGTTGCGGCTCGCCTTTGATCTCTGCCGGAGCTGCCATGGAATTGTGCGAAACGCACACGACCTGATACTGATCTGGCACCAGAAGCGTCAGGCTGCCGAAGCTGTTTTCCGCCTGAATCCGGCAACCGTCAGCCACGGCCTCACAGCCCGAAAAATCCACATGGAAGCTGCCAAAGCTGCTTTCCACGCTGCCGCCGCGCAGCACAGGCGTTACCACCGGAACGCGGCACTCTCCGAAGCTGAGCTCGCATTTGAGCATACCGTCATTGCAGGAGTATTCATATTCAAGCGTGTGATCGCCGTGGACATTTTTCTTGTGCTTCTTATGCTTTCCACGCACGATATCGAGCAGCAGGCATAGACCCCAGACAATCACGACCGCAGGGATGAGTATGCCCCAGCTCAGGTCAAATTGGAACAGTCCGTAGGCATCAAGCAGAAAAAAGCCGCCGGCCAACGTCATAATCAGGCAGAAAAACGAGAATTCTCCGCTCAGGCCGCAGACACCCACGAAGCTCAGACCCAGCGTCCACAGAAGTGTCCACCAGGAAACGTCCAGCTCCAGCAGATGATTCATCAGAAGCAGCCCGCCAAAAATCAGCACAAAAATGGCGAAAATGACGCTCTCGCGTTTCTTTTTTCCAATGTCCCAGCTCAGGTGGAATTCCCGCTCCTTTGGCTCATCTTCGACCGGCTCAGCCTCATGCACCGCGGCGCCGCCTTTTTTCCCTTCTCTGCCAAGAAGCTCATCTAAGCTGATGCCAAAGATCTCTGCCAACTCCGGCAAAATGGAAATATCCGGGCAGGAGAGGTTATTCTCCCATTTGCTCACTGCCTGAGCGCTGACGCCCATGCGTCTGGCAAGCTCATCCTGCGTCAGTCCCAGACGCTTGCGGTTTTCTTTAATGCGTTCTCCTAAGGTTTTTTGTGTCATTTTGATTCCCTCCATTTCATGGCACCACTATGCCAGATTGTGGCACAAAAAGCAATCATCTGTCGGTTAATGGCGCAGAAAAATCGTCTCAACCAGCGGTTGAGTTGCTGATAAATCAATAGTTCAGCTCACTTCCGCCGATGAATTCGCGAAGGAGGCTGTCTTTGGGCAGCAAAGAGGCAGGAAGCTCCGGAAGTTCTCGCATCACATGAACCAACTCCTGAAGATCGTCGTACTCCGGCGCAAGCGCTTGAAGCTCATGAAAGAGGAATGGCTTATAAAAGCTGATCTCCGAGGAATAAAAAGAATCCACGCTGCAATGCGCCAAGGGCTTATAGGGCATGATGTATTTCTGCTCCCCGGCATCCACGCGCTTGCGCATGGTGATGGTTTGGGTGAGTGCCCGGTTGCGGTTCATGCGGTCGCGCAGAAGCCGCCGGGCAAGACGAATACGCGAAGGATGGAGCGTCAGGCCGTCACGGGTCGTGATGCGGGTGCGCACGCTGACATAGACCCGGGTGGTGCGGTCGGTATAGCCCGTGACACCGGGGTTGAGCGCATGAATGCCCTCCATGAGCACAAGCTCACCCGGCTTGCGCTTCAGGCTGCGTCCGTCAAAAACACGCGTGCTCTCCTTGAAATCATAACGCGGCAGCATGACCTCCTGACAGGCCAGAATTTGGCCAAGCTGCTCCTGAAAAAACGGGACATCCACCCGGCTGGGCTTTTCCAGATCCAGTTCGTTGCGGCTTAAAAGCTCCAGTTCTTCCGGCGTCAGGGGCGAAAAATAGTCGTCCATTTGCAATGTGTGCGTCACCATTCCCATGCGCTCCAGCTCCCGCTGGATCAAAAGCGCAGTCGTCGTCTTGCCCGAGCCGGACGGCCCTGCAAGCAGCACCACAGGACGCTGCCGGACATTTGCGGCGATGATTCCCGCTGCCTGAGAAATCTGTTTGAAATAGAGCTGCCTGTCATTGGCCAATACTGCTTCCGCATCGCTTTGCAGCAGGGCGGCGATCTGGTCTGTTGTCATTGTGCCAGCCTCCTTGCCAAATTCGTTCCAATATTTATTATATCATATTTCATGCAAAATGGCACGTTTTTTCTTGCATTTTTCTTTTTCTGCTTTTGCTATTGCTTTTTGCTGGTACAGCCTGTATAATAGAAATTTGCAAAAATATCAAGAGGTAAAACAATGAGTTCTTTGAAAGAAAACAAAATGGGTGTGCAGCCCATTGGAAAGCTGCTGTTTTTCATGGCGCTTCCTATGGCTCTGTCCATGCTGGTGCAGGCCTTTTATAATGTGGTGGACAGTATGTTCGTCTCCCGCATTTCCAACGAAAATCAGGACGCGCTTAATGCCGTCTCTCTGGCTTTTCCGGTTCAGAATATCATGATCGGCATTGCAACGGGTATTTCCGTGGGCGTGAATGCCCTTTTGTCCCGGGCGCTTGGTGAAAAGAAGCAGGAAACGGTCAATCGTTGCGCTACCAATGGTCTTCTTCTGATCGTGCTGGGTATGCTCCTTTGCGTGCTGTTCGGTATTTTCGGCGCGGAAGCCTTCATGCGCTCACAGACCTCAAATCCGCAGGTCATTGCCTATGGCAAGAACTATATTCAAATCATCACGATTGCCTCCCTGGGCATTTTTGGTGAGGTCATTCTCGAGCGATTGCTTCAGTCTACAGGCCGCACCTCCTATACCCTCATCACGCAGGGCACCGGTGCCGTGATCAATATCATTCTTGACCCGGTCTTTATCTTTGGCCTTGGCTTTGTTCCCCGGATGGAGGTTGCCGGTGCCGCTGTTGCTACGGTCATAGGCCAGTTTGTCGCCTTTGGGCTTGCCATTTTCTTCAACTGGAAGAAAAATCCTGAGGTTCAGTTCCACTTCCGGGGCTTCCGGCCTGACTGGAAGCTCTGCGGCAAAATCATGGCCATTGCCATTCCCTCTATCGTGATGGTCGCAATCGGCTCGGTGATGTACTATCTCTTTAACCTCATTTTAATGCGCTATGAAGCCGTGCAGGTCGGTCTGGGTGAGGTCGGCACTGCCGTTTTCGGCGCCTATTACAAGCTGCAAAGCTTCATCTTCATGCCCGTTTTCGGCATCAACAACGCGGTGCTTGCCATCAGCGCCTATAACTACGGCGCCTGCAAGCCAAAGCGCATTACCAAGACCATTTTGTTCGGTGCGCTCGGCGCAAGCTCCCTGATGCTCATCGGAATTGCCATTTTCCAGCTTTTCCCGGAAACACTTCTCAGCTTCTTCAACGCCAATGACGAAATGCTTCAGGTGGGCGTTCCCGCGTTGCGGATTTTGTGCCTGCCCTTCGTGTTCGCCGGCCCGTGCATCATCTTTGGCGGCGTGTTTCAGGCACTTGGCAAAAGCGTCTATAGCCTGATCGTCTCGATTTCACGCCAGCTCGTCATCCTGATTCCTGCCGCTTACCTGATTTCTCTGATTGGCCGCATGGAGCTGGTCTGGTTCTCCTTCCCCATTGCTGAGGTTATTTCCCTTCTGGTATCTGTCAGTATGCTCATTGCCCTTTACCGTCAGAAGATACGCCCCTTATATGCCAGAGAGGAAAAAAATTCTTGAAATGCCCATCGGAACATGATATAATCATAGAAGAAAAATCAGACCTCCGGCTCTGCCGGAGGTTTTTTACAGAAAAGAGGTCTGAGCATATGATCGCCGTGATTCGAAAAGGCACCGACAAGGAGCGCTTGGAGCTTCTGATTGCATGGCTGCAAAGTCAGAATGTCGAAGTTCAAATCTCTCAAAACGGGGATGCTTCCCTTTTGTGGCTGACCGGGAACGTTCATGGCGTGGATATGGAACTGCTGGGCAGTTTGGATTTTGTGGAAAGCGTGCGGAGCATTTCCGAGCCTTTCCGCCTTTGCAGCCGCCGCAACCACGAAAAAGACACGCTCATCACCGTAGGCGACCAAACCTTTGGCGGCGGTCATTTCCCCGTGATTGCAGGCCCTTGCGCCGTTGAGTCCGAGGCACAGCTTATGGCCTGTGCGGAAGCGGTCAAGGCTGCCGGAGCCGGTCTTCTCCGAGGCGGCGCCTTTAAGCCCCGCACCTCTCCTTACGATTTTCAGGGGCTTGGCGATGAAGGGATCCGGCTGCTCCTGAAGGCAAAGGCGGCCACCGGCCTACCGCTTGTAACGGAGATCATGAGCGCAAGTCAGCTTGAACTGTTTCAGGACGTGGATGTCATTCAGGTCGGCGCAAGAAATATGCAGAATTTCGAACTGCTTAAGGCGCTAGGCCAGTGCAAGAAGCCCATTCTTCTCAAGCGTGGCCTTGCCAGCACGCTGCACGAATGGCTCATGAGCGCGGAATATATTCTCTCTGAGGGCAACACAAATGTCATTCTCTGCGAGCGGGGCATCCGCAGCTTTGACAGCTATGCCAGAAACACCCTCGACCTGACCGCCGTGCCAGCTCTGCATGAGCTGACGCATCTGCCGGTCGTGGTGGATCCCAGTCACGCCACCGGAAGCGCCCGTCTGGTGCCGCCAATGGCGCTTGCGGCCTGTGCCTGCGGTGCAGACGGCCTGATGCTGGAAATTCACACGAGCCCCATGGACGCTCTGTGCGATGGTGGACAGGCTTTGCTCCCGGAGCAGTTTGCTCGCCTGATGACGCAAATGCGTGCGCTTCGCGGAGCTTTACGCGCGCAGGAGAGCTAAGATGACTCGCATTGAAATATCCGCTTCCCAAGCCTACGCCGTTCGCATTGGCTCCGGCCTTCTTGCAGAGCTCGGAAAAGAAGCCGCAAGCGTAACGCAGGGCAAGGTGATGGTGGTCACGGATGAAAACGTCGCGCCGCATTATCTGCGCTGTGCCTGTCAGAGCCTTGAAAATGCCAGGCTTGAAACGGTCACACAGGTGCTCCCGGCAGGAGAACACACCAAATGCTTTCAATATTATGTAAACCTGATAAACGCTTTTGTGGAAAATCGATTCACCCGCAGTGACCTTGTGGTAGCGCTTGGCGGCGGCGTGATTGGGGACTTGACCGGCTTTGCCGCCGCAACCTATCTGCGCGGAATTCCCCTGCTGATTGTGCCGACAACGCTGCTTGCAATGGTGGACGCATCGGTCGGCGGCAAGACCGCCATAGATCTGCCCTCGGGCAAAAATCTGCTTGGTGCATTCAAGCAGCCTAAGGCCGTTCTTTGCGATGTGGAAACGCTTCGCACGCTGCCGGAGCACGTGTTTCGAGACGGCTGCGCAGAGCTCATTAAAACCGCCATTGCCTTTGACCCGGCTATGTTTGCACAGCTTCAGGCGCAGGGCACAGACTTTGACCGCGAAGCACTCATCGCTGCTTCTGTCCGGCACAAGGCGGCAGTGGTTCAGCGCGACGAATTTGACCGTGGTGAGCGACAAATGCTAAATTACGGTCACACCTTCGGCCATGCAATTGAGCTTTGCAGCGACTATACCGTCTCGCATGGCTGCGCCGTTTCCATCGGTATGGCAATGATGGCCCGGTTGTTTTCTGCTGACCGAGCGGCTATTCAAGACCTGCTTCTGGCCTTTGGGCTTCCTGTGCGCACAGAGCTTTCCGCCCGTGCGCTCGCTACCGCTGCACTTTCCGACAAAAAGCGCCGTGGAACGCAAATCACGCTGGCCGTTTCCCGTGCGGTCGGACAGTGCGTTTTGGAGCAGTTCCCGGTTGCCCGGCTGAAGGCTCTTATTCAGGAGGGCTTGTGAGATGGAGCTTGCACTCGACCCTCACCCCGTTCGTGGCACGCTTCGCGCCGTTGCCTCAAAGTCCATGGCGCACCGTCTGCTCATCTGCGCAGCCCTGTCCGATCAGGAAACTCAAATCATATGCCCGGATGTCTCGGGCGACATTGAAGCAACCGTCCGCTGTCTTTCCGCTTTGGGCGCTGAAATCGCTTATGAAAACGGTGTTTTTTCCGTTCGACCCATCAGAGAAAATCTGCGCAACGCCTCCCTGCTCGATTGCGGCGAAAGCGGCTCAACACTTCGCTTTCTGCTGCCCGTGACGGCAGCTCTGGGCGCAGACGCTCGTTTTGTGATGAGCGCCCGTCTTGCCCGGCGGCCCTTGCTTCCGCTTTTGCAGGCTATGCAGGCGCACGGCTGCCGCTTTTCCCGTCCTGCTCCAAACACGCTTGTCTGCAACGGAAAACTGCAAAGCGGGCGCTACTGCATTGCCGGCGACGTCTCGTCTCAGTTTCTCTCCGGTCTGCTTCTGGCGCTTCCTCTGCTGGACGGTCAGTCGGATATTATGTTAACCACGCCGCTGGAATCTGCGCCCTATACCGCCATGACGCGGCAGGTGCTTTCCGCCTTTGGTGTTCACTGGAACGGCTGGCACATTCAGCCGCAGCGCTTTCGCTCTGCCGGAAGCTATCTTGTTGAGGGAGACTGGTCAAATGCCGCTTTCTGGCTGTGCGCAGGCGCTGTCCGGGGCGAGGTTTCGCTGCGCGGTCTTTGCCCTGACTCCTGCCAGGGCGATGCGCAAATCGTCTCTATTTTAAAGGATTTTGGCGCCAGTTTAAGCTGGCACAACGATATTTTAACCGTTCGAGCCGCTAAATTGAGCGCTCAAACGCTCGATGTTCGGGATATTCCCGATCTTGTTCCGCCGCTGGCTTTTGTGGCCGCCTGTGCGCACGGGCAGACCCGAATTCTTGGCGCAGGACGCTTGCGCGATAAGGAAAGTGACCGCCTACAAAGCGTTGCAAGAACACTGAACGCGCTCGGAGGTCATGTACATCAAACGCAGGACGGCCTTCTCATTACCGGCGGCAGTCTCACCGGCGGGTGCGTGGATAGCTGCGGCGATCACCGCATTGCAATGCTTGCCGCCATCGCCTCAACTCTCTGCCGCAAGCCTGTGGTTTTATCCGGCGCGGAAGCCGTTTGCAAATCTTATCCAACATTCTGGCAGCATTTTGATTTTCTGCGAAAGGAGGAAACGCCGTGAGCAGCAGCTTTGGCACCGCTCTGAAGCTTCATATTTTTGGCCAGTCCCACGGCTCCGCCGTCGGCATGACGCTTGAGGGCTTTCCGCAGGGTTTTTTGCTGGATACAGAGGAACTTCAAGCCTTTCTCAACCGCCGCGCTCCGGGGCAAAGCAGTCTTTCCACAGCCCGCAGGGAAGCCGATGAGCCGGAATTTATAAGCGGACTTGTGGACGGATGCACCTGCGGCGCTCCGATCACGGCGATTTTGCCCAATCGCGATGTGCGTTCGGAGGATTATGCTTCGCTTTCAAAAATTCCCAGACCGTCTCACGCGGATTATCCCGCGCGGATGAAATTCGGTGACGCAGCGGATTTGCGCGGTGGCGGACATTATTCCGGGCGGCTGACTGCGCCTTTGTGCGTCGCGGGCGGCCTGTGTTTGCAATTTCTCAGGCTCCAGAACATTCAAATTGGCGCGCATATTGCGCAGATCGGCTCTGTCCCTGACCGTCGGTTTGACACTCTCAGGCCGGAATTGCCCTTAAACGGGCTGACTTTAAACGAAAGCGTCTGGCCGGAAATGTGTAGGCAGATAGAAGAAGCTAAGGCACTTGGCGACAGCGTTGGCGGCGTGGTCGAATGCGCCGTGACGGGTCTTCCTGCCGGTCTAGGCGAGCCTGTTTTCGGCGGGCTTGAAAACCGCCTTTCTCAAATTCTCTTTGGCATTCCCGGCCTGAAGGCGGTGGCGTTCGGAGACGGCTTTGACTGTGCCGCGATGCGCGGCAGCGAGCACAATGACCCCTTTTTTTCGGACGCAAACGGCTGCGTTCACACCGCAAGCAACCATGCCGGTGGAATTCTCGGCGGCATGAGCACGGGTATGCCGCTCCTGTTCCGGGTGGCCGTCAAACCAACTCCGTCCATCGCCCGGCAGCAGGAAAGCGTGTCTCTTGCGGATGAACCCAAATCGGTACCGCTGGAAATTCAAGGCCGTCACGACCCCTGCATTGTGCCCAGAGCGCTTCCCTGCGTGGAAGCTGCAGCGGCCATCGCCATTTTGGACGCCATTTTGGAGGCAAAACAATGGACTTGACGGATTACAGGAATCAAATTGACGCCATTGACCAGCAAATCGTGGCGCTCTTTCAAGAGCGGATGGATATTTCTGCCGAAATCGGTCGGCTCAAACAGGCACAGAGGCTTTCTGTTTTTCAGCCTGAGCGCGAATATGAAAAGCTCTTGCAGCTCAAAAAGCTGTCCCGGAAGGAGTTAGAGCCCTATGTTGCGTCGCTCTATTCCAATATTTTTGAACTGAGCCGTGACCATCAGCAGAAGCATTTTTCCGAGCGAGCGGAGGACTAAGATGCGTTGCGGACTTTTGGGGCAGTCCCTTGCCCACAGCCATTCTCCCAAAATTTATGCTCTTTTGGGCGATTATGCCTATTCGCTTTTTGAAGTTGCGCCGGAAAAACTGGCGGATTTTTTGCGAAGCGGCGCTTTTGACGGCCTGAATGTTACGATACCTTATAAAAAAACCGTCATCCCCTTCTGCGCGGCGCTTTCGCCGCAAGCCCGGCGTCTTGGCAGCGTCAACACGCTTCTCCGGCGCGAGGATGGCTCTCTCTTTGGAGACAACACCGACTACGACGGCTTTGCGTGGCTTTTGGCGCTTTGTGGCGGCGTCAGAGCCGGAGAAAAGGCCATCATCCTTGGTTCCGGTGGTGTTGCGGCCACCGTTTGCGGCGTTTTGGAGGACGCTGGGGCTCAGGTCGTGACCGTTTCACGCAAGGGGCCTGTACGCTATGACGACTTGTCCCTGCACGCTGACGCCTCCGTGCTGATCAATGCCACGCCGGTCGGAATGTACCCAAACAACGGCGAGCGGCTTGTTTCGCTGGAACAGTTCCCAACGCTCCGGCTGGTGCTAGACCTTGTTTATAATCCTGCGCGTACCCGGCTGCTGCTGGACGCGGAGAATTTGGGAATACACTGTCAGGGTGGGCTTGCCATGCTGGTGGCTCAGGCGGTGCGTGCCTCTGAGTTGTTCAGCGGCAGAAAATTGCCGGAAGGTTGCAATAATTCGGTTTTATGTAAACTCGAAAAAGACTTGGAAAACATCATTCTCATTGGTATGCCCGGCTGCGGAAAAACAACCGTTGGAAGGCTTCTGGCGCAGCGCCTTGGCAGACCTTTTTTTGACGCTGACGAGGAGATCATCCGGCGCGTCGGCTGTTCGATTGAAGATTTTTTTACGCGTTACGGGGAACTTGCCTTCCGACAGGAAGAAACCGAAGTGCTAAAGGCGCTTGGTAAGCGCTCCGGCTGCGTTATCGCCACGGGCGGCGGCTGCGTTACCCGCGCAGAAAACAGAGATCTTCTGCGGCAAAACGGAACGCTCGTCTGGCTTAAGCGCCCGCTTTCCCTCCTGCACTCTGAAGGGCGACCCATCAGCAGGCGCGAGGGCGTAGAAGCGCTTTACCGCAAACGCAGGGTGCTTTATGAGCGCTTTTGCCAGTGCACCGTTGAAAATTGCGGCACACCGGAAGACGCCGTGACACAAATTCTGGAGGTTCTGAAATGAGAGTACTGGTGCTGAACGGCCCAAATCTGAACCTGCTTGGGCTGCGCGAACCGGAGCTTTACGGCAGCAAAACCTACGCCGAGCTGGAAGCTCAAATACAAAAGAAAGCTTTGTCGCTTGGGCTGGAGGTCGAGATCCGGCAGAGCAACCACGAAGGCGTTCTGGTCGACTGGATCCAGCAGGCGCTTGGCACATTTGACGCGATCGTTATCAATCCCGCCGCCTATACCCACACCTCGGTTGCGCTTCTGGATGCTCTGAAGGCCGTGGGCTTACCAACCGTTGAGGTACATTTGAGCGATCTTTCTCTCCGGGAGAATTTCCGGCAGTGTTCTTATGTTCGCTCTGCCTGCGAAAAAACCATCATGGGTGAGGGTTTTACAGGCTATGAAATGGCGCTGGAATACCTGAAGGAGCGCAAACCTGCGCTATAATCGTGCAGCATTTCCAATTATTGTTCGCTATTGCGGAATTTTCACACCAAATTGCACTGTTAGATTGATTTATTTCCGTTCAGCGACTTTTTTTCGGATTTTTTTGAAAAAAGATAACGCTCTGTCCTTGCAGGATGGAGCGTTTTATTGTATAATGTGGTTATGGTGAAAATAGTGACGTTTTTGGATTTCGTTTTGTTATAAATGCACAAGAAAAGGGGTTATGTCTAATGTCCACCTTTACCCTGAACGGTAAGGAAGTTACCGTGAGCAAAAAAATGAAGCTCCTGCGCTTTCTGCGGGATGAAATGCACCTGACGTCTGCAAAAGACGGTTGCAGCGAGGGTGCTTGCGGTGCTTGCACCGTTTTGATCGAAGGAGAACCCTGCCGGGCGTGTATTCCTGATACCGACTGTCTCGACGGCAAGCACGTTTTAACGGTGGAAGGTCTGTCCGATTTTGAAAAATCCGTCTATGTCTATGCCTTTGGCGAAGCAGGTGCGGTTCAGTGCGGCTTTTGCATTCCCGGCATGGTGCTTTGCGCCAAAAGTCTGCTCGACAAGTGCGCTGACCCGACGGATGAGCAAATCCGCTTTGCCATTCGAAATAACTTCTGCCGCTGCACAGGCTATGTGAAAATCATTGCCGCCATCCGCCTCGCGGGTCAGATTTTCCGCGACGGCAAAATACCTCTGCCCTCTGCAACGGATTGGAAAATTGGTTCCCGTGTTCACCGTCTGGACGTTGAGGAAAAGGTTCTCGGCTTTGGCAAATATCCTGACGATTTTTATATGGATGGAATGTGCTATGGCAGCGCCGTGCGCAGCAAATATGCCCGCGCACGGGTCAAATCGATCGACGCCTCCAATGCCCTGAAGCTGCCCGGCGTCGTTGCGGTCCTGACTGCCGACGACATCCCCGGCGAAAATAAAATCGGTCATCTGAAGCATGACCAGTATACCCTGATTCCTGTCGGCGGCTTGACGCACTATCTCGGTGACGCCATTGCGCTGGTCGTGGCCGAGGACATGGCCACGCTGGAAAAGGCCAAAAAGCTGGTCAAGGTGGATTATGAAGTTCTTCCCGTTGTCAACAGCATCGAAGCCGCTGCCGCGCCGGACGCGCCATTGGTCTTTGACGAGGAAACGAGCAATGTTCAGGCTTATAAGCACGTTTCCAGAGGCAATGCGGAAGAAGCCATCCGGAATTCCAAATATGTCCTTTCCGAACACTTTGAAACCCCGTGGACGGAGCACGCCTTCTTAGAGCCCGAGTGCGCCGTTGCCTATAAGGACTCTGACGGTGACGTCTTCATCATCTCCACCGACCAGAGCGCCCACACCACGCTTCACGAATGTTCGCTGCTTCTGGGTACGGACAAGGTCAAGGTGCAAAACGCCCTCGTTGGTGGCGGTTTTGGCGGCAAGGAGGATATGTCCGTCCAGCACCATGCCGCACTCATTACTTACTGCACCGGTCGCCCGGTCAAGGTGAAGCTTTCCAGAAAAGAATCGCTTCTGGTGCACCCGAAACGTCATCATTTTGTCATGGACTTCACCATGGGCTGCGACGAAAACGGCAAAATCATGGGTGTGAAGGCCAAGGTCGCTTCTGACACAGGCGCGTTTGCCTCTCTTGGCGGCCCTGTTCTGGAGCGTGCCTGCACCCACGCTGCCGGCCCTTATGCCTATGAAAATTTCGAGATTGAAGGCACGGCTTACTACACCAACAATCCCCCTGCCGGTGCCTTCCGCGGCTTTGGCGTGACACAGACCTGTTTTGCCACGGAGACGCTTCTCAATATGATGGCCGACCTTGTCGGCATCACTCCCTGGGAGATCCGCTACCGCAACGCCATCCGTCCCGGCGGTGTTCTTCCGAACGGCCAGATCGTTGACGACTCCACCGGCCTTGTGGAAACCTTGGAGGCCGTCAAGGAAGACTACGATAAGGCGCTGGCCGAGGGCAAGCCCGTTGGCCTTGCCTGTGCAATGAAAAACGCCGGCGTCGGCGTTGGCATTCCTGACTGGGGTCGCTGCAAGCTGATCGTGGAAAAAGATGAAAAAGTGCACATCTATTCCGGCGCAAGCTGCATCGGTCAGGGGCTTGGCACCGTTCTGGTTCAGATGATCATCTCCAACACCAATCTGCGCCGCGAGGATATTGTTTATGAGCGCAGCAACACTTGGATCGCGCCCAATTCCGGCGATACCTCCGGTTCCCGTCAAACTCTGGTCACTGGCGAAGCTTGCAGACGTGCCTGTTTGAAGCTGCACGAGGCCATGGCTGGAAAGACGCTGGCAGATCTTGTCGGTCAGGAATTCTACGGAGAATATCTGGCCAAGACCGATCCTCTGGGCGCCAACGTGCCCAATCCCGTCTCTCACGTTGCCTATGGCTATGCAACGCAGATGTGCATCCTGAACGAGCGCACGGGCTACATTGAGTCCATTGTTGCGGCTCACGATGTTGGCAAGGCCGTCAATCCCCTGTCATGCGAGGGTCAGATCGAAGGCGGCGTGGTCATGTCCATGGGCTATGCCCTTCGCGAGCAGTATCCCATCGACCGCAACTGCAAGCCCATTGAAAAATACGGCGAACTGGGACTGTTCCGCGCGCACGAAATTCCCCAGACGATCAAGGCCATTGTTGTGGATAAGCCGGGCTTGAAGGTTGCCTGCGGCGCCATCGGCATTGGCGAAATCACGTCCATTCCCACCGCTCCGGCCATTGCAGATGCTTATTTCCGTCTTGACGGCGAGCGTCGCTTCACTTTGCCACTGTCGGGCACGCCCTATGAGCGCAAGTAAGGTAGAAAGAGGGTATTTTTATGATCGTACGAAAAAAATTTCCCGCCAAGGTCGCCTGTGTCCACTGTAACGGCGGTTGCCGTGCCAACCGTTCTCCGGAGGGCTATGACCTTTGTTCCTACGGCTGCACCGGCTGCGGCACCTGCATTGACGTTTGCAAATTCGGCGCGATCTCACTGAACTGCTATGGTGTTGCCGAGGTCGACGAGAGCAAGTGCGTCGGCTGCGGTGCGTGCTACCGCGCGTGTCCTCAGAGGGTCATTCACCTTCGCCTGGAGGATAACCCCATTGTGGTGCTGTGCTCCAACAAGGACGCCCGCTGCAAGGATGTCTGTCAGGTAAGCTGCATTGGCTGCGGTCTTTGCGAAAAGACCTGTCCCGCCGGTGCCATCAAAGTTTCGGAAAACCGTGCCTTTATCTTTTCCGATAAGTGTCTGTCCTGCGGCGCCTGCGCCATGGTCTGCCCCCGCAACGTCATTCACGACAAACGCGGAATTCTCACCCATCGGATTTAATTCAGTATAATTTGCAAAAATTCCCTGCTTTCGCGCAGCGAAAGCAGGGAATTTCCTCCAATCAATTATAGAATTTGAAAATGGCGCAGAGCAAGGATAATTCCGTCCTCGTCACAATCCGCCGTGATATAGTCTGCCGCAGCCTGACAGTCCACCGTGGCGTTTCCCATTGCAACTCCGATCCCGGCAGCACGAAGCATTTCCACATCGTTTTCTGAGTCACCAAAGGCAATGCACTCTGCTGGAGAAATACTGTAACGCGAAAGAATATCCAGCATGGCATTGCGCTTTCCGCCATCGCGAGAGATCAGGTCATGCCCCAGCGAGTACCATTGGGTCATGCGGCTGCTCGGCGCCAGCGCCATTGGTTCGGACATTTCCGCTCTCGTCAGGAACAGGACGATCTTATAAACCGGTGAATGGAGCATTTGCCGCAAATCACCCGTCTCCGGCACGTGTGTGTGAATGGCCTCCATTGCGGTAATGACCCGTTCATTGACCAAATTCAGGCAGCTTTTCTCACCACCGACCATCCAGCAGGCACATCCCCGTTTCTCGACCCATTCCAAAACGGCTTCTGCCTCACATAGTTCCAGCGGTTTCCCATAAAGCAGCCTTCCGGCGCTGTCATAGGCATCCTGACCGTTATTTGTGAGAACTCCGTCAAAATCCAGACCGTCCAGCAGTCTTTCGGAGCGAATCTCAAATTTGGAGCGTCCGGTGGCCACAAAGCATTTGATTCCCTTTGCGCGCAGAGCCGGTATAGCTTGGCGGGTAGACTCCGGGCAACGCTTGGTTTTCAGGCTGACCAGCGTGCCGTCAATATCAAAAAATGCAGCTTTTATCATTTTAATTCCTCGTAGTCAAATGTACAACGAACATCCGGCCAAAATGCTCAGCCGGATGTTCGCTTTTATATCACAATGCCAGAATTTCAACCCGTCCGTCGGTCACGGTTAGCTTGATTTGGGAAATTGGCGCCTCGAAGCTGTCGATAATTCGTTCGGCAATGCCGTCTTCCAGCTCGCGCTGGATGGTGCGCCGGAGATTTCGCGCACCATAGGTCAGCGAATATGACTCCTTCACCAGATAGTCCACAATGCTTTCGTCCCAGAAAAGGTGAATGCCCCGCTCATTTAGATTGTCCTTCAGCTCGCCAAGCATGATCGCCGCAATTCCGCGGAAATTCTCCTCGGAAAGGCGGTTGAAGCAGATGATTTCATCCACACGGTTGATAAATTCCGGGCGCAGGAATTCCCGCAGAGCCTTCATCGCCTTTTCCCTGCCCTGCTGTGAGACGCTTCCGCCAAAGCCGACGGCGCCGTCTCTGCGGTCGGAGCCGGCATTCGAAGTCATAACGATCACGGTGTTTTCGAAATTCACAACGCGACCCTGCGCATCGGTGATGCGTCCGTCGTCCAGAATTTGCAGCAGAACATTGAGCACATCCGGGTGCGCTTTTTCCAGCTCGTCAAACAAGATGACGGAATAGGGCTTTCTGCGAATTTTTTCGGTGAGCTGACCCGCCTCGTCATAGCCAACATAGCCCGGAGGAGAGCCAATCAGTTTGGAAACGGAGTGGCGCTCCATATATTCGGACATATCCAGCCGCACAAGAGAATCGACGGAGTCAAACAGCTCGTTGGCAAGACATTTGACCAGTTCCGTTTTGCCGACGCCCGTAGAGCCCACAAAAATGAAGGAAACAGGGTGCTTTTTGGTGGAAATTCCCACACGGTTGCGGCGAATTGCCGAGCAGACGGCGTCAATTGCCTCGTCCTGACCGACAATATGCTGCCGGAGCTTTTCGTTCAGAGAGCGAAGCTGCTCATATTCCTGCGCGCGGATCTTGCTGGCTGGAATTTTCGTCCACATTTCAATGATCCGCGCAAGATTATCTATGGTGAGCTGCGGTGCGGGAATAGCCTCAAGTTGGGCGATCTCCTGCTCCAGCCGGAGCACCTTGCTGCGCAATGTGGCCAAGCGCTCATAATTCTCGTGCTCCGTGTCCTCGGTGAGCATTTTGATTTCCAGCTCATAATCTGCTTTTTCCTTGCGCTTCTCTGCCAAAAGAGAAATCTCGCGGGTCTTTAAATTCAGATCTGAGCAGGCTTCGTCAAGCAGGTCTATAGCCTTATCCGGCAGGAAACGGTCGGTGATATAGCGCTCGGAGAGGATGACGGCCTGACGCGCCATTTCCGCAGATACCTTGACCCCATGGAACAGCTCGTAATAAGGAGCGATGCCACGGATGATGGAAATGGCTTCCTCCAAGGAGGGTTCTGCCACGGTGACGGGCTGGAAGCGGCGCTCAAGTGCGGAGTCTTTTTCAATATATTTGCGGTATTCGGCAAAAGTAGTTGCGCCGATGACCTGAATTTCGCCGCGCGAAAGAGCCGGCTTGAGAATATTTGCCGCGCTCATGGAGCCTTCGGCGTCGCCTGCGCCGACGAGATTATGCACCTCATCAATCACCAGAATGATATTGCCGCAGCCCTTGATCTCCGTGATCAGGCTTTTCATGCGGCTTTCGAACTGTCCGCGGAACTGAGTGCCCGCCACAAGGGAGGTCAGGTCGAGAAGATAAACCTCCTTGTCCTTCAGTTTGAAAGGTACGTCACCGGCCACAATTCGCTGCGCCAGTCCCTCAGCGATAGCCGTTTTGCCTACGCCCGGCTCACCGATCAGGCAGGGGTTGTTCTTCTGACGGCGGTTGAGAATTTGAACCACCCGTTCCGTCTCCGTTTCGCGGCCAATGATCTTGTCCAGCGAATTTTTTCTGGCCTTTTCGGTCAAATTCAGGCAATAGGTGTCCAAAAATTTATGTTTTTTGCTTTTCTGCTTCTCTCCGGAAGGTGGCGTGCTCTTTTCCTTTGGTTCCTCGCGGGGGACGATCGGCCCAGATGAACTTCCAAACAGGCGGCTCATGTTGGGGAAGGTTGCCGTGCGACTGCCGACCTCGTCCTCATCGTCATCTTCCGGCTCCATCATGGACATCATTTCCTCGTTAAAGCCGTCAAGCTCCTCGTCGGAAATGCCCATGCGCTCAACGATCTCATCCACCTGCTTAATGCCCAGATCCTTGGCGCATTTCAGGCACAGACCTTCATTCGTACTTTTTCCGTTTTCCACCTTTGTGATGAAAATCACGGCAACATTCTTTTTGCAGCGTGTGCAAAGCGTTGGTTTCACAGGATAATCTCCTTCCCGGCAGGAGCGACGTGAAAGGCAAGCTTTCCGTCGTCATACCATAGCTGAGTCATATACAGTCCGCCGGGCGGAACCGTGGGTCCTGCGGCGGTGCGGTTTTTTCCGTTTAATATTTCTCCGATGCCATCCGGCGCAATCTTGCCCTCGGCGGCATAGACGGCAGTGCCTACCATAGCACGCGCCATGTTATATAGAAATCCGTTGGCGCAGACGCGAAACAGGAGCAGTTCGCCCTGCCGTTCCACATCAAAATGGTAGACCGTGCGGACGGTCGATTTGACCTCCGTCCCAACGGAACGGACTGCGGCAAAATCGTGCGTCCCAACAAATTGGCTGGCCGCCTGCTGAAGGATCGTTTCGTCCAAGTGCTTGGGATAGAACCATGCGCGGTTGACGAAAAAAGGATCCCGCAGGCGGGAATTGTAGATTTGATAGGTGTATTCCTTTCGGACGCAGGAGCCAATGGCGTTGAAATCCGGATGAACCTCCATCGCGTCATAGACCACGATATCCTCCGGAAGCTGCGTGTTGAGCGCAAGCGGAAGACGGTCGCAGGGAATTCTGGCGTCCGTTCTGAAATTTGCCACATACACCCGGGCATGAACTCCGGCATCCGTCCGGCCGCAACCGGTGATGTGCACCGGATGACCCAAAACCCGGGCGGCAGCATCCTGAAGGGTCTGCGCAACGGTGACGGCATTTTTCTGCACCTGCCAGCCGTGGTAGCGTGAGCCGTCATATTTCAGGCAAAGAGCAATGTTTCTCATGCGTTCCTCCGACTAAAGTCCAAACTGCCGCAGAACAATGACTCCGGCCAAAAGCAACGCGCCAACGGTCAAGCTTACGGTATCGGCCGCGTGGAAGCGAAGCTGCTTCATTTTGGTGCGGCCTTCGCCGCCGTGGTAGCAGCGGCACTCCATGGCAGTGGCCAGTTCATCCGCACGGCGAAAAGCGCTGACAAAAAGTGGCACGAGGATGGGAATGAGCGCTTTGGCGCGGCGAAACAAATTACCCGTCTCAAAATCTGCGCCGCGAGCCTTCTGCGCGGAGATGATTTTGTCCGTTTCCTCAATGAGCGTTGGAATAAACCGAAGGGCAATGCTCATCATCATCGCCAGCTCGTGAACGGGAAAATGAACGACCTTCAGCGGCTTGAGCAAAGACTCAATTCCGTCTGTCAGGGCGATGGGCGAAGTCGTATAGGTCAGCAAAAAGGTACCCATCACCAGCAGCATAATGCGCAAAACGAGGAAACAGGCGTTCCAGATGCCCTCACGGGTGATGCGGAAAATCCAGAATTCCACAAGCGGCTCACCCTCAGAATAAAAAAGGTTGATCAGTGCGGTAAAAACAATGATCAGCAAAAGCGGCTTGAGCCCCTTGAACAGCGCCTTCAGGCGAATGCGCGACAAAGCAACGGCAAGCGCCAGAAACGCAAACGCCAGCGCATAGGAAAAGACCCAGCGGCACAAAAACAGCGCAACAATATAAACCAGCACCAGAAGGATCTTCGTGCGCGGGTCAAGGCGGTGCACCACCGTGTTGCCCGGGAAATACTGGCCAAGCGTGATGTCCTTAAGCATGGCAGGCACCTCCCTTCAGCCTCAAAAGCTGGTCTAGCGCGTCGGAGAAAGTATAGGTGGCCGGGTCGACCGGCAGTCCAAGCTCCTTCAGGCGGGCAAACAGCTCCGTTACCTGCGGCACGGAAAGGCCAATCTCGCGCAAACGCTCACTGCGGGCAAAAATTGCAGGAGGCGAATCGAGCATTTCCAGCGTGCCATGATTGAGCACCAGCAGACGGTCAGCCAGACGCGCCACGTCATCCATGGAATGGCTGACCATGACAACCGTGGCGCCGGTGGAGCGGCGGTAAGCTTGGATGTTCTCCAGCAGAGACACGCAGCCGGCAGGATCCAGCCCGGCAGTCGGCTCGTCAAAAATCAAGACCTCCGGCTCCATGGCGATCACTCCGGCAATGGCGACCCGGCGTTTTTGCCCGCCGGAAAGGTCAAAGGGCGATTTTTCCAGCAAAACGCGCTCCACTCCGGCAAAATCCGCCGCGCGAAGAACGCGGTCACGCACCTCATTCGTGCTCAGACCCATATTTTTCGGGCCGAAGGCGATATCTTTATAGACCGTATCCTCAAAAAGCTGATATTCCGGATACTGAAAAACCAGCCCAACGCGAAAACGCGCTGCGCGTGTGGTCTGCTTGTCTTTCCAGATGCTCTCGCCCCGGAGAAGGACATCCCCCTGCGTGGGCTTGAGCAAACCGTTTAAATGCTGGATAAGGGTGGATTTTCCCGAGCCAGTGTGTCCGATGATGCCAAGAAACTCTCCCTGCTCCAGAGAAAAGTTCAGGTTATGAATGGCGTCGTGCTGAAACGGGGTGCCGACGCTATAGGTGTGGCAGAGGTCCCGTACCTCAATAATCGTTGGCAAATAAAGTTCCTCCCGGGCGTCAAGCCTTTCAGAAAACGGAAGTTAATCCTTTGTAAATTCCTGATAAAGTGCCTGCGCACATTCTTCTGTAGAAAGGGCGTCCAGCGGAAATTCATAACCCCGCCGGTTCAGTTCAAAAAGCAGACCCACCGTTGCAGGTACCGTAAGCCCGGCTGCGCGAAGCAGCTCCACCTGCGCAAAAATCTCACGCGGGGCACCGTCTGCCAGAATTCTCCCGTTGTCCATGACGATCACCCGCTGAGCACGGATGGCTTCGGTCATATGGTGGGTGATGAGCACGACGGTGATCCCGTTTTCACGGTTCAGGCGCTCTACGGTGGCAATAACCTCCCGGCGTCCCTGCGGGTCAAGCATGGCAGTTGGCTCATCGAGCACGATGCACTTTGGCCGCATGGCGATCACGCCCGCAATGGCAACGCGCTGCTTCTGACCGCCGGAAAGAAGGTGCGGCGCATGGGAGCGGAAATCGTACATTCCAACGGTTTTCAGCGCGTCATCCACCCTTTGCCGGATTTCTGCGGGCTCAACGCCCAGGTTTTCCGGAGCAAAGGCCACATCCTCCTCAACAACGTTGGCGACCATCTGGTTATCCGGATTTTGGAAAACCATGCCGACGGTGCGGCGAATTTCCAAAAGGAGCCGCTCGTCGCGGGTGTCCATGCCAAACACGCTTACACTGCCGCCTTCCGGAAGAAGTACCGCGTTGAAGTGTTTGGCCAGAGTGGATTTCCCGCATCCGTTGCGCCCAAGGACGGCAACAAAGCTCCCCTGCTCAACAGTCAGGTTCAGACCGTCGAAAACCGGGAAAGAAATGTTGTCTTCCTGCGGCGGATAGGCAAATTTTAGATTTTCAGCTACAATAACGCTCATAAGCTGCTCCTTGCGGCACTTGTCCAGCGACCTGTTGCGCCGCAGGGCAGTACCAAAGAACCGGTGCTCACCGGAAGCCCAAGCTCATCGGAGCAGGTCTGGCCGCCAAAACGTGGCGTGATTACGCTGTCGAGAAGGCAGGTCAGCACAGAGGGCGCAAGACCGGTCGTGTAAGAATTAATGAGGAAAAACAGAGGATTCTCCGAAAGCACCCCGGAGACCAGCTCCAGAAAGGGATAAAGATCCTTTTCAAGCTTCCAGACCTCTCCGGAAGGCCCACGGCCATAGGAAGGCGGATCCATAATCACGGCATCATAGCGGCGACCGCGCTTGATCTCGCGCTCGACAAATTTGGCGCAGTCATCCACGATCCAGCGGATGGGCGCTTCGGACAGGCCGGACGCAGCAGCGTTTTCTCGCGCCCATGCAACCATGCCCCTGGCGGCATCCACATGGCAAACAGCGGCACCGGCCTTCGCCGCAGCCAGCGTTGCACAGCCGGTATAGGCAAAGAGGTTGAGCACCCGGATGGGTCGTCCCGCAGCGCGAATTTCCCGGGAAATAAAGTCCCAGTTAGCCGCCTGCTCAGGGAAAATGCCGGTGTGCTTGAAATTCATGGGCTTTACGTGAAAGGTCAGCTCGCCATAGTGGATGTCCCAGCGCTCGGGCAGACGGTGCTTCGACCACTGACCGCCGCCGGTCGTTGAGCGGGCATAGCGGGCGTCATAAGACTGCCAGCGGGGGTGCTTTTTGGGCGTGGCCCAGATGACCTGCGGGTCAGGGCGCACCAGATAATACTTTCCCCAGCGTTCCAGCTTTTCTCCGTCCGAGGTGTCCAGAACCTCATAATCCTTCCAATCCTTGGCGATCCACATAGGCGTTCTCCTGTGTTTCTATCTGTCAGTTTATTTCAATTTTCCGGCGCTCAAACCACTGCGTTTCCTCCGGCGGGAGAGCCGGAGACAACCACTCCGGCAAAGTTGGCTCGCTTGGTTCGGTTGGCTGCGGGATATCATCCGTCGGCTCTGTCGGCTCCGGCGGCTCGGTGGGATCCTCAGACGGGTCTTCCGACTCCGTTGGCGGCTCCGTGGGCTTCAGGGAGTCTTCCGTGTGAAGCGTGCAGTAGCACTCCTCGTCCTCGGGGTCAAAGACCCATTCCTCGTCATAATCTGCCTTCCAGTCCTCGTTGTAAATCAGCATACCACGTTCTGTGACGGTATTGCCCTCCACCTGCTCGCAGTATTCATTTGCGATTTTTCCCGAAGCGGCGCAGATTTTGACGAGGGTATGACAGTCGCAATAGTCCTGCGGCACATCGGTATAGTGCAGGCAAACGCTTGTGACGCGGGGACTTCCCGTGCGAAGGTCAGCCTTGCAGGAGTCTGCGGCCAGCTTGCCGCAGTCGGCGCAGATATTATAATAGTTTGCACCGGAAAGGGTTGAGAATTTTCGGTATTCGAGCGCGCTGTGCAGCGGTTTCATGACCTGATTCCACATGACCAGTGCCGGATTGCCGGAATTGGTCACCGTTTCCGGGTCGTCATAGCCGCACCATGTCACGGCGGTGTAGTAGGGCGTGTAACCGGCAAACCAGTAGCACTGGTTGTTGTTAGAGGTACCGGTCTTACCGGCCACGGTCATGTTACTCATCTGGGCCGCCGTTGCGGTGCCATACTGCACGGCGTACTGAAGCATATAATTGATATAGAAGCTGGTTTTTTCGCTCACGGCGGTGTGGCTCTCCTGCGAATTATCCAGAACGACATTTCCCTCTGCATCGAGCACCTGCGTATAGGTTCTGGCCTCGCGGAAGGTGCCGTCATTGGGGAAGGTCGCGAAAGCCTGCGTCATTTCCCGCACGGTCAGGCCCCATGTCTGCTCGCCCAGCGCAAGCGGCGCATAGGCAATGTCGGTGTATTCCTTGCCGCCGGTGGAATAGCTGTCGACCAAAGTGGTAATTCCAAGCTTCTGCGTGAGGAAATCGTAGCTTTCCTGAAGCCCAAGCGCATCGAGCGTTTTGACGGAAATGGTGTTCAGGGAGTTGGCTACGCCCTTAAGAACCAAGCAGTTGCCGCCATACTTACGGTAGTAGTTCTGCGGCCAATCGGGATTTTCCGTAAAGGGAGAGTCCTCAATGGCGGTTGCGGGTGTGATGACGCCAGCCTCCAGTGCCGGGGCATAGACCGCAATGGGCTTGATGGAAGAACCGGTTGGCAGCTTGCTTTGTGTGGCACGGTTCAAAGTCAGGCTGGCTTCCTTCTTGCCAACGCCGCCGGACATCGCGATGATGTCGCCGGTTTCGTTGTCGATGATGACGATGGCGGACTGAAGCTGCTGCGTGCTCTGATACTGCGGCACATTGCTCAGGTCTTCATAGACCTTATCCACCTGCGACTGGATTTCCGGGTTGATGGTGGCATAAATGCGGTAGCCGCCGGTGAGCAGCTTCTGCACAGCCGCCTGTTCGCTCAGATCATAGGTCGTGCTCAGATCCTTCACTACGTCGCGGTAGACGGTGTCGACAAAATAGGAATAGCAGTTGTTCGCGTCGACCTCATAGTTCTGCGCGCCGCACTGCGGGCAGAAATAAGCGTTGTCCTCCAGCTCGTTATAGTCGCTGCGGGGGCCTTCAAAGCTGCACGTGCCGCACAGATAGGTTCTTTCGTCATAAAGGCCGTTGCGGAAGACAAGCTCCTGCGACTTTGCCTGATTATATTCCGCCTGCGTGATCTTGCCCTGCGAATACATTTCGCTCAGGATGGTGGCCTGACGCTTTGCATTGTTGCCGGGATAGATATAGGGATCATAGAGCGATGGATTGTTGGTGATTCCGATGATGCAGGCACACTCGGCAATGCTGAGCTCCTGCACATCCTTGGCAAAATAGACCTCCGAAGCGCTCTGCACACCGTAGCAGCCCTGTCCGAGATAGATGGTGTTGAGGTACCATTCCAGAATTTCCTGTTTGGTGTAGCGTTCCTCAACGGCAAGTGCGCGGAAAATTTCCTGCACCTTGCGGTGGATGGTCACGTCATTGTCCAAAGAGAGGTTCTTGATAAGCTGCTGCGTGATGGTGGAGGCGCCATAGGAGGCGTCGCCGCCGACAAAATTCTTCACGGCCGAGAGCGTTCGCAGCCAGTCTACGCCGTTGTGATCCTCAAAGCGCTTGTCTTCAATGGCGATGGTGGCATCAATGAGCGCCTGCGGGATATCCTCATAGGACACCCAAATGCGGTTCTCCGCCGCATAGAGCTGCTGCAGCTCGCGATAGTCTCCGGTAGTCGGGTCGGTATAATAAATAATGGAGGACTGATCGAGGGAAATGCTGTCCAAATCCAGATTATCGGCATATTCATACGCCTTGGGAATGACATCAGCCCGGAGATAAGCAGAGAACTCCGTCATAAAAATCGAGCCCGCGATCACGGCAATGAGTGCCAGCGTGCCAACGATGACCATTACCCAAAGGAGGATCTTCCCCAGCACGTGGAGCACAACGCGGGAAATGCGCCAGGCCACATGAGGGCGTCTGGCGGGCATTTGCGATTGATCGGCCATAGTAAAATTCCTCACTTTCCAGTTTTTTCATATCTTCTGTCAGCCGCCGAAGGCAAACTGACCCAATATCGCTATCTATATAATTATATCACCCTTGTCAATTGGTTATCAATGCTTTTTTTCTTCCTGTTTTTCGCAATTTTTCAGCAAAAAAGCCGAAGCTGACCGGGTGGAATTCGGTTCTTTCCGGAAAACGGCGAAGGGCCAGGCGGCCTGATAAAAATTTTTTCTCTATGGACGGCTTTATCGCCCGATTTCCTCTTGATTTTCCATTCGCCAGCGGTTACAATAAACTTGCCAACACGCAAGGAGGTACCGCTATGGATCAGGATTACGGCGCAAACTACATCTCCATCACCGATGAAGACGGTGTGGAATATGAGCTGGAGGTTCTCGCGACCGTTCAGTATCAGGGCGTGGATTATCTGGCGCTGACTCCGGCGCAGCCAGATGAGGATGCGCAGGAGCTGGAGGTCAGCATTCTCAAATCCGTGGAGGAAGACGGCGAGCCGGTTCTTCTCGCGGTCGAGGATGAGGATGAGCTGGAAACGGTCTATGAAATGCTCATGGATCAGCTCTTTGAGGATGAGGAAGACGCCGAGGAATAACCTCTGCCCTCTTTGACGTCGCAAAACAGAAAAAGTTCCCTGCTTGGTGCGTGATAGCTCTCTTTAAACCCACATCAAATTTTCGGGATGTCGGACTTCCGCCTCGGCGTGCAGGCCTCCCGTTCCGGCTTTGACCGGTTGCGGACGTTGGAAGCAGAAAAGACGTGGAGAGACAACCCACCTGCCCTTTCGTGCAGGTTATAAACGGAGCTACACGGCCACAGCGGGGCTTAAAAATGAGCACCAAGCGTGCTCATTTTTTTATTCTACCAGAAAAAAAGAGCCGCATTGTAAAAAAATTAGAAACTTTTTGTAGAATTTTCACTTTTTACTTGAAAGTGAGACGAATTCAAGGTATAATACGTTTTACTGTCAATTTGGATTGTTCAATCCAAGTATAACCCACGAATGAGAGGTAATCACCATGAGCGCATCCCGTGAAAGAAAAAAGCGTATTGAACTGGAGCAACAGCTCAACGCAACTCCCCAGCAGGCCAAAAAGAAGTCCCGTCTCTCCGAGGGCTGGATTTTCGCCATTGTTGTTGTTCTGATTGTAGCGGCTCTGTTCGCCTTTGTTCTCGGTCGCGGCGTGTATCAGCACAACCGCACGGTTTTGACCGTTGGCGAGCACGATATTTCCGTGAAGGAATTCAACTATTTCTATTCCTCTATCGCCAATAACTACCTGACCTATGCGACTTACTTTGGCTCCTACTATAGCGTAGACTCCTCCGTGCCGATGGACGAAGCCTATGTGACGGACAGCCACCTGACCCTGCTCAGCCTGATCTCTACTTACGACAGCTCCTTTGCAGTGGACACTGGCTATCTGGAAGGCCACACTGCCGAAGACGGCGTGTATGACGTCACTCTGGCGCAGCTCTTTGCCAACACTGCCAAGCAGCAGGCCATTAGCTGCTATCTGGTCTATGACGAGGCGGTTGCCAACGGTTTCACGCTTGACGACGACTGCAAGGCCGAAATCGACGAAAGCATCAAAAGTCTGAAGGACAACTATAAAGAAGAATACGGCTGGTCATTATCCACCACCATTCGCAATATTTATGGCGACGGCTGCAACAAGTCCAACTATCGCGACTACCTTGAGCTGACCCACACCGCAAGCCACTATCTTGAGCAGAAGACCTTTACCGATGCCGAGATCGCTGCACGCTATGAAGAAGAACCCGAGACCTTCAACGTTGCATCCTTCTGGTGCTATCAGGTCTGCGCTGACGATTTCGTTGAGGCGGACGAGGATGGAAACAAGGCCGATCCCACCGACGAAGAAGAAGCCAAGGCCAAGGCTGCTGCCGAGGAAATGGAAAAGAACTTTGTCACGGACGATGAGGAAAAGACCGTCACCATGATCACCGACCGCACTTCTTCCACGGTGACTTCCAGCTATTCCGAAGAAATTGCCGCTTGGGTCTTTGACGAAACGACCGAGGTCGGCAGCGTGAAGCTGTTTGAGAAAGACGGAGAATACTATGTCATCCAGCTCCTTTCCAACACGGACTATCAGCTCCCCGAAATGCTCCAGATTTATGTTCCCAATGACGCGGAAGACGCTGAGCTTGCCGAGGGCGAGATCAGCTCGAAAGACAAGCTTGCCGCCATCAAAGCCGGTCTGGAAAGCGACGCTTCGGAGGCAAACTTCCGTGCTCTGGCCGAAAAATACACCAGCGAAGGCGCCGATATTGAAATTTCCAACATGAACTACTATTCCCTGTCGAGCACTTCCAAGGAAGCTTGCCTTTGGATCATGGAAGGTGCGCAAGCGGGCAGCTACAAGAGCTTCGAAATCAGCAGCGGCACCATCTATCTGTTTATCACCGACTATAGCAAGACCTATACCAGCGCCAGCGTCAATAACACGCTTGCCGCTGAATGGCTGGAGGAATCTGTCGCAGCAACGGAACTGGTCTGCAACTACAGCGAAGAAGCGGCCATGTGCGGCAATGTCGGTCTGTACTATAGCGCAAGCTAACTTTTTCCAAATCCCGGAGTGCCGCTTGTCGGCACTCCGGTTATTTTTTCTTTTTGGAGGTAACGATGGAACAGCAATGGATTCGTCAGGAAATGCTGCTTGGTTCAAGCGCAATGCAGCGGCTCAAGGCGGCTCACGTGATTATTTTCGGCATAGGCGGCGTGGGGAGCTATGCCGCAGAGGGGCTTGCCCGGGCGGGAATCGGCGCGCTGACTTTGGTGGACAGCGACACCATTGGGCTGTCCAATCTCAACCGCCAGCTTTGCGCCCTTCATTCCACGCTGGGGCAGTATAAATCCGATGTGATGGCGCGGAGGATTCTGGATATCAATCCCCAATGCCGGGTCACTTCCCTGCCGGAGCTTTACACGGAGGAACGCAAGGAGCACTTTTTCAGCCAGCCGTATGATTATATTGTGGACGCCATTGACCTTGTCTCCTGCAAGCTGAGCCTGATTGAAACGGCGCGGGAACGGGGAATTCCCATCATCAGCGCCATGGGAACGGGAAACAAGCTGGATCCCACCCAGTTCCGCATTGAGAACATCTCCAAAACCAGCGGATGTCATCTGGCGCGGATCATGCGCCGGGAGCTGCGCCGCCGTGGGATCGAGCACCACACCGTGCTCTACAGTCAGGAGCTTCCCCAAACGCCCTTGGCTTTGGAGGAACCGCCTCCCGGCCGCCGGTCGATTCCTGCTTCCGTTTCCTGGGTGCCCTCCTGCGCCGGGCTGATGCTCGCCGGCTTCGTGGTTCAGGAGTTGGCAAAAGACGCCATTTGATATAAGCTTTCCTGATACCCATAGCGGGGTGGATTGCAACGTAATGTTCAATC
>CAZPRA010000001.1:30594-54526 GCA_964588975.1 uncultured Oscillospiraceae bacterium | reverse complement strand
AATTGCCGATTGGTAATACGATTTTACCAATCTTATATCCCGTAAACATCGTTGACGCCTGTTTCATTATATCTTAAATTATAAAATCACTTTGGAGGTAGCAGCATGAGCAAAGAGACAAATATACAAATGCTGGAAGAAACGCTGCGGATTTTTCGGCAAGGGAAGTACCGGAAGGACGATCGGACGGTAAAGACGAATTTCACGCTAAGCCAGTGCGAAGCCTGTGCGGTTTTTCTGCCTGAGCACGTGCGGGAGATTTCGCAGCGCAAGATATCTCCCCGGCACTTTGTGCTGGGCAGCACCGGCGTTGCTTGCCGCAACATCGACTCGTTCAGTATGGCTCGTGCGCAGTTGCGCAATCGCTTCCTGTTCCAAAAGAAAGGCGCAAAACCGCCGCTCGTGCTGAATTTTGCCAATCCGGTGCATCCGGGTGGCGGCGTTTGGTTGGGCGCCCGTGCGCAGGAGGAAGACCTGTGCCGGAAAAGCTCGCTTTTGCTCTCTCTGGAAAGCAAAAAGGCCATGCAGTATTATGCCTATAACCGTTTGCACGGTGGCTATCTGGCCTCGGACGCGATCATTCTTTCGCCGGAGGTTATGATCATCCGGGACGAAAACGGTGATCTTTTGGACGAGCCCGTCACCGTCGCTGTGATGACCTGTGCGGCTCCGATGGTCACACGTGGCAAGCAGGGACTAACGGAGGATGCATATCAGCAGCTTTTTTATAACCGCATTTGTGGAATGCTGAAGCTTGCGGCCTATTATGGCTATCGCGTGCTGGTGCTGGGTGCTTTTGGCTGCGGCGCCTTCGGAAATGACGCAAGGGTCGTTTCCGACCTGTTCTATCGCGCATTGAAGGATTTCAAATTTGACGAAATGCCGCTGTCATCCTTTTTTGACCGGATCGACTTTGCGGTCTTGGATAGCTCGCCGGAACAGTATAATTACAAAGAATTTATGCGCAATTTTTCGGACTTCTACCGCGATGAAAAAGCGGCTAAGGTTGCGCGTGCAGAGCAGAAAAAACGGGAAAATGAAAAATATCTGGGTCCCATCCGAGGCTGCCTGTTTGGCGGTGCGGTCGGTGATGCGCTTGGCTATCCGGTGGAATTCCTGTCCGAACAGGCAATTTTTGAGCGTTACGGCGCTGCGGGCATCACGCACTATGAGCTTGACCCGGGAAGCGGCAAGGCTCTTATCTCCGACGACACGCAGATGACGCTCTTTACCGCAAATGGTTTGCTCGTCGGTGACACACGCGGGTGTATGAGGGGCATTCAGGGTAATCCAAGGGGCTATGTCGCAATCGCATATCAGGATTGGCTTCATACGCAATTGGGTAAACGGCCGGAAGACAAGCAATTTTCATGGCTTTGCGACGTGCCGGAGCTTCATGCCCGACGTGCGCCCGGAAACACCTGCCTTTCGGCGCTGTCTTCTAACGAGGGAAAGCGTATCGACGACTATATCGCAAACCCGAGAAACAACAGCAAGGGCTGCGGCGGCGTGATGCGTATTGCACCGCTTGCGCTGAACTATCAGGTCACTGTGGAACACTTGGACAAGGAAGCGGCACAGCTTGCGGCCATTACCCACGGCCACTCTCTTGGCTATATGCCCGCAGCCGTCCTCTGCCATATCATAAACCGCATTGTTTTTCCCGGGGAAACGAAGATGACCCTTCGGCAGATCGTTACGGAAGCAAAGGAGACCTGTTCGCGCATTTTTGCCGGAGACGCTCACCTGAAAGAGCTGACCGAGCTGATCGACCGCGCGATAGTGCTTTCCGAAAACGGCGCGGACGATTTGCAGAATATTCGCGCACTTGGAGAGGGCTGGGTCGCAGAGGAAACGCTGGCCATTGCGATTTATTGCAGCTTGAAATACGCCGATGATTTTTCCAAGGGTGTCATTGCCGCCGTGAACCACAGCGGCGACAGCGATTCCACGGGTGCGGTGACCGGCAACATCCTTGGCGCACTTCTTGGCTATGATGCCATTGCGCAGCAGTGGAAGACAGATTTGGAGTGTGCAGATGTGATTTTGGAGATAGCTGACGACATCTGCCATGGCTGCCAGATGGACGAATACAGCTCCTATTGTGACGTTGCGTGGCAGACAAAATATATGTATATGCGCCGTTACATTCCAGCACCGGAGGATGAAGAACCTGCCGTGAAAGACCTGCATCGCGGCAATGCGATTGACAGCCTGAATTGGTTCCTGCGCAACGGCGGAATGTAATACCGCGGGCAAATTTCCGCTTATAGTACGAAAGAATGGAGAAACAGAATAATATGTTTGAAGTGCTCAAAATAGAGGGCGCGGCACGTCGCGGCGTGTTTACCTGCGCGCACGGCACAGTGCAGACCCCTGTCTTTATGAACGTTGGCACACAGGGCGCCATCAAGGGCGCTCTGAGCGCCGCAGACCTTAAAAATATCGGCTGTCAGGTGGAACTGTCCAACACCTACCATCTCCATTTGCGGCCGGGTGACAAGCTGGTGCACGACCTTGGCGGTCTGCACAAATTCATGACATGGGACGGCCCGATTCTCACAGACTCCGGGGGATTTCAGGTGTTTTCTCTGGCCAGCCTCCGGAAAATCAAGGAAGAAGGCGTCTATTTTGCCTCTCATCTGGATGGACGGAAGATTTTTATGGGGCCGGAGGAAAGTATGCAAATCCAGTCCAATCTGGGCTCGGATATGTGCATGGCTTTTGATGAATGTATTGAAAACCCTGCGCCCTATGAATATGTGAAGCAGTCCGTGGCACGTACCTACCGCTGGCTTGTCCGCTGCAAGGCAGAAAACGAGCGCCTGAGCCGGCTGGAAACCACCGTCAATCCGAAGCAAATGCTTTGGGGTATCAATCAGGGCGGCACCTATGCAGACCTGCGCATTGAGCACATGAAGATGATCCGGGATCTGGACTTGCCGGGATATGCCATCGGCGGTCTTGCAGTAGGGGAGAGCACCGAGACAATGTATGAGATCATTGAGGCGGTGGAGCCTTATATGCCAAAGGAAAAGACCCGGTATCTCATGGGCGTGGGAACCCCCTCCAATATCATTGAAGGCGTCGCACGGGGTGTGGACTTTTTCGACTGCGTCATGCCCGCGCGAAATGCACGCCATGCCAAGCTCTTTACATGGTCAGGCACCCGGAACATGAAAAACGCAAAATATGCCCGGGATACCCGCCCCATTGACGAAGAGTGTGATTGCCCGGTCTGCCGCCGTTACAGCCGTTCCTATCTGCACCATTTGTTCAAGGCGGAGGAAATGCTGGCCATGCGCCTTTCTGTTATGCACAATCTTTATTTCTATAACAAGCTGACCCAGAGAATTCGGGATGCGCTGGACGAAGGCCGCTTTGAGCAGTTCCGCCGGGCATATTCTCAGCGCCTTTCTCAGCGGGCAGAAGATTGAGCGCTCATTTACAGAAGTTTTACAAATTTAGGTTGCAATCCAAGGAAGAAAACAGTATAATAAACAAGATATCAAACACGGAGGAAAAAACATGAGTATCGACTGGACAATGATCCTTATGCTCGTCTTGATGGTTGCGATTATCTATTTTATGTTCATTCGCCCCGAGAAAAAGAAGAAAAAAGAAGAAGAACAGCTTCGCAACTCTCTTGCAGAAGGGGATAAGATCACCACCATCGGCGGCATTGTGGGCAAGATCATTGATTTCAAGGATGAGAACATCATCATTGAGACGAGCGCTGACCGCGTTCGGATGGAGCTTGCCAAGTGGTCTGTCATGACCAACAACACAGCGCAGGAAAAGGCACAGAAGGCTCGCGCCGAGGCGCAGGCCAAGGCTAAGGAACGTGCTGAGCAGCGCAAGAAGGAAAAGGCAGACAAGAAAAAGAACAAGAACGTTCGCTGAGAAAAAATCAAATGAAAAACCGCTCGCGGCTTATGCCGCGGGCGGTTTTTGCAGGCAAGGAAACAGCAGACACATTGCCGGAAATCATAAAGGGCGGGGGAGTGGCATAGGCTGTATCATCAGGAAAGGAGCGGGAGCATGAACAGAAAAGCAAAGTGGATCGTTATTCTCTTAGCCATGCCGATTTTAACCCTTGGGTTTTCTCTTTTGGCAGCGAAGCTTATTTTGTCGGAGCTGATTTCGCAGGAGGCACTCAACGTATGCGTTTACGCAATCGCCGGTTTGGTCAGTTTTCTGCTGAGCCTTTACACAGCGCTCAGTATGCCGCAGAAAAAATTTTTCTGGAGCCTGTTAACGGCAGGAATCTATTGCTGCGCACTGGCGCTTGGAAATCTGCTGTTTTTTGGCGAGGGCTATGGAAGTGTTTGGTCTGTGCTTTTGGCAGTTTTGCTGGGCGGAACGCTTGGCGGGGTGGTCGGTGCAAGTAAACGTCGTAAAATTGCATAAATCGGTTTTGGACAATTGAAGGAAATCCTGCAAACGGAAAATGCACCACATTTTGTGCTACGAAAGCCGGAACGCCCTAGATGTTGAAGGCTGGTTTCAAAAGCGTTACAATTCGTCTCAATTGGTTACGGAGTTAACATAACGCAGTTGACATAAAATCTGTGCATAATATACAAATTTTTACAAACTTGCTCAAAAGTATTGAAATTTAAGGATTTTTGCGCTATAGTATCAAATACAGCCGCAGGAAAATTGGTAGAAATAATTTTTTTCGTACAAATTGCGGTCGTTTTTTTACGCGACCACAAGATGTTGTTTTCCTGCTGCGATTTCTGTTCTGGAAGGTGGTGCTGGCGTGGCCGAGCTTCTTGCCGCATATGAGAATTATCTTCTGAATATCAAGCATTCATCTGCAAACACGGTGTCTTCTTATCTGCGAGATATGCATCAATTTTGTACATATCTGACGGAGAATAACCTTTGCGAGCTTCAGCATTGCGACCGGGATTGCATCTGCCGCTACACGGAGTATCTTGCCGCGCAGGGCAAATCTTCTTCCACCATTACCCGCGTTCTTGCGTCTCTGAACAGCTTCTTTAACTTCGCTGTGGATGAAGGCTTCGTTGCGCAAAGTCCTGTGTTTGACATTCCCCGGCAGAAGATTGAGCGCAAGCTGCCGCAGATTTTGACCAGTCGCGAGGTCGAGCTTCTTCTGGAGCAGCCCAAATGCGTTGATTTGAAGGGCTACCGCGACAAGGCCATGCTGGAAACGCTTTACGCCACCGGAATGCGTGTGAGCGAGATGATCAGCTTGAAGGTAACGGATGTGAGCTTGGTTGGTGCATTTGTCAAGTGCGAAAGCAACGGCCGGTTCCGTATCATTCCCCTTTACCCTGCGGCAGTGAAGGCACTTTCGGCCTATCTGACTGATATCCGTCCCAGAATGGTCACTTCTCCTGACGAGGAAGCGCTTTTTGTTAATGTCAACGGCGAGCACATGACCCGTCAGGGCTTTTGGAAAATCGTCAAGCACTATCAGCAGACTGCACAAATCGGCAAGGACATCACGCCCCACACCCTGCGGCACAGCTTTGCGGCACATCTGCTTGAAAACGGCGCCGATCTTCGATCCCTTCAGGAAATGTTGGGTCACAGCGACATTTCCTCCACCCAGCTTTATACGCAGGTGGTCAAGCAGGGCTTGAAATCCATTTATAATAAGGCGCACCCGAGAGCGTGATGGCCGGTGATATTTTGCCGACTGTTCATAAAACCGCTGCCTGAGATGAAGATAATCATCTCAGGCAGTATTATTATGCCATTCTGACCAGAGCGCGACCGCGCCCTGACAACCGTAGGCTTCTGCAATGTGCAGCTTTTTCAAAAGCGTATCCCGCGTGTCAAAATATTCAATGCTGTCTGCGTCCGTTTTCCAGTGGCAGACGGCCTTTTCAAGCGCTGCACCGCCTTTTCCTATGTGCCACGGAAGCTTTCGCCTGAAGCGTATCGGCTGAAGCTCCAATGCCCACGCCATTGGATAGCGCTCCATTTGCACGCGACAAAAGCTCTCCCATGCGTTGTTCACACCGGAAGGAATGAGGACAGTTGACAATTTTGCATAGGGATAAAACCGCTCCGGCAGCCAGAGAGGTTTGACGCCACACTCTTGTAGTGCCTCAATCAGGGCGATATGAAAGTTCTGCACAGGCCGCTCAAAATCCAGAATACAGCCCTGTGCGCAAAGCTCACGCAGGCGCCTGAGGGCTTGCTGCGTGGGAAATACCGGCACGGAATCGTTAATCAGAAGCGGACCTTGCGTCCAGAAGTCTTCCGGAAACTGCAATTGGCCATCTTGCGTCATGCTGCAGCCGTAGGGAAGAACTGTTCCGGCCGGAAATGTTACACTTTCTTTACACTTTGCGGAAAAATACAGAGGAATCGGCAATAGACAAACCTCCTTTTTGGTGCTATAATAATGGAAAAGTGGCATCCTCGCCGCTGTGACAAAACTATGTGACGTTTGGGTGAATTATGCTTTCATTTTTACCGGACTATATTTTCCCCAGCCTGAAGGAGCTGACCCCGGCGTTTTTGCACTCGCGCGGGATCGGTCTGCTTTTGCTGGACTATGACAACACCATGCTGCCATACACGCAGGATGTGCCCAGCGAAACGCTGCTGAACTGGCTTTCGGAGATGAAGCAAGCCAATATTCAGCTTTGCATTGTCTCCAACAGCCGAAAGCCCCGCGTTCCTGCCTTTTCCGCGGCATACGGCGTGCCGTGCGTGACCCGTGCCGCCAAGCCCGGTACGCGTGGGATTCGCGAGGCAATGGAGCGCTTTGGGGTGCCGAAGGAGAAAACCGCGCTCGTTGGCGACCAGATCTATACCGACGTTTTGGGCGCAAATATGGCCGGAATTACGGCAATTGCCGTGAAATCCATTCATAATCACACCATTTGGCTGAAAATGCGGCATTTGCTTGAGATACCGTTTTTAGCCATGGCGAGAAAAAGGAGAGTTCTTTCATGAAAAATCTGGAAAAATACCGCTCGGTTTTGGATGATGAAATTCAGGGCTTGTTCCTGACCAGTCGCTACAGCCGGATGTATGCGGCGGAATTCGACATTGCCGAGGGCTACGCCATTATCAGCAAAGAGGGTGCCCGTTATTTCACGGACAGCCGCTATATCGAATCTGCGCAGAAGAATATTGCCGGCTTTGAGGTGGTGGACTTCAAGGGCAAGCTGATCGACTGCCTGAACGCGACCATTGCCGAGTTCGGCATTTCCCGCATGGGCTTTGAGGACGGCTATCTGACCGTGCGGGAGCTGCTTGACTTCAACGAAAAACTGAATGCGAAGCTTCTGCCTGTGCAGGAACGGCTGAACGCTTTCCGCGCCAGCAAGGAGCCTTGGGAGATCGAGCGCCTTGTCATGGCACAGGAAATCACCGACCGGGCATTTTCTGAGGTCTGCACGCGAATTCGCGAGGGCATGAGCGAAAAGGAGCTTGCCGCCGAGCTGATTTATTGCCTTTACAAAAACGGAGCCGAGGGGCTTTCCTTTGACCCCATCGTGGTATCCGGCCCCAACACCAGTATGCCGCATGGCGTTCCTGGCGAGCGCAAAATTCAAAAGGGCGATTTCATCACCATGGATTTTGGCGTGCTTTATCAGGGCTATTGCTCCGATATGACCCGAACGGTTGCGCTGGGCTATGCTACGGATGAGATGAAAAAGGTCTATGACACCGTTCTGAAAGCGCAGCTTGCCGGCATTGCCGCATCCAAAGCCGGCGTTACGGGCAAGGCCGTGGATGCTGCTGCCAGAGACGTGATCAAAGCGGCGGGCTACGGAGACTACTTCGGCCACAGTTATGGCCACAGCCTTGGCCTTGAAATCCACGAAAACCCCAACTGCACGCCGAAAAACGACAAGCCCATTCCTCTGGGCGCCGTCTGTTCTGCCGAGCCGGGCATCTATCTGCCGGATCGCTTCGGTGTTCGCATTGAGGATGTGGTGATTTTTGAGCAGGAGGGTTGCTGCGATATCACTGCCAGCCCAAAAGATTTGCTGATTTTGTAAGAAATTCACAGAAAGACTTGCAATTTATCTGAGAATGGGTTAGAATAGTACAGAGCTTGAATTTATTTGCCCCAAGAGGGAAAAATAGGAGGACAAAATATGATTTCTGTCAGCGATTTTAGAAACGGCGTAACCTTCGATATGGATGGCAAGGTCATGCAGATCGTGGAGTTCCAGCACGTCAAGCCCGGTAAGGGTGCGGCTTTTGTCCGCGTCAAGATGCGCAACGTCATCACCGGCGGCGTCACGGAAACGACCTTTAACCCAAATGATAAATATCCCACCGCTTACATCGAGCGCAGAAAGATGGAATATTCCTATCAGGATGGCAACCTCTACTATTTCATGGACAACGAAACCTATGAAATGACCCCCGTGGAGGAGTCCATTCTCGACGGCAGCTTCAAATTCGTAAAGGAAAACGATAGCTGCACCATTTTGTCCTATAAGGGCAATGTGTTTGGCGTGGAAGCGCCCAACTTTGTCGACCTTGAGGTCACCAAGACAGAGCCCGGTCTGGCTGGCAACACCGCAACGAACACTCTGAAGCCTGCCACTGTCGAGACCGGCGCCGAGGTCAAGGTTCCTCTCTTTATCAATGAAGGCGACCGCATTCAAATTGACACCCGTACCGGTGAGTACCTTGGCAGGGCCAAGACCTGACCGGACATGAGGAAAGGAGAACGACATGACTCTCTCTAAGAAATCCGCTTACCTGAAGGGCTTAATGGACGGCCTGAAACTGGACACCGACGAGGCAGAGGGCAAGCTGATCGCTGCCATCGTGGATCTGCTCGAAGATGTCACCGAAGCCATCGACGATCTGGAGGAAAACGCACTTGCAGTTTCCGACGAGCTCGACGAGATTGAGGACGATTTGGACGCCATCGAGGAATACCTTATGGACGATCTGGAGGACGACGAGGACGAAGACGACGATTACGACGCCGATGAGGACTACGAGGACGACGAAGACGAGGATTTTGACTATGACGAGGATGTCGTTTACGACGTTACCTGTCCCACCTGCGGCGCTGAGCTTCATCTGGATGAAGATACCATCCTGAAGGGCTCCATCAAGTGCCCCCAGTGCAATGAACTGCTGGAGTTCGACTTTGACGAGGATGACGAAGACCTTTGATCGACACATAAAGAGCACCGCGGGAAAGCGTTTCTGCTTTCCCGCGGTGTTGTATTTTATTTTTTCTTTTGGAAAATCCGGTTTAGAAGAACGACGCAGAGCATGATCAGAATAATCACGATGAAAATCGAGCCCCAGCCGAGTCCCATCAGCTCCAACGATTCCTGCCATGTCGCGACGCGCTCGGGAATTTCTTCCGTTAAAATCAAATCAAAACAATTCACACTGTATCCTCCTTGCAGGTATTATCCAATGTGGGCAACCAGGCTCATGATCAGGCCGCCTGCGATGACCGAGGCTATCTGGCCGGAGACATTGACGCCAATGGTGTGCATGAGCAGGAAATTCTGAGGATCCTCCTTCAGCCCCATTTTGTGGATGACACGGGCAGACATGGGGAAAGCGGAAATGCCGGCTGCACCGATCATGGGATTGATTTTCTTGCCTTTGGGCAGAAACAGGTTGATGAGCTTTGCCACCATCACGCCGCCGGCGGTGTCGAAGATAAAGGCGACCAGACCAAGTCCCATGATAAGCAGGGTGTTTTTCGTCAGGAATTGCTCCGCGCCCATGTTGGCCGCAATGGAAATGCCGAGGAAAATCGTGACCAGATTGGCCAGGACCTTCTGCGCCGTTTCGGAAAGAGAGTCCAGAACGCCACATTCGCGGATCAGGTTGCCGAACATCAAAAAGCCGACAAGCTCAACTGCAGACGGTGCAAACAGACCGGTGATGATGGTGATGATGATGGGGAACAGAATTTTTGTGACCTTTGAGACGTCTTTGGGATGATAGGGCATACGGATGAGGCGCTCTTTTTTGGTGGTGAGAAGCTTGATGACCGGCGGCTGCACAATGGGCACGAGCGCCATATAGGAATAGGCCGCAACGGTGATCGCGCCAATATAACCGCTTTTCAGTGCATTTGCCACAACGATGGAGGTCGGGCCGTCAGCGGCGCCGATGATGGCAATGGAGGCAGCGTCCTTGATGTCAAACTTGCACAGGCTTGCCATGAAGAAGGTAAAGAATATGCCAAACTGAGCAGCGGCACCGAAAATCATCAGCTTGGGATTGGAAAGCAGCGGGCCAAAGTCGATCATCGCGCCAATGCCGATGAACAGCACCAGCGGGAACAGTTCGTTTGAAATTCCTTTGTCGTAAAGAAACTGAAGAATTTGAAGATTTGTGCCGGGTAAATTCATCAAAATCGCGCCGAAGCCAATCGGCAGCAGCAGCGATGGCTCCATGTTCTTTGCAATGGCCAAATAGATCAGGCCGCCGCCAATGAGCCACATGACCAGATATCTCCAGTTGCCTTCGGAGAGAATGCCCATGGCAAAATCCGAGATATTTTGAAACAGTACTTCCAAAGCAGTTTCCTCCTGTTTAATCTGCCCGTATCATACCGCAAACGGACAGGAAAAGCAAGAGGGAAGTGGGTGCTTTCCAAAAAGAAATGCGGCGCGACAGGGATTTCGACAAAATCTTCCGGAATTCTAAAAAATACATAGCAAAATGAAGCGATGTATGTTATACTAACCTTTAGCATAGAATGAAATGATCCCGCATGACCGGGTTTTGATTTTAGGAGGACGCAATCGTGATCGAATATATAGATATCAACCACGCACAGGAGCTGGACGCCTTTGTGCTGGCGCATGAATACAGCCACTTCATGCAGACCTCTTTGTGGGGCCGGGTGAAGAAGGATTGGGGCTGGCACGGCATGATCTGCCGGGACGAAAATGGCGCCATCCGGGGCACCATGGCCTTTTTGACCCACAAGGTTCACCACACCAACTCCTGCCTGCTTTATTCTCCCAGAGGGCCGATTTTCGATCTCGGAGATGAGAAAACCTTCCGGGAGCTGATCAACGGCGCCAAGGAGCTTGCAAAAAAGCTGAAGGCATACCGTCTTCGCTTTGACCCGCGCATTGAGGCGGAAAACGAGGATTTCATTCGCCTTGCCATGGGCGAGGGCTTCTCCCGCAATGCCGCTTCGGACTATTCCCTGTTCCAGCCCAGAATGTGCTATGTTCTGGATCTGGCCGGAAAGGATAAGGAAAGCCTTGCCGCGCAGTATCACCGCACCACCCGCTATAACCTCCATCATTCCCAGAACAGGGGCGTTCAGGTGCGTCTTGGCACGGTGGATGAGCTACCGGAATTCTGCGCAATGATGGCGCAAACGGCGGAGAAAAACGAGTTTACCCCCAGAAGCCAGACCTATTTCAAAGAATTTCTGGAGGGACTTGGCGAGCACGCACGGCTCTATTTTGCCACCCTTGACGGCAAAATCATCGCAGGTTCCATCGCCGTGTTCTATGGCAACCGGGCATGGCTGATGTATAGCTGCTCAGACGGCGCCTATCGGAAGAATCACCCCAATGAACTGCTGCAATATGTCATCCAGTGCGACTCCATGGAGCTTGGCTGCCGCTACTATGACTTCCGCGGCGTCGAGGGCTATCCCGTGGACGACAATCCGAAAATCGGCCTGCACCGCTATAAGCAGGGCTTCGGCGCAGAATTTTTCAACTATGTCGGTCAGTTTGATTTCAGCGTCCGCCCCTTCCTGTGCTGGCTGCTGGATCTGACCATGGGTGTTAAAAAGTAATGTTAAAGAAATCACCGGGCAATTGGATTTCTTCCAATTGCCCGGCAAATTTTATTCTTGTTGATTTTTCTGGTCGTGGTGATCCATTCGGTTGTCGAAAATTCGCATAAAAAACGAGATCAGCGTCGGACAGGCCAGAAGCAGCAAAATCAAAAGGCAGACCAGCTCACTTGTCAAAGGCGCCAGCTCAAAAAAGCCCGGCAAAAAGAGCAAACACGCAAGCATCGTAGACAAAGTGCCGAAAAAGACGACGCGCCGCAGCACGGTGAAGGGCTTGCTGATGTGGTAGAGCGTCAAAAAACCGACGGCCGAGAGAATCCAGACGCAAACAGTCTCAAGAGCGCTCATGGGAAGGTCAAACGTCTGGAACAAAAGGCCGGCAAGCAGCACCAGTGCAACATTGGTCAGGCCGCCGGGCAGCGCCCTTCGAATGACATTTCGCATGAATTTCCCTGTCACAATGGCATAATTCGGCTCCAGCGCAAGGAAGAAAGAGGGAACGCCTATGGTCAGGGCGCTGATCAGGGAGAGCTGAATGGGCTCGAGAGGATAGGGCAGGTCAATAAACAAAAGCAGCAAAGTCAGCGCAAAGGAGAAGATGTTTTTGACCAGAAACAGCGTTGCGGCTCTTTGAATGTTATTGATCACACGTCGACCCTCTGCCACGATTTCCGGCATAGCGGAAAACTGAGAGTCAAGCAGCACGATCTGCGCGATCTGAGAGGCCGCCTGAGCGCCGGAGGCCATTGCAATGCCGCAGTCGGCATCCTTCAGGGCAAGCACATCATTCACACCGTCGCCCGTCATGGCCACGGTGTGCCCCTGTGCATGGAAGGCACCAATGAGAAGCCGTTTTTGCTCCGGCGTGACGCGTCCAAAGACGGTGTAGCGCTTCACGGCCTCCTGATAATCCCGTTCAGAGTGCAGCGTGGTGGCGTCCACATAGCACTCGGCGCGTTCAATCCCGGCCTCCTGCGCCACCTGCGAGACGGTGTGCGGATTGTCACCGGAGATCACGCGGACGGATACGCCCTGCTGGGCAAAGTAGCGGAAGGTTTCGGGCGCGTCCGGACGGATGCGGTTGGTCAGATAGATCAGGGCGATGGGAGTTGCAAGTGCGCTGTCTGCCTTTTGATTCATTTCGCCCTCGTAAAAGGCGAGCAACAGCACGCGGCAGCCCTGCACGCTGGGAAGCTCTGCCAGCTCACGAATGGCGTCGTAGCGCTCACCGAGAATGAATTCCGGCGCGCCAACCATATAGCTGCCGTTTTCACCAAAATCCGCGCCTGACCATTTCGCCTCGGAGGAAAATGCGACCCGTTTTCTGGCTTTCCAGCTCGTCTGCCGGGAGAACTGCGCGCTCATGGCTTTTGCCGTTTCGTTGTCCGGCTCCTGCTCGTGGTAGAAAGCGGCCAGAATTTCCTCGATGTTTTCATAGGAAAAGCGCTCTTTGCACAGAGGATAAACGTCCATTACCTCCATGCCCGGTTGCGTGATGGTTCCGGTTTTGTCCACGCACAGGATGTCTACGCGGGCAAGCGTTTCAATGCAGTTCATATCCTGCAAAAGCACGCGCTTTTTTGAGAGCTTCAGGGCGCTTGCGGCCATTGCGACGCTGGTCAGCAGATAAAGCCCTTCCGGAATCATGCCGATGAGCGCTGCGACCGTGTTGTCCACGGCGGAGCTGAATTCCTGCGCCTGAAGCTGCCGAATGAATAAAATAATGCCCATGGGGATCAGGGCAATGCCCACCACGGTGATCAGCCGCGTCAGAGCCTTCATCATTTCGGACTTGGTGGAGCGCACATCCCGTCGGGCTTCAAAGGCAAGCTTTGCCGCGTAGCTGTCAGCACCAACGGCGGTCAGCTCTGCCAGACCCCGGCCGGAGATGACGTAGCTGCCGGAGCGCAGTGTGTCGCCTGGATTTTTCACAATGGCGTCGGCCTCGCCGGTGAGAAGCGCCTCATTGACTTGCAATTGCCCCTGACGCAGCACCGCGTCCGCGCAGATTTGATTTCCGGCGGCAAATTCCACAATGTCATCCCGCACGAGCTGATCCGTTCGCACGGAGATCCTCTGACCAGAGCGGATGGCTGTCAGGCTCCCGGCTGCAACCAGAGTCAGCCTGTCCACCGCTCGCTTGGCGCGAAGCTCCTGATAAATGCCGATGAGGGTGTTGAACACGGCAACGACCAGAAAGGTCATGTTCTTCACAGACGAGCCGGAAAGCACCAGCGCCAGCGCCAGCACCACGAAAATCAGGTTAAAAAAGGTGAGGATATTCTCCCGAACGATTTGACCCGTGGGCTTGGTGTTGGTGGGGGGCATCTGGTTTCTCAGGCCGTTTTTCTGCCGCTCAAGCACCTGCTGTGGGGAGAGTCCTTCCTCCGGCGCCGGATGAGCAGCTTCAATCCTGCGGTATTTCGGCTCGGCGCTGTTGGCTCTGTGTTTCTGTTTCATCCTGTTCTCCTGAATTCCAGTTTCATACATTATAACACAATTCCCGGCAAATACAATTCACGGGCTGAATTTTTTTGAGAAAATGCAAAAAAGTTCTTGATTTTTATCACGTCATGTGTTAGTATACCCAAGTCTGCAAATGGGTGGTCCTCTGCGGCTTTCGTCAAGCCGGTATGAACGCCTAATAAACAAGGAGGACAAATATTATGGATCTGATGAAGGCTCTGACCAGCCAATACATGAAGGAAGAACTGCCCGCCATGAACGTTGGCGACACGGTTCGCGTTCATGTCAAAATCAAGGAAGGCGCTCGTGAAAGAGTGCAGGCTTTCGAGGGAACCATCATTGCCCGCAAGCATGGCGGCATTGAGGAGTCCATCACCGTTCGCCGTCTGAGCTACGGCGTCGGCTGTGAGAAGGTTTTCCCCGTTCATTCCCCCAACATCGTGAAGGTGGAGACGGTTCGTCGCGGCAAGGTTCGCCGTGCAAAGCTGTACTATCTCCGTTCCCGTTTGGGCAAGGCCGCAAAGGTCAAGGAGAGAGTCTAATCCAAACAAATTCCCTGTGCTTTTCTTGGAAAAGCGCGGGGTTTTGTTTTTTGCAAATTTACCGTGGAAAAATCAGGCAAGGTGTGATATAGTTATCACGAGAGGAAGTGAGGCAATGGCCTTTGATGCAAAAAAAGTGACTGGGCAGATCGTCCGATGGATACAGGACTGGTTTGAGCGCAACGGGAAAGGATGCAACGCCATCATCGGCATATCCGGCGGAAAGGACAGCTCCGTTGCGGCAGCTTTGTGCGTTCGTGCGCTTGGCAAAGAGCGCGTGATCGGCGTTCTGATGCCCAACGGCCAGCAGAGCGATATTGATATGTCCCATCTTTTGGTGTCCCATCTTGGCATAGATCATGTGCTGGTGGATATTAAGGACAGCTATGACGGCATGATGGGGCAGCTTCGCGACGCTTTGCAAACCGTCAGCCGGGACAGCGAGATCAATCTTGCGCCGAGGCTTCGCATGGCTGCGCTTTATGCCGTGGGGCAGAGCCGGAACGGACGCGTGGTCAATACCTGCAATCTTTCGGAGGATTGGGTGGGCTATTCCACCCGCTATGGCGACAGCGTCGGGGATTTCAGCCCCCTGTCCATGCTTTGTGTCCGGGAGGTCAAGGCCATTGGCCGTGAGCTGGGTCTGCCGGAGGTGCTCATTGAAAAGGTGCCCATTGACGGTCTGTGCGGACAAACCGACGAGGAAAAACTGGGCTTCACCTATGAAATGCTGGATCACTACATCCGCGAGGGCGTGTGCGAGGATTTGGAAAAGAAGGCAAAAATTGACCGCCTGTATGCGCTGAACCGCTTTAAAGTACGCTACATGGACGTGTTTCCATATGAACCGGAAAAGGAGATAAATTAAAATGACGATCACAAAAGACATCCGCTATATTGGCGTGAACGACCACGAGATCGACCTGTTTGAAGGGCAGTATACCGTGCCGAACGGCATGGCCTACAATTCTTATGTCATTCTGGACGAAAAAATTGCAGTGATGGACACGGTCGACCGCCGCTTTGGGGAAGAATGGCTGGAAAAGCTGAACGAGTCTCTTGCGGGCAGAACGCCGGATTATCTGGTGGTGCAGCATATGGAGCCGGATCACTCCGCCAATATCACACGCTTTATGGATACCTATCCCAATGCCACTGTGGTTTCCTCTCAGCAGGCATTTGTCATGATGAAGCAGTTTTTCGGCACGGATTATCCTGAGCGCCGGGTGGTGGTCAAGGATGGAGACAGCCTGTGCCTTGGCACACACACGCTCAGCTTCGTGGCAGCGCCCATGGTGCACTGGCCGGAGGTTATCGTGACCTACGACACAACGGACAAGGTGCTCTTTTCTGCCGACGGCTTCGGAAAATTCGGCGCTCTGGATGCGCAGGAGGACTGGGCTTGCGAAGCACGCCGCTACTATTTCGGAATTGTTGGAAAATACGGCCCGCAGGTGCAAAAGCTTCTGAAAAAGGCTTCTCAACTCGACATTCAGACCATTTGCCCGCTTCATGGCCCTGTTCTGACAGAAAATCTGGCCTATCATCTTCATCTTTATGACGTCTGGTCGTCCTATGGCGTGGAGAGTGAGGGCATCGTGATCGCCTATACCTCCGTCTACGGCAACACAAAAAAGGCAGCCCAGTTGCTTGCCCGTATGCTGGAAGAAAAGGGCTGCGCCAAGGTGGTTTTGACCGACCTTGCCCGGGACGACATGGCAGAGGCCGTGGAGGACAGTTTCCGTTATGGTACACTGGTTCTGGCGACTACTACCTATAATATGGATATTTTCCCCTTCATGCGCGAATTCATCCAGCATTTGACTGAGCGTTCCTTCCAGAACCGCACCGTCGCCTTTGTGGAAAATGGAACATGGGCGCCCAATGCGGCAAACGTGATGCAAAAGCTGCTTGAGGGCTGCAAAAATCTTCGCTTTGCCCAGAACCGGGTCACCATCCGTTCTGCCCTGAACGAGCAGAGCACGGCACAGCTTGAGGCGCTTGCGCAGGAGCTTTTGTCGGAATAAGCGCTGCCCTTAACAAACAGTTGTCCCCAATTCTCTGAACGGTCGGTGTTTTTTCCGAAAGGGAAGTGCTAAACTGAAGCTATGAGGGGAGACTCCACTCATAGAAAGAGGTGCAGCAAACAATGGAACATCAAATTGGAAAACAGATCCGCACGCATCGCCTTCGCTGTAATATGACGCAGGAGCGCCTTGCCGAGACGCTTGGCGTGACGGCTCAGGCAGTGTCAAAATGGGAAAATGGCGCAAGCTACCCGGATATCACCCTCCTGCCGGAGCTGTCCGCTGTGCTTGGTATTACGGTTGACGCTCTGTTTGAAAGCGGCATGGAGACGCATTTGCAGCGAATTGAGCGGATGATTGAAAACGAAGTGGCCTTTTCGCGGGCAGACTTTGACTATGCCGAGCAATATCTGAAGGACGGCTGCCTGAACGCCGAGACGCGCGGACGCTGTCTGAATAAGCTTGCTGAGCTTTATAATCACCGGGCAAGAATGTACTACGACAAAGCTGGAGAGATCGCAAGGCAGGCTTTGGAGCTCAATCCGGAGGATCACAGCAATCACGCCGCCTTCTGCGAGGCAATGAACGGGGAATTCATGGACTGGTGCATCACCAACCACACGAGGATCATTGAGTTTTATCAGGATTATGTGAAAAAGCATCCGAAAGACCGTGCGGGCTATCTTTGGCTGATGGACAACCTCATGGCTGACGGACGGCTGGAGGAAGCAAAGGCTGCACTCAAGGCCATGGAGCAGACCGGGCAGAGCTACCACACGCTTCTCTATCGGGGCTGGATCGCCCGCTATGAGCAGGGTTGGGACGCAGCCTTTGCCCTGTGGGATCAGATGGTGCAGACTTATCCGGAGGATTGGCACGTCTGGTTTTCGCGGGCGGACGGCTATGCCAAGCGTGCGATGTACCCGCAGGCGATTGCGGACTATCAGCGTTCAACGGAGCTGCAAGCGGCACCGCGCTTTATCGACAGTTTTCAGTCCATCGCCCAGATCTGCACGCTCATTGGCGACAGGCAGGGCGCCATCCATGCCTATGAAGAAGTGGTGCGGATTTTGCGCGAGGAATGGGATATGCAGGAAGGGGAGACTGTTCTGGGATTTCTGGAAAACATCGCCCAACTTCAAAAGGAACTGTAATAAAAAACCGGACTGTTGCGAATGTTGCAGCAGTCCGGTTCGTTTCGCTTGTCAAAAAAGTCTCATTTTCGGTTTTGCGTTGAGCCAAAGCCTCCCCTGTGCAAGGGGAGGTGGCAAAAATCTCTGATTTTTGCCGGAGGGGTTGTGAGCGAAAAAATTTCCAAGAACCGACTTTTGTGGAAAACTTAACCAAATGTCAATCCCTCAGTCGACTTCGTCGCCAGCTCCCTTTACACAAGGGAGCCTTGGCACTCCAGTGCCGATGCGCGAAAAACGGTTTGCTTTAATATTGATATTTCTTTCGCATGGTCAGGAAGAACACAACAGTCACCACCATGGACAAAAGCTCTGCCGTAAAGAGGGAGTACCACACGCCATCGAGCTGGAAGAAAATGGGGAGAATCAGCACGGAGGCAAGCTGGAACACCAGCGTGCGCAGGAAGGAAATGGCGGCGGAGACGAGCCCGTCATTGAGAGCGGTGAAGAAGGAAGAACCGAAAATGGAGAAGCCGCTGAACAGGACGGAAGCGGCAAAATAGTAAAATGCCGTCACGGTGATTTCAATGAGCCGGGGATTGTTGGCAACCGCGTCTGCGCCGAGGAAGAATTTGGCCAGAGGCTCTGCAAGGAAGAATGCTGCCGCAGCCAGCACCACACTGCTGATCGTTACTAGAGTCAGGCTTTTGCGATAGAGCCCTTTCAGTTCCTTTGTGTTCCGCGCACCGAAATGGAAGCTGACCACCGGCGCAACACCGATGGAATATCCCAAAAACACCGCAATAAAGATAAAACTGACATACATCACGGCGCCATAGGCGGCAACGCCGTCCTGACCGGCAAATTTCATGAGCTGGAAATTATAGAGAATGGAGACCACGGACATGGAAATATTGGTCACGAGCTCAGAAGAACCGTTGGCGCAGGAGTGAGCAAGCGCACGGCCATCAAAGGAGGCTTTTCCAAGACGGAGCAGGCTGGAATTCTTCCGGAAGAAATAAACCAGCGGTACAAAACCACCGACGCACTGTGCCAGACAGGTGGCGGCAGCGGCGCCGACCACGCCCCAATGCAGCACGATGATGAAGAAAGCGTCCAGAACCATATTGGTCACGCCGGCGGCAACGGTAACGATAAGGCCGAGATTGGGCCGTTCCGCCGCGATGAGGAAACTTTGGAACATATTCTGGAGCATAAAGGCGGGAAGAGTCAGCAGAACCACCTGACCATAGGCCACGCAGTATTCCAGCATGCTCTCATCTGCACCCAGCGCAACGGCGATGGGCCTGAGAAACACAAGACCGAGAATGCTCAGAACAATGCCGGTTCCGATGCCAATGTAGGTCAGCATGGAGAAAATGCGGTTGGCTTTTTCGGGATTGTTTTCTCCGAGAGTTTTGGAAACTAGAGCGGAACCGCCTGCGCCGAACATAAAGCCAAAGCAACCCAAAAGCTGCAAAAACGGCATGATGAGATTGACGGCGGCAAATTCCGTGACGCCCGTAAAATTGGAAATGAAGAAGCCATCCACAACGCCATAGATGGAAGTGAAGATCATCATGACAATGGACGGAAGGGTAAAGCGCAGGAGCTTTTGATAAGTAAAATGATCTGAAAGCTGAATTTTCATGGGCTTCCTCTCTTTCTGATAAAATAAAAGACGGATAAGGGAAATTGCGGTCTATGGATAGGCTACGTCCTATCCCACAATTTCGACTCCCTTATCCGGCAAGATCTTACGTGATGCTGCCCTCCGCAGAGCGCTACAAAGCGACTGAATTATACACAATTGCACCCTTTGTGTCAAGGGAAAAACTGAAAATATCTGAATTTTCTTCGAAAAGTTACACCTGAGTTACGCCGAATGTGTTATAATGAAAAAAGACTACTAAACGGATGTGTTACCATGAAAAAGAAAGCGATCACTTCCGGCGTTTGGAAGCCAATTCTTTTTGCAATTCTAGCCTGCCTGATGATTGCCGTGCTGGTTCTTTCGGCAATTACGCGCAACCGCGTCGAGCGAAGTCGCCCGGTTGGGCTCTATTCCACGATCGAAGATTTGAGCTGGTGCCGCTCTGAGCGGCAGGATGCACCGACCGGCACGGTAGAGGAATACCGCTTCACCCTGAAGCGAACCGGTCACGCCGATACCTTGGCCTTTTACGTTAGCCATTACAATATTAGGGTCTATCTGGGCGGCGAAGAGGTCTATTCCGTCGAAGAAGCCGGAAAATACTTCCGCACCACCGGCGGCGTCTGGGTGATGGTGCCGCTGCTGGAGAGCGACAGCGGCAAGGAAATCTGCGTTGAGCTTGCGCCGCTTTACGAGAACTATCAGGAGAAAAGCATTGAATTTCTTCTCGGCTCTGAGCTCGGCATTTACCGTTCCGCCTTTCTTCAGGCGCTTCCAGAGTTGATTTTATGCCTGTGCGTGGTGCTGGTCGGGCTGTTTTTGCTCTGCGTGGCGATTTATCTCAGCGCGAAGCACAGCGGCGGGCTGCGCATTTATGCCATTGCGCTGCTGTCGATTTTCTCCGGCGTCTGGCGCTTTACCTATAGCAGCTTTACCTATCTTGTGCTTTCTGAACATTCGATCCTGATTTATAATCTGTCCATCCTTTCTTTGATGCTCATTGCGCTTGCCATGCTCAACTGCGTCGAACTGCCAGATAAGTCCCGGCTGCGCAGAGCTTTGCGCCTGACTTCTTTGGCCTACTGTCTGCTCTATGCCCTGCAACTTCTTTTGCAGCTTACAGGACTTGCCGACCTGCGGCAAATGCTCAAGCTGACCCACGTTACCCTTATCGTCAGCGCTGCGGTGATCTGCACATCCGGTGTTGCGGCCTGGGTTCGCCGTCCGTGGGGCAAAGGAAAGCTGCTTGGCCGGAACTATTCGTGGCTGCTCGGAATCGGCACCATCTCAGACTTGCTGTTTTACTATTTCTATCACGGCAGCTCCGGAATGCGTTTCACGCTTGTGGCAGTGCTCTGCTTTGGTCTTCTTGAGGGTGCAAGCCTGTTCATTGGCTATATGGAGCAGAAAAACACCTTAAAAGAGATGGAAACGCAGCTCACCTTAAGCCGCACCATGACCATGATGAGCCAGATCCGCTCACATTTTGTCTTCAATATTCTCAATGCCATCAGCGGTATGTGTAAATATGACCCGGAAATGGCGGACGATACGGTGGTGCGCTTCGCCCGTTATTTGCGCAGTAACATTGACATTATGGAGAACGATAAAAACATACCCTTTGCAACGGAGCTGCGCCATTTGGAGGACTATGTGGTGCTTGAGCAGGTGCGCTTCGGGGACAAACTCGAATTCTGCACCGATATTGAAACCGACGATTTTCTCATTCCGCCTTTGATTTTGCAGCCGGTGGTTGAAAACGCTATCAAGCACGGCGTGAGCAAAAAGCTGGGCAACGGCACCATTTTCCTGCGCACGTGCGATCTGCCGCAGCAGATTGACATCATCGTGGAGGACGACGGCGTCGGCTTTGACATGAAAGAGCTGGAAAAAGAAAGTTCCGTCGGCCTTCGCAACATTCGCTTCCGGCTGGAGCATCTGGTAAACGGACACATGAAGCTGGAAAGTGAGATCGGAAAGGGAAGCCGTGTGACCATTACCATTCCCAAAAAGGAGAAAGAAAGTCAATGAGAGTGATCTATGTGGACGACGAAATGCCGGCCATTGATAATTTTACCCTGACCACTGCAAATCTTCCTGAGATCCGCAACCTTAAGACCTTCCAAAGCGGCGAGGAAGCGTTGCACTATGCGGAGCAAAACCCCATCGACGCGGCGTTTTTAGATATGGAAATGCCGGGAATTCATGGGCTTGGCCTTGCCAAGCGCCTGAAAGAGCTTGATTGCGATATCCGCGTGATTTTCGTCACGGCCTATAGCCAGTATGCCCTCGACGCCTGGGGCGTGGACGCTACGGGCTATCTGCTCAAGCCCTACACGGCGACGGATATCCGCAAGGAACTGGCCAAGTGTGCCTATCGCCCTTTGCCTTCCAGACGGGTCTCCATTCAAACCATGCCGAATTTTTCGGTGACGGTGGATGGCTCACCGCTGAAGATTTCAGGCGCCAAGCCCAGAGAAATGCTGGCGCTGCTGGTTGACCGCGCAGAGCGTGGCTTTACGGCAGGTGAGGCCATTGCCTGCCTCTGGCCGGAGCGTGCAGCGGATACCAGCACGCGCTCTTTGTGCCGCATGACATGGAAACGTCTGGCCGATGCGCTGGACTCCGCTGGCGTGGGAGATATCTTGCGTTCCTCAGAAAACCGCCGCTATCTGAAGACCAACGAAGTGGAATGTGACCTCTACCGCGTCCTTGCGGGGGATAAACAGGCAGCAAGGGAATATCATGGGGAGTACCTTCATGAATACGACTGGGCCGAGGAACGCAATTCCCAGCTTTATTGGAAGTTCTTCCAAAAGCTCCCGGAGTGATGACGGTCTGGCTTTGGAAAGCTGCGCAGTTTCGTATTGACTTTTTTGCAAACCGGACTATAATATGCGCGAAAGAATGACGCTGAAAGGGTGAAAAAATGATGAGACAGCAAGAAAATACCCAATCAGTGCTTGCACTGCGGGAGAAGAAAATCTATGCAGATGCACCTGTGCCAAAAGCGGTTGCAACAATGATCATTCCAACGATTATCAGCCAGATCGTAACGGTTGTGTATAATCTGGCCGACACATGGTTTGTCGGTTTGACCGGCAATGCGGCCGCAGTTGCGGCCATTTCGCTTTGTTTGCCGGTTTATAATATTATGACCGCTATTGCGAACCTGTTTGGTATTGGCGGCGCCAGCGTGATCACCCGGGCAATTGGCGAGGGTCACCAGCACCGGGCAAGGCGTGCCTTCGTGCTCTCTGTACGGGGCGCATTGATCATGACGGCGGTGTATTCGCTTGCGCTGGCGCTTGTGGCAAGACCCTTCCTGCTTACAATCGGCGCCGACCAACAAAGCATTGATTTTGCAATAGACTATTGCATGATCACCATGGTCATCGGCGGAATTCCAACCGTGATGTCGGCGGTGTTTGCTCATCTGATCCGCAGCACCGGGCAGGCCAAAACTGCCAGCTTCGGCATTACCTTAGGTGCAGTATTGAACATGGTATTGGATCCGCTGTTTATGTTTGTTCTTTTGTCGGCAGGAAATGAGGTCGTCGGCGCAGCGATTGCAACGGCTTTGTCAAATACTGCCTCTATGGCTTATTTTCTCTGCTATCTGCTAAGACACAGTGAGGTTCCAATTTTCCGTTTCAGGCTAGAAAACCGCCGCAGCATTCGAGCCACGACTCTGGACATTCTCAAGTCCGGCATTCCGGGATTTATCTCTCTGGCTGCTGGGCAGGTTTCCAATTTCTTTCTCAACGGTATGATTGCAGAGCTTGGCGCAAGCGCGGCAGTTGCCGGGCTGGGCGTTGTGCGAAAAATCGACTCGCTTGCCTATGCCGTCAATCAGGGGATCACACAGGGAATGTTGCCAATCGTAGCCTACTGCTATGCCTCCCACAGAAACAGTCGGATGAAGTCCGTCGTCGCTTTTTCTGCAATGCTGACTGTGATTTTTTCTCTCGTTTGCAGCCTGTGCTCCTATCTTTTCGCACCTGAGCTGGTTTCGTTTTTCATTCGCGAAGCCGAAACGGTTACTTACGGTGCGCAGTTTTTGCGGGTGCTGTGCATTGCGGTTGCCATCTATCCGCTTCTTCTGGTAATCGTAGCCGTTTTTCAGGCAGTCGGTCAGGGCGCAAAGCCATTTTTGCTTTCTTTGCTGCACAAAGGCTCGTTCGATATCCTCTTGTTTTTTGTGATACGAAAGTGCTTCGGACTGGAATACATCCTTTGGGCATCACCTTTTATGGCGGCAGTTGCCTTAAGCGTTGGAATCATTCTCATTGTCCGCCTGTTCCGCTCTCTCCGCGACCCGGCACAGACGTCAATTTCCCATTAAAAAACACCCT
>CAZPRA010000001.1:0-30494 GCA_964588975.1 uncultured Oscillospiraceae bacterium | reverse complement strand
TTCCGCTCTCTCCGCGACCCGGCACAGACGTCAATTTCCCATTAAAAAACACCCTCGTAGCGGTAGGCATCGGTTGCGTATTTATAGCCGTAGCCATAGCCATAACTGCTGCCGTATTTGGAGCCGTAGCCGCTTTGGGTGGTGCCAGCCTGCGTCTGGTTGAGGACACAGCCGAGAATTTTCACGCCATCTGTTTCCAAGTTTTGTATGGAGTCAAAAATCTGCGTGGAACTGGCAAGGTCCTGCCGCACCACATAAATTGCGGCGTCAACATATTTGGAAATCGTGACGGCGTCGGAAAGAATTCCGGCAGGTGGCGTGTCTATAATGATATAATCCAGCTTGCTGCGAAGCAGCTTTAGCACCTGACCCATGCGCGGAGAGTCCAGAAGGGGCTGCGGCTGATCCGTGGTTTCGTCGCCGGAAAGAAGCAGCAGCGTGGATTTCGGCACGTTCAAAAGCCGGAAATTCTGCGAATTGCCCCGAAGAATTTCCACCAGACCGTCCGAGGACTGATCCACGCCAAGCGCACCTTTCAGGGATTGCTTGCGCAGGTCACCGTCAATCAGAATGACCCGCTTGCCTTCTGCAGCAAGAGACAGCGCCAGATTGGTCGCAACGGTGCTCTTGCCTTCGTTGGGAAGGGTGCTTGTGACCAGAAGAATGTGACATTGCTGCTCTGGCAGCAGCTTTTGCAGTTTGACGCGGAGATTTCGCACGGACTCATTAAAGCTGGCGCCAACGCGGGGATTGGTGACCGTAACGGTGAGATTCTTGGTCTTGGAGTGCTTTTTGAGTTGCACCTTCGGGATGTATGCCAGACACTTCATATTAAAGAGCCGTTGCAAATCCTGCGCGGAATGGATGGTCTTGCGCGTGAGCGACAGCAGGAAAATGAGCAGTAAGCACAGCAGGAAAACGATGCCGGAGTAGGTGAGTGCCTGTTCCATTGCGTTGTTGGCATTGATCGGCTCTGTGGGCGGCTCCAATGGCTCGTTGAGAATTTCAATTTGTGTGTCGCCCAGAATGCTGCCAGCGGCCTGCGGATAAACCTCAATGACCGCATAGAGAATGTCGAACGCGTCCTGTGCGCTGTAGCTCGTGACTGTCAGGGTAAAAATGCCTACGTCAGAGGTAGCCGTGGCGGTAATGGTGCCGTTAATGTTATTTTTTCCCAAAGTCTGACGCAAAAGCATATTCGTGTTTTCGCTTTTGATCACATAGGGGAAGGTCTGGGAAAGGATTTTTGCGGTGTTGGCGTCGATCCAGTCGCTTCTTGAGGCAATGTCCGTGGTGGAGGCGTAGGTGGCGCTCACGGCAAAGACAGCCGAGGCGGAATATCTGGGGGAATAGTTCCGATCGGTGTAAAAATAGACGCACAGACCGGAAAGAAGGGTCAAAATCAGCGCAAAAAGGATCAGACGCTTGGCGGTGGCGATGAAATTATGGAGAATGACCGCAAGATTAAAATCGCTGACAGTCGTTTTGTTATCCACGGTTTAAATCCTCCTTTTTTGCGTTTGAGCTGTCTTCACTGCCCTTGGATTTTACAATTCTCCCGACCTTTCGAGACGCTTCGGAGGATTTCTTCGAGGAACCTTCCCGTTTTTTGCCATATCCGTAGCCGTAACCGTACCCATACCCGTAGCCATAGCTATACTCAGCGGAAGGCAAATTCACAATCCGCAGGGAGCGGAAATTGTTAAGAATATAGCCAAGGCAGACGGCTCTGGACTCGTTCAGGCTGTCTATGGCGTCGTTGATGTGAATGGCCGAGACCATATCCTGTCGCACCACAAGAATGGAAGCGTCAGCGGCACCGGCGATGACCTCAGCGTCCGAAAACAGACCAAGCGGCGGCGTGTCGATGATGACGAAGTCAAATTCCTTCCGCAGAGCATCGAGCACCGGCCGGTAGGTATCCGAGGAAAAGCGCTCTGCATCCTGACGGCGCATCGACTTGGAATAAAGTGTATAAAGATTCTGCTCGCTGTTGTATTGGATGGCTTTGGAAAGCTGCTCGTGCGCGAACGGCTTGTCAAGGAAATTGCCAAAGCTGCTCTCTCGGCTAAAGCTCTGCTCAAAAATGAGATGTTGCGAGGGCTTGCGCAGGTCGGCATCAATGAGAAGAACTTTCTGGTGCTTCTGCGCAAGAGAGAGCGCTAAATTGGCGGCAATGGTGGATTTTCCTTCGTTTTCACCGCAACTCGTCACCACGAAAAGCTGCTGACCGTTTTCATGCCGGGCGTGCTCCAGACGGGCACGGAGCTGGTGAATGGTCTCTGTGTAGTAAAAGCTGCACGTGGTGTCCGAGATGAGGAGGGATTTTTTCTGCCGACGCATTTTGGAGCGCAGGGAGAGATACTTCCGCTCGTGGTAGACCGTAGCAAGCAGCTTGCCGTCGATCTGGCGCTTGGCGCCGGAGGGCGTCTGGACGGTGTCAGACTGAATGGAAAGAAAAACCAGAATGGCAATCATCAGAAGCGCACCGGCAGGGCCGGAATAGTTCAAAAGAAGCTTGCGGGTGCTGGTGCTGTTGGGTGTGGCGTCAATGGAAGGGCCGTTGATATTGTCAAGATAGGCGCTTGCATGAATTCTTCCGGCATAGTTGGGCAGACATTCCATCAGCGCCAGAGCGCTTTTATAGGCCAGCTCCGGAGTGCTTGCGGTGACGTTCATGACCATGATGTTGGTATTATCCGGCACATTCACGGAAATGCTTGCCGGGAAAGTGTCCATGCCGAGGCGGGCTGCGGCGTCTGCGCGAAGCAGGTCACTGTCAGCCAGCTCTGCGAAGCGTCCGGCAACGGTGTCCGTTACGGCTACGGTGCTGTAGCTTGCATTGGCTGCGTTGCGGGAGGTGATGGAGAAGGTGACAGAGCTGGTGAAGGTAGGACTGACCGCAAGGCTTAGCACGAGATAGGCCAGCATGATAAAGCTCAGGGCGCAGAGAATAACCGTCCAGAAATTTCGAAGGACAAAACGGATGATACACAATAGATCAAAATCCGACCATTGGACTTTTGTTCGGCTGTTCATTCCGTGCACCTCCTTATTCCACGACCACAGTCAAAATGACCGTGTAGACGAGATTTTCGGCATTCTGATAAGAGTAGTAGACGTTATATGTGCCGGATTTTGAGGTATCGGGCGCCTGTGTAATTTCCACGTCTTCCGGATCCAGCTCCCTGCCGTTGCGGGACTCCTGCGCCTGAATGATATAGCTGCGCAGCTCTGCATCCGTCAAAGTGGCGCCTTTCTCCACATAGATGAGATATTCCGAAAGGCGGATGACGGGATGGCGAGAGGTGGCATTTTGCATCAGCACGGTCAAATTTAATGTCGCGGTGTCGCCGGAGCTGTTAGTCACGCGCACCGGCAGGGGATATTCGCCGGCAGTGTCCTTGTTCAGGTTGCTTGCGTCGGCGCGAATTCTGCCGGAGATATCGCCGTCAATGGTATCCGTTGCCATAACGCGGTCGGAAAGGGTCACAGTTGTGCCAACATTGAAAACAAGAGGCTGGACAATGGAAAAGCGGGGCTTGTGATAATCCGTATAGTAAACGGTGCGGGTATAAGTGCAGAGGTTGGAAGATGTATCGAACACGGCATAGGAGACGCTTGCCGTGTTGTCTCCGATGAGCTGGGAAATTTTGCGCACCACGATCCGGTCGGAAATATCGCCGTCAACGTCGTCATAGGCGCTCAGACCGGCACAAAGCTCCTCATTCGAGGCATTGACACTGACATAAAGAGGCTGACCGTCGCAGTAAATCTGCGGCGCGGTGTGATCGACCATCAGCCGGTCATAGCAGAAATAAGCGCTGAAGGCGACAGAGCTAACCAGAAACAGAGCGATCACGGTTATTTTCAGATTTCTCATCATGGCATTTCACCTAAAAATCCTTCAAAATTATCACGCAATGGGGCGATCGGAAAGAATACGGGCAGGGTTTTCCTGCAAAAGAAGGCGCCAATAGTCCTCGGAGCAGAGCGTATGCGGAAGCGCATCAAAGCCGGTTGGACGGTAGCGGGTATCGTGTGCGTCACTGGCAATCACGTGGGCAAGACCATGGCGCAGCAGATGCACGCCGCAGCTTTGTGCCCGCTGGCCAAGACACCCAAGGAGACTTCCGCAATTGAGCTGGATCACGTAGCCCTGAGAGAACCAGAAGGCAGCAAGACGAGGGGAAAGCTGCACGGCTTCATAGCGCTCCGGGTGCGCCACAACGGGCACCAGACCGCGCTGAGAGATAATGCCTAACAGCTTGGAAATCAGCTTACCTTCGCAGTCAAAGGGGAACTCCACGAGCAGATACCGCGAGTGGTTCAACGTGACGAGCATATCGCGGTCGATCAGTGAGCGGATATTTGCCGGATGAACAAAGACCTCCGCACCGGGCAAAAGCTCCAGAGGAATGCCGGATTGCTTCAAAAGCGCCCGGAACAGGCCAAAGGCAAGGTCATAATCCCGGCCACGGTAGTTTTGCCGTCTGCCGCCAAGATTGCAGTGCGGCGTTGCAACAACGGTTTTTACGCCGCATTCCACCGCGTGACGCGCCATGGCACAGGCAATGTGGGCATTTCGTGCGCCGTCGTCGATATGTGGAATGATATGGCAGTGCAGGTCAATCATGAAAACCTCCGGGCAAACGGCAGGAAGAAATAGATATCTATAGTCCAGATTATCAAAAAAGACAGCCTAACTATAGTCATACATATTAACTATAGCATACTGCCTCCGTAATTTCAACCGCAAATCGCAGGATTTTACCGGTCAATGACAAAATCCGACACCTTTTACTGCGGGAAAGAGCTGAGGACATGGGCATTTTGTACACTTTCTCCGGCATGGAATTGTTCAGTTCTACAAATTCCGGCGCTTGCGGCGAAAAGGGATTGACAAATGAGAAAATGACAGATATACTCAAGACAAAGCTGTACGACAGCTATACAAAATGACCCGCATTCGCGGGCAGGGGGCATTATGACAATTTGCACACCGGTCAGTAAGGCAAATCTCTCAACACAGATCGCCGACCAGCTTGAAGAACGGATCTTATCCCAAGAGCTCAAGGCAGGAGACCGCTTGCCCGGAGAGATCGAGCTTGCAGAGCAGTTCGGCACCAGCCGCAACATTCTGCGCGAAGCCATAACCACCCTGAAAGAACGCGGCTTGATTCAGGTACGAAACGGCAGCGGCGCATATGTTATGCAGCCGGACGCACAGGTGCTTGGAGACGTGGTGAACCGCCTGGTTGCGGCGGGCAGCGCCAGCATTCAGGAGGTCTATGAGCTGCGTGTTGCCATTGAGGTTCAGTCCTGCAGGCTGGCGGCGAACAATGCCACGAGCGAGGATTTGGAAACACTGGAAGACCTTATCGTGCAGATGAAGCGCGATTATCGCGATGACCAGCTCTGGTCAAAGCTGGATTATAATTTCCACCGGGAGCTGGCTGTCGCTACGCAGAATTCTCTTTTCCCTGAATTTTTGCGCCCGCTGATGAACACGGTTTGCGACCTGTCCGACCGTCACCCCAGAACGTTTGATGCGCGTCTTCGCGGCATTGAGCAGCATGAGCGCATTGTGTCTGCCATCCGCAGCGGCAGTCAGTCTGCCGCCGAGAAAGCCATGGCAGAGCACCTGCGGGGCTTCCTTGCAGACCTTGCTCTGGATGTACATATCAGGTAAACCGGCAATTGCGTCCGGCCGCAATCGGCAGGGAACTGCGCCTTTGCGAACCGTCAAACACAGTTGCACGATGAGCACGTGATGATTATCAGGCTCATGGCCTGCCCAAGCATTATTGGAAAAACCAAGCGCTCAGTACATTATAAATTGTAATTTACATCGTTTTCAGCAGCCGAAGGGCTGTTGAAAACATCCTAAACCTGTACTACAGGTGAACAGAAATGACTTTCAGACACAGGAGGACAATATGAGAAGCGACATAACATTGAAAGAACGCGTTATGAAGGACATCAAGGCAACCGGCGTTCTGCCCTGCATCAAGCTCCATGAAAAGGCGGACTGGATCGCTTATGCTCAGGCGATGTATGACGGCGGTGCACGAGCGGTCGAGGTCACGATGACGACCCCTTACGCGCTCGAAGCGATCGAGGCAATTTCATCTCACTTTAAGGGTGAAATGCACGTTGCAGCCGGAACGGTTCTGGACGCAGCCACGGCCAGAGAGGTCATTCTCCATGGCGGCGAGATCATCGTTAACCCCTGCGTGGTAGAGGACGTCATCGACCTGACGAATCGCTATCAGGTTGCCTGCTTCTCCGGCGCGATGACCGCAACAGAGTGCTTCCATGCCATGCGCTTGGGCGCCACTGCGGTCAAGATTTTCCCCGGCGCCGTTGGCGGAGCAAAGTACATGACCAATCTGAAAATGGTCTTTCCCGAAGTTAATCTGATCCCCTCCGGTGGAATTAACGAAAATAACGCTGCGGAATTCATTCGCTGCGGTGCCTGTGCCGTTTCCGGCGCCCGCACGTTCATGAATTTTGAGAAAATTGAGGCGGAAGGTCTGGGCTGGATCACCGGACAGGTTGCCCGCTTCATTGAAATCGTCCGCGAGGCAAAGAAAGACTTGCCGGACATCCCATAACGAACAGGAGGAACCGCAATGAAAACGATTTGGCTATCTTATCCCATGAGTGCCACAGCGCCTAGACCCCCGGCAATTCCGGCACCGCGTATTTCGGAGTTCCAGTCCATTGACAAAGACGGCGCCAATGTCCAGTTTCTTCAGTGCTATAACCACACCGGCACGCATTTGGACACGGCCGCTCATGTGCTGAAAAACGGTGCCAGCATTGCCGATTTTCAGCCCGAGGAGCTGATGTATCACAAAATCAAGTGCATTGACCTGACGGGCACAGCGGATGACACGGTGATCCTGCCGGAACATCTGGAACCGTTTTTCGAGGAAACAAGCGACGCCGAGGCGCTCATTGTGCGCTTCAGCGTGCAGGAGCAGCGAAAAAACGACCACGAACGCTTTTCCAACCACTGCCCCGGCTTTTCCATTCCGGCTGCGCAGTATATCCACTTCAAAATGCCAAAGCTTCGACTGATCGGCACGGACGTTCCTTCCATTGCCTGCATCCATTGTTTGGAGGAAACCATGAAGTCCCACAATGCCTTCTTTGAACGGGCCTCCACGCCCCATTTCATCATCATTGAAGAAATGAAACTGGATGTGGAGCTGGAGCGGATCAGAAGCATGCTTGTTTCCCCTTGGCTTCATGAGGAAATGAACAGCGGACCCTGCGTCATCTGGGCGCAATATGACAAGTAATTTTCTTTGCGGCCGCAAAGAGAAAATAAAACAAAAAAACTGAAAGGAACACGAAAATGAAGAAGATTTTAGCTCTTGTACTCGCAATGCTCCTGGTTTTCAGCATGGCTGCCTGCTCGAATGTTGAAAACAACGACGACAGCAAAACCCCCGAAAACACCAACAACACCGTCGCTCCAAACAACGACAATGACACCCCCGATGATGAGAAGCTGGTCGTTGGCCTGATCCAGCAGGATCTCACCAACCCCTTCCATCTGGGCGAAGTGGAAGGCGCAAAGGTTTGCGCTGACAAGTACGGCTTTGAGCTTATCGTCACCTCCGGCGACGGCGATGTGACCAAGCAGGTCGAAGCATTCGACAACCTCCTGAGCCAGTGCGACATCATCTCCATCAATACCCTTGACGTTACCGCATTTGAAAACTCCTTTAAGAAGGCTGCTGAAATGGGCGTGAAGGTCGTTGTCCAGCATAGCTGGTCTGACCAGTCCCTTGGCACCATCGGCTTTGACGAATGGGCAATGTCCGGCGAAATCGGCAAATATGCCATCGAAGTGCTCAAGGCAAAGGGCGGCGAACTGACCGACAAGCAGGTCGTTCTTCTGACCGGCAACGACGGTCAGGGCCTGAACGAGAACCGTATCGGCGGCTTCGTTGAGGTCATGGAAGAAAACGGCGTGAACATTCTGGCTGCCGAGTCCACCAACTGGGACGGCACCGTGGCCGTGACCAAGATGGAAAACTACCTGACCGCTTACGACAAGATTGATATGCTCTATGGCCTTTCCGACAGCGTGACCTATCCGGCCGCTCTGGTCATCAAGAATGCCAACCGCCGCAGCGAGATCTCCATCTGCTCCGTGGACGGTTCTGCCGACGCAATTCAGGCAGTCATCGACGGCGATATGGACAGCACCTATCTGCTGGCCTCTCAGTACACCGGCTACTACAAGGTTCTCATTCCTTATCTTGCCCTGACCGGTGAATATGACTTCGAGACATCCGGCGACTACATCCTGCCCGGCTTTATCGTGACCCCTGACAATGCCGAGGCTATGCTCCAGCTTGCTCTGGACATGGAAAGCGACCCCTCCTCCATCGACTATGACAAGACGCTCGATGAGCTGGTTGCCGAATATCTGGCAAAGTAACACGTTGCATGAATCTGCGGGGTGTCAGTCTCTGACACCCCGCGACCTATCAAAGAAAGGCGGATAACAATATGGAGCCGGTTCTTGAAATGCGCGGCATATCCAAGCGCTTTCCGGGCGTTCAGGCCCTGTCCAATGTGGATTTCAAGCTCTTTGGGGGCGAGATCACATCCATCATCGGGCAAAACGGCGCAGGCAAATCGACACTGATGAAAATACTCAGCGGCAACTATCAGAAGGACGAGGGCACGATCCTGATTCACGGCAAACAGGTGGAGATCAACAATACCGCTGACGCTGCGCGGCTGGGGATTGGCATCGTTTATCAGGAGCTGTCGTTGCTGAACAATCTGACGGTGGCGGAGAACATCTTCCTTGGCCGGGAGATCGTCAACGGCATCCGTCTGGACAATAAAAAGATGAACGAATTGGCGGAGCAATATCTCCGGGAATTCGGCATCGAACATATCGAAGCAAACAAAAATGTGGAAATTTATCCCCTTGCGAAGCAGCAGTTGATTGAAATCGTCAAGGTGCTTTCGCACAAGCCGGAGATCTTGATTCTGGACGAGCCGACGGCGGCACTGACCAACGAAGACACAGAGCGCCTGTTCCAGATTTTGTTCCGGCTGAAAGAGCAGGGAATTTGCGTGGTATTCATCTCCCATCGGCTCGGTGAGATCAAGCGCTATTGCGATTCCGGTACCATCCTGATGAACGGACGGGTCACGGCCAATGTGCGCATGGAGGACGTGGACGAGCTGAAGATCATCGAGTATATGCTTGGTGACAGCTTCCGCGTTTATCAAAAGGGAATTACGCAGGTAGATCACACGAAACCGGCTCTGGAGCTGAAGGATATCTGCCTGAAAAACAGGTTGGATCATGCAAGCTGCAAGATCTACCGAGGCGAAATTGCGGGATTTGTGGGCCTTTTGGGCGCCGGTCAGGATCTGCTCTGGCGTGTGGCCTACGGTGCGCTTCAGGCCGATTCCGGTGAAATTCTGGTCAACGGGACATCCCGAAGGATCAAATCCCCGGCAAAAGCGGTGCAGTACGGCATTGGACTTCTGACAGAAAACCGGAAAGAGGAAGGACTGTTTGCCGATATGTCCGTTTTGGACAATATCGCCCTGCCATCTTTGCGCTTTTTCCGGCTTTCGCCGGTGTTTCCCATTCTGAACTACCGAAAAATACGCAAAAGAAGCACGGAATTTTCCAATAAGCTGGCGGTGAAAATGAGCAGCATCCATGGCAAGGTGCAGTTCTTATCCGGCGGCAACCAGCAGAAGGCTATTGTTTCCAGGTGGCTGCTGCGAAATCTGGACGTGCTGGTCTTTATCGAGCCGACCCGGGGCGTTGACGTAGGCGCAAAGGCGGAAATATATAAAATTCTGGAAGAGCTGGCGGCGGAAGGCAAGGCAATCGTGGTCATCTCCACGGATACCACGGAGATCTTGCAGCTTTCCGACCGAATCTTTGTTATGTGCGACGGAAAGGTGAGCAGCGTCATCGAAGGCAAGACTGACGAGGAAACGCTGGCGCGCCTGATTCAGGGAAAGGAGGCAGAGGCATGACCCGGAGAGCAAAGCACACGGAAGCATTTCGGGAAATTCTGGAAAAGGGCGGAATTCTTATCGTTTTGGCGGTGCTGTTTGCGCTGTTTTCCCTGCTTTCTTCGAAATTCTGCTCCATGGATAATATTTTCAATATTTTCAAGCAGGTTTCTCACATTGCAATTCTGGCCATCGGCATGCATTTTGTGTTCCTCTTTGGGGGCATGGATCTTTCCGCAGGCTCCAACATTTTCCTTGGTGCGGTCACGGTGGCGGCTCTGCTCACCGAAGGCGTTCCGGCATGGGCTGCTATGCTGGCAGCGGTGATTGCCTGCACGGTGATGGGCGCGCTCAATGGCTTTATCATCGAAAAATTCCAAATCAACTGCGTTATTGTCACCTTGGGTTCCCAATTCCTCATTCGCGGCATTGCGCTGGTTTTGATTGCAAACTACCGTCAGTGGATCTATGTGAAAGACCCAACGGTTCTGTTCCTGAATACGGGCACGATTTTCGGTGTTCCGGTTCTGCTGATTCTCACGGCTGTGCTCTATGGCATAGCTTGGCTGATCCTCCACCGCACTGCCTTTGGCCGCAGAGTCTATGCCGTTGGCGGCAATCCCAAGGCAGCCCACCTTTGCGGTGTGAACGTGGCTGAGACAAAGCTCATGTGCTATCTCATCTCTGGCACCTGCGCCGGTATTGCCGGTGTGGTCATTGCCAGCCGGTTGGGAATGGTCAATACCAGTGTGGGCTCCGGCATGGAATTTGACGCGGTGACGGCGGTCGTTCTGGGCGGCTGCGCAGTCAAGGGCGGCGAAGGCAACGTGCTGAAAACCTTTGTGGGTGCACTCATTGTTGCCATGATCTCCAATTTTATGACCCTGTTCGGTGTCAATGAGCACTATCAGGACGCGGTTCTGGGCGGCTTCATCCTGCTGGCCGCCGTGTTCAATCACCTGACCCGGAAAAAGAGCGACTAAGGAGGTACCAATGAAAACACGTTCGAAACTGCTTGACGGCATTGTTTACCGGCTGGATGTGCTTACAGTGCTGGTGCTTGCGGCGGTGCTGGTGGTATTCTTCCTCAACACCAATCCCTATTTTATCTCGGTCAACAATATCTACAATATGCTCCAGCTCAACGCGGCGCTGATCATCGTCTCCGTTGGCATGACCTTTGTGGTCATGTCGGGCAATATGGATCTTTCCAGCGGCTCCGTTATTGTGCTGACGGCTTCCATCACCGGCATTATCTTCCGCGCCACCGGCAATATCTGGCTTGCCATGGCAGCATGCCTTCTCAGCGCTACGCTCATCGGTGCCCTGAACGGATTTTTGATTTCCTATCTCAACCTCAATGCGGTTATTGTGACTCTCTCCTGCATGGTCTGGGCAAGAGGACTTGCGCTGGGCATCACCGATGCAAAGTCCATCGTTCTGTCCAGCCCGGTTTTGCAGCGCATCTACACGCCGTTTGCTTTCCATTTTGTCAATATTTCGCTTGTGATCGTGGCCTTGTGCATGGTTTTGGGCTGGTTTTTGCTGACGAGGACCAGATTTGGCCGCTATGTCAAGGCACTGGGCGAAAACGAAAAGGCTACCATGCTGGCCGGTGTTAACACCCGGCTGGTGAAGTGGGCACTGTTCACGCTGGCGGGCTTTTTGACCGGCATTGCAAGCATTGTGGACTTGGCACGTCTGGGCAGCGCGGTGGTTACCATCGGTGACGGCATGGAATTCAACGCCATCGTTGCCGTGGTCATCGGCGGCAACCGGCTTTCTGGCGGCAAGGGCTCCTTCGGCAAAACCATGGCAGGACTGCTCTTTATGTGCATCCTCTCCAACGGCCTGTCCACCATGGGCGTGACGGATGACAAGATCTATCTCATCAAGGGCGGCATCATTCTGGTGGCGCTGATCATTCAAATGCTTTCCAACCGCTTCCGGCTGAGCTATCTCCGCCGCCGCAACGAATTTGACTGAGGAGGGATTTTTATGTTAGAAGATACTTATGCCCACAGTCCTCTGGACAAAATGTTCCGTCAGGCGGATGTCTACGGCATTGGCTATGACCCTGAGCGTGCCGCCAAGCGCCCGATTCGACTGGGAATCATCGGCTGCGGTGGCGTGGCTCAGAGCAAGCATATTCCTGCCATCATGCGCCTGAGAACCATCTGGGAGCAGGTGGAGCTGGCAGCGGTTTGCATGCGCAATGAGCAGCAGGGCAGGAAAGTGGAGCAGACCTATCGCACCAAGTGGTATTCCAATTACCGCCAAATGCTCGACAGCGAGAAGCTTGACGGCGTTTTAGTCCTCTCTCCGGACACGCTGCACTATGAGCACACCATGGCCTGCCTCCAACGCGGCATCCATGTTCTGGTGGAAAAGCCCATCACGCGGGATCTGAAACTTGCCCGCGAGATGTGCGAATATGCTGACCGTCACGGCCTCACCCTCATGACGGTGTCCAACAAGCGCTATTCGCCGCCCTATTTCCGGGCGAAAAAGGCGGGAATTGAAAACCCGGCCATGTTCGTGGGTAAATTTAATCTCGGCTATAACTATGTGGACATTCTGGAAGGAGGCACCATCCATCTGTTTGATCTGGTGCGCTATTTCATGGGAGATGTGAAAGCTCTCACGGCCATCGGCACCCGCGCTTACGATTTCAACAAAACGGGCTATGAATTTGACCACGCCTGTGTCCAGCTTGAGTTTGCAAGCGGCGCCGTCGGAACGGTCTATACCTCCTCCAGCGCGCTGAGCCTGAAGCCATGGGAACGCGTGGAAATTTACGGCAAAAACCGCTGGCTTGCGGTGGAGGATCAGCGCACCCTGCTTCTTTACGATGACGAGACCGGCCCGACAAAGCTCTATGAGCCGGTATTCCCCAATACGCTGATTTTCGACGAGGAATTCGGCGGCTTTATGGGACTGATCGAGAATTTTTGCGAATGTATCCGCGGCAATGCTACGCCGCTCGTGACCGGCTGGGACGGTCTGAAAGCTTATGAGCTGGTCGAGGCGACCCATCGTTCCATTCGAGAGCGCCGCAGGGTCGAACTGCCGCTGGACGAACTGAAAGAAACGGAGACTTGAATCAATCATGAAAATAACGGATATCAAAACATTTATCGTCTCTGCCCACAATGACAATTGGGTCTATGTGAAGGTCTATACCGACGAAGGGATCACGGGCGTGGGAGAATGTTCCCTGGAGACCCGGGAACAGACCGTCAGCGCCGCAGTCGGTGAACTGAAGCGCTATCTGCTAGGCAAGGATCCCTTCGACACGGAAAAGCTGTTCTACCTTTGCTTCCGCGATGAATATTGGGGTGCAGGTGCCGTTTTGACCAGCGCCCTCAGCGCGGTGGATATGGCTCTTTGGGATATCAAGGGCAAGGCTCTGAATGTTCCCGTGTATCAGCTTTTGGGCGGAAAATTCCGGGATAAGCTTCGCTGCTATGCCAACCGCTGGTTCTTTGGCGGCGACACACCGGACAAGCTTGCCCGCTTAGCGGAAAAGGTCGTCCAAAAGGGCTATACCGCCATGAAATGGGATCCCTTCTACCGCGCTGAGGGAACCATCACCCCGGCGGAGCTGCGCGGCGTTGTGGCGCAGATGAAGGCGCTTCGTGACGCGGTCGGCTGGGACGTCGACCTTTTGGTCGAAGGTCACGGACGCTTCAACCCCTACACGGCGCTGAATATCGCCAATGAAATTGCGCCCTTTAAGCCCTATTTCTTCGAAGAACCCACGCTTCCCGAGAACTTTGAGACCTGCGCCCGGGTGCGTGCCAGCAGCCCCGTTCCCATTGCATCCGGCGAGCGCTGGTGCACCAAGACGGACTTCCGCGCTGCAATTGAGGCCGGTGCCATTGACATTGCCCAGCCGGATCTCCGGGTCTGCGGCGGCATCACCGAGGGTAAGAAAATTGCGGCTCTGTGCGAATCGCACCAAATCCCTGTAGCGCCGCACAATATTCACGGTCAGGTCGGCACTGCTGCCTCTATCCATCTGGCTGCAGCCATTCCCAACGCGCTGATTTTGGAATACAGCGTGGAGGAAGTGACTTGGAGAGACCAGCTCTTTGACCACCAGTATAAACCGGTGAACGGCTACATCCATATTGAGGACAGACCCGGCCTTGGCATCGACTTTGATGAGAATGTTGCCCTGCAATATCCTTTCTGCAATATCTCCATGGTGCAGACCCTCTATCCCACGGAATTTTAAGGAGGTTCGAACATGAAAGTTGTTACAATGGGCGAGATCATGCTCCGACTGATGACGCCCCATGCCCGCCGCATCGAGCAGACAGACCGCTTTGACGCCATTTATGACGGCGACGAGGCCATTGTGGGCGCGTCTCTGGCGCGTTTCGGAATGAATGTCAGCTATGTAAGCAAGCTTCCAAACAACGCTCTGGGCGAGACCTGCCTTCAGCACCTTCGCGCGCAGGGGGTCGATTGCAGCCATGTTGCGCGCGGAAACGGCCGCCTTGGCCTGAATTTCTATGAAACAGGTGCTTCTATGCGTCCGCCGCGTGTCATTTATGACCGTGCAGGTTCTGCCTTTGCCGAGGCAGAAGCGGAAGATTTTGACTTTGACGAAATTTTCTCTGATGCGGACTGGTTCCATTTTGCCGGGATCACACCGGCCATCTCTCCGAAAACCGCAGAGCTGACCCGGCTTGCCGTGGAAGCGGCCAAGCGGCATGGTGTCACGGTAAGCTGTGATCTGAACTATCGCAGTAAGCTCTGGACGCCGGAACAGGCACAGGCCTTTATGTGCCCCATCATGCAATATGTAGATGTGTGCATTGGCAACGAGGAGGATGCAGAAAAGTGTCTGGGCCTGTGCCCGGAGAATACGGACGTTTATCAGAGCAAGCTGAATATTGAGGGATATCAGAACGTGTTCCGCCGGATGAAGGAACTTTATGGGTTCCGGTACATCGGCTGCACCCTCCGGGAGAGCTACTCCGCTTCGGATAACGGCTGGTCTGTTCTGTGTTATGACGGGGAGAATTTCGCCCAATCCCGGCATTATGACATCCGTCTGGTGGATCGCGGCGGCGGTGGTGCCAGCTTTGCAGCAGGTTTCATCTATGGAATCATGAACAAACTGTCTTTGCAGACCATGGCTGAATTTGCCGGTGCAGCTTCCGCCCTGAAACATACCATCTATGGCGGCATGAATCTAACCACTGCCGACGAGGTTTGGGAACTGGCCGGCGGTGACGCTTCCGGCCGGGTGCAGCGCTGATGCGGTACGAGCAGGAGGCAAGGCAGATCATCCGAACCTGCCTGAAGCTGGAAGAAGCCGGCTTTTTCCTCGGAACATGGGGAAATGTCAGCTTAAGAGTGCAAAAAGGCATTTTGCTGACACCAAGTAAGGTTGAATATTCCACCATGCAGCCATGGGATTTGGTGTGTATCAGTCCGGCAGGGGAGGTTCTGGAAGGAAACCGCCGTCCCACTTCGGAAAAGGAAGTCCACCGGCAGATCATGAATCTGCGGCCGGATGTGAACGCGGTGATCCATGCTCACACGGAGGCGGCGATGGCCGTCTCCGCCATGGACTTGACGGAAGTGCCCTGCCTTGTCGAGGAAATGTCCCAGCTTCTTGGCGGCTCCATACCGCTGACAGGGGAGTATGTCCCGGCGGGTCAGCACGAGCGCCTTGGCGCTGCTGCTGCGGCATCCATCGGCCAGAAAAATGCCGTGCTTTTGCGTAACCACGGGCCGGTTTGCTGCGGCAGAACCATGGAGGAAGCGCTTCTGGCGGTTCGGGTCACGGAAAAAGCCTGTTCGCTGTTTCTGAAGGCTGTCTCTGCCGGACGCGTGATTCCAATTCCGGAACCGTATATCCAATCGGAACGCCATCGTTTTTTATATTCCTATGGAAAGGAGAATACCTGATGCTATCTTATCAAGCCGAGCGAGATTTGATCATTACCATCGGCCAAAGAATGTTCGAAAAGGAAATGGTCGCTTCAAATGACGGAAACATCAGCATTCGTCTGCCCGGCAACAGATTTCTCATCACGCCGACAGGCGTCTCCAAGGGCTTTATGCGCCCGGAGGAGCTTTGCGTCATCGACGGAACCGGTGCCGTGGTCGAGGGTACGACGAGGCCGTCTTCCGAATATAAAATGCACTTGGAGGTCTACAGGCAGCGTCCGGATGTCAATGCCTGTGTACACGCTCATCCGCGAGCGGCCACTGCTTTTGCCGTTGCCCGCATCGAACTGAACAAGCTCTCTCTGCCTGAGGTCGTTTTCTCTGTGGGCTGCATCCGTCTGGCGGACTATGCTTCGCCGTCGTCGGCGGAGCTTCCTCAGCGGGTTGCGGAAAAAATAGGCGATTGTGACGCATTGCTGCTGGCCAACCACGGTGCTCTGACCGTGGACGCTACGCCCATGGGTGCATACTATAAAATGGAGACTTTGGAGCATTTTGCAACCATCTCTCTGTACGCACGGATTTTGGGCGGCGAATATGTTTTGCCCGAAACAGAACGCGAGACGCTCCTGCGCATACGCCGGGAGGTATACCAGAAAAAAACGGCAACTGAGACAATGCCGGATGAAGAACAGCTCAAGCGGGAAATCCATGAGGCTGTTCTGCGCAAGCTCAAGCAGCTTGAACTTTGATCCGCAAGTCTTTCTGCAAGGCATAGTGATTGCTTTTCCGGGGTCTGTACCTCTCTCCGGCAAAAGCGGTCACTATGTTTTTTCTGTGTTAAGAAACAGCGGAAGTTCTCATTTGGGTCAGGTCGGCATATGCTTGACCGAGGTGAGGGATGTGAAGGCGTTTTGGGTGAAAAGAGGACTGATCTTTGCTATGGCGGCGGTGCTGGTTGCGTCTGCCCTGCTTGCGTTATACCGGCGGCAGACGACGCTGCCGGTAGGCTCATGGGGTCTGAGCTTTCAGAAGGAAGGAGAAGCTCCGCTCGGCAACACGGATGCCGTGCGTCTGAAGGAATACAATGCGGCTTATCTCGGAAACACTGAGGAAAAGGTGATTTACCTGACCTTTGACGCGGGCTATGAGAATGGCTGCACAGAGCAAATTCTGAACGTTCTTCAGGCGCATGGCGTTTCGGCGGCGTTCTTTCTGGTGGGGAATTATCTGGAACAAAACCCGGAACTAGTCAAACGGATGGTTGCTGACGGCCACACGGTTGGAAATCACACCTATCATCATTATGATATGTCGAAAATCGGAGATATGGAGAGCTTCCGAAAGGAGTTGGAGTCGCTTGAGGAGCTGTTTTTGGAAGTGACCGGTCAGGAACTGTCCAGATACTATCGTCCGCCGCAGGGTATTTACTCCGAAAAAAATCTGGAAATGGCAAAAGAGCTTGGCTATCGCACGGTTTTTTGGAGCCTAGCTTATGTGGATTGGCTCAATGACGCGCAGCCGACGTCGGAGCAGGCGTTTTCCAAGCTCATTCCACGCATTCACAATGGCGCCGTTGTGCTGCTTCACAGCACTTCGAAAACCAATGCGGCAATTCTGGACGAACTGCTCACGCGTTGGGAGGAACTGGGCTACCATTTTGGCACACTGGATCAATTATTTTCTCAAATTGACTCTTGACAGCAGAAATGACCTCTGTTATACTAATTTTGAGCGATATTGAGCGAAAATGAACGGAGGTTGCAAATATGCGATCCTGGGAAAGAGAAAAAATCATTCTGGAGCTTTTAAAGGAAAACGGTTCGGTCAGCCTGACGGAAATTTGTGAGCAAACCGGTGCGTCCGTGGCGACGGTGCGGCGTGATTTTGAGGAGCTTCGGGAAAAGGGACTGGCAAAGCGCACGCACGGCGGTTTATGCTTGCCGGAAAAGGAAAAGCGAAGCTATCTGGATGGGACTGCTGTTCGGGATGACGCAGACCGGGAAAAAATGGTCATTGCCCGGGAAGCAGCTTCGCAGGTGAAGGCAGGGGAGTCCATTTTTATTGGAGCCGGAAAAACCTGCAATATGCTTGCGGCCATGCTCCGGGATGTAGAGCGCCTGACGGTGGTAACGACTTCCGTTACGGCTGTTCTGGAGCTTGCGCAGTGCCCCAATGTTTCCGTCACGCTGCTTGGCGGTGACGTGCACACCGGCAAGCACTATATCGAAACACTTGATTCTGACCTGAGCCACACCCTGCGGGGCTATTTCTTCGACAAAGTGTTCCTCACTGCCGAGGGCATGGATCTTGAGCGCGGCTATACCGTGCAGGACAAGAGCCGCACCGGGCTTTATACGATGCTTGCACGCATGACGCGCAGGCTCTATCTGCTTCTCGACAGTGCAAAATTTGACCGCAAGGCATTTGCCACGGTCTATCCGCCGGATAAACTCTGCCGAGTGATCAGCACGGAGCTTATGCCGCAGAAATTTGACGACTACTACACGCAAAAGGGGATCAGTCACAGCCTTCTGCCGATGGACGTGGATATTCCAAAAATTGAGCGATTGTGAGCGATTTTTCGCCAAGCATCCAATTCTAATTTTGGATTGGTTGCTTGGCGAAATTGATTTATAGCACAATGTGCATAAATATTGTCACTTGAGTTTGGCGAAAACGCCGAAATTCTAAAAGAAACTTTGCTGCGTATTGACTTTGTCGGATTTTTGCGGGATAATGACATCGTATCAGAAGATGAAATTAAATTGAGCGATTTTGAGCGATTTTTATCATGGAGAACTGACTATGGAAAACAAAGGAATGGTGGAGCTTTATCAGCCGCGGCACACGCTCATCGGACGTGACGGTATCACCAAGATCCCGTATTTTCTCGGTCGCCTGAATGCTGAGCGCGTTCTGGTGGTGACGGACAAGGGCCTTGTGAAAACCGGCACCGCCGGGAAAGTGACTGCTGTGCTGGACGATGCTTCCATAAATTATGTTGTTTATGACGGCGTTCAGCCCAATCCCACGGTTCGCATCGTGAACGAAGCTTTGCAATTTTTCCAGCAAAATCAATGCGGCGCCATCATCGCTATCGGTGGCGGTTCGCCCATCGACGTTGCCAAGGCTGTGAGCATTCTCTCTGCAAACGGCGGAAAAATTCAGGATTACAACGGCTATAACAAGTCAAAAAAGCACGGCGCACCCATCATCGCGGTGAACACCACTGCCGGCACCGGCTCAGAATGTACGCGTGCGTATGTGGTCACGGACGAGGAAGCAAAGTCCAAAATGCTCATGGTGGATACCAACTGCCTTGCCCATATTGCCCTGAATGACCCCATGCTCATGGTGGGTATGCCGCCCTCTTTGACTGCGGCCACGGGCATTGACGCCCTGACCCACGCCATTGAAGCCTACATCTGCAACACTCACACGCCTTTCACGGACGCGCTGGCCATGGAGTCCATTCGCCTTGTTTCTGCATCTTTACGGGAGGCGGTTCGCGACGGCTCCAATATGGATGCGCGGACGGATATGTGCTGGGCGGAATATATGGCCGGCCTGTCTTTCTCCAATGCAGGCCTTGGTCTGGTGCATGGCATTGCCCATCAGCTTGGGGGTTATTATAACATTCCTCATGGCCTTGCCAATGCCATTATGCTGCCCCGTGTGCTGGAATACAATCGTCCTTATTGCATGGGACGTCTGGCCGATGTTGCTCAGGCCATGGGCGAAAAGGTAGACCATATGACGGTGGATCAGGCGTCCAAACAGGCCATTGAAGCCGTGCGCCGTCTCATTGAAGATGTGAAAATTCCGCCTTTGTGCGAGACAAAATTCGACATGAAGGACATTGACGTCCTTGCAGACCATGCCCTTCAGGACACGGCCACGCAAACCAACGTGGTTCGTCCCACCAGAGAGGACATTAAAACCATCATTGCCAAGACCTATTACGAAGGCATTGTGAAAAAGCAGGTGACGGAGCATGGATAAAGCAGCGGTGCAAAGAAGCGTCCAGCTTGCGGTATCCCAGGAGGTCTTTCAGAAAACCGGCCGGATTTTTGTTCCGGTTGCTTCCTCTGCCCGGCACATCCACCTTTCCAGAAAAGATGTGGAAACGCTGTTTGGCTCCGGCTATCAGCTTCACGAGCTGAAAAAGCTCTCCCAGCCGGGACAGTTTGCCTGTCAGGAGCAGTTAACTGTGGTCGGCCCCCGGGGAGAACTGAAAAAGGTTCGCGTTCTTGGCCCGGAGCGGAGCCAGACGCAGGTGGAGATCGCCCTGACGGACTCCTTTGCTCTGGGAATTCGCCCGCCGGTGCGCATGTCCGGCAAGCTCTCCGGCACTCCCGGCTGCAAGCTTGTTGGCCCTGCCGGTACGGTGGAGCTTTCCTGCGGCGTTATTGTTGCCGCCCGGCACCTTCACCTTTCTGCTCAGCAGGCTGCCATGTTCGGCCTGAAAGACGGCCAGACGGTTTCCTTGAAAAGTGACGGAGAGCGCGCCGTGATTTTTGAAAATGTCATCGTCCGCGCCGGAAACGGTCACGATATGGAGGTTCATATCGACACCGACGAGGCCAACTGTGTCGCCATGAGCGGCAGTCCAATGATGGAGGTTCTTCCCTGAGTCATTGTGCAGGAGTAGCTATGGATCAGAAACTTTTACACAAGTTAATAGAGATGATCGTGGCTGAAGTAACCCGGCGGGTGGCGGTGCTGGAGCGCCAGCGGCAGCATCCGGAGCAGGTTTTGGTTTTGTTCGCCGCGCCGGTGGCTTATCCAAAAGCACTGAAACAGCTCCTTTCCGCTCAGTTCGGAGAGGGCTATACGCCGGTGAGTTTTCTGGAGCACAACGCCTTTCCCGATGAAAACACCGTGTATGCCACAGACCTTGGAGAAGCAGCTCTGCTGGAGCAGGTCACTGCTGCCAAAACGGTGATTCTGGTGGGACCAAGGCTGGAGCTTTTGGGGGAAATTGCCCGGGGAGAGGACAGGGATTTCCTTTCATATCTTCTGGTGCGGGCGATTTTGTGGAAAAAAGACGTGCGGCTGTATCTGGATTTTGACCCGCCGCGCTTTCAGCGCAACACCTTTTTGGAGGGCGTTGCCTCGTCCATTGAAACCCTGCGGCAGATGCAGGTTACGGTCTGTCCCTATTTCAAAGGCGAGGGTGCTGCAAGAAAACAGAGCAGCCTGATCACGGAAGCAGATATTCTGGCAGCGGCAGAGCGTCAGGACAAGACCATTTCCGTTCTGCCGGGTGCCATTATCACCCCGGCTGCACGGGATGCCCTGCAAACCAGCGGCGTTGTGCTGCAATATGAAGGAGAAACGGTATGCAATTAGCAAGAGTGAAAGGAACGGTGGTCAGCACCAACAAGGCAGAAAAGCTCTATGGCTTAAAGCTTTTGCTGGTCAAGCCCATCGACATTGAAACCTGGCAGGAAAAGGGCGGCCTGCTGGTTGCCATCGACGCCGTCGGCGCCGGTGAGGGCGAAGTGGTCATGATCGTGGGCGGCAGCTCATCACGTCAGACCTGCGTGACCGAAAACAAGCCGGTCGATCAGAGCATTGTTGCAATTATTGATTCCGTCGATTTGGGCGGAACCCGTATATTTGAAAAATTTACAAAGGAAGGTTGACGATAGCGTATGGCATTGACAAAACAGGAAATTCAAAGCATCGCAGCACAGACCGTCAGCAGCTTCGCTGCAGGTGGCTACGCCGCACCGGTTGACGGCGGACAGTGCCTTTTTGACGATGTGCGCGACGCCATTGACACGGCGATCCGTGCCCAGCAGCGGCTCATGGACATGAGTCTGGAGGAACGGGGCAAGCTCGTGGAAGCAATGCGCGCCTGTGCCCGAGAGCACGCTGAGGAGCTTGCCATTCTTGCCCACGAAGAAACGGGCTATGGCAAAGTACATCACAAAATCGCAAAAAATCTCCTTGCGGCCAATAAGACCCCCGGAATTGAGGATCTTCATCCCACCGCTTTCAGCGGCGATGACGGCCTGACTCTGGTGGAAACGGCGCCCTATGGTGTCATTGGTGCCATCACGCCCTCCACCAACCCCACGGCAACCATTATTAACAATTCCATCAGCATGATTGCTGCGGGCAACGCAGTTGTTTTCAATCCCCATCCTGCGGCAAAGAGAGCCTCTCAGCGGGCAATGGTGCTTTTGAACGATGCCATTATTGCTGTCGGTGGCCCCAACGGTTTGATGACCGCACCCAAGGAGCCCACTTTGGAGACTTCCGACGTGATCATGAAGCACAAAGCCATCAAAATGCTGGCAGTGACCGGCGGCGAGGCTGTGGTGGCTGTGGCCATGCGTTCCGGCAAAAAGTGCGTTGCCGCAGGTCCCGGCAATCCTCCCGTCATCGTGGACGAGACGGCAGACATTCCCCAGACGGCCAAGCATATTGTGGACGGCGCCAGCTTTGACAATAACGTTCTGTGTGTGGCGGAAAAGGAAGTCTTCATGGTCAGCTCCATTGCGGACGCTCTGATGAACACCATGCAGCAGCACGGTGCCTTCCGGGTCTATGGAGAGGACATTGACAAAATCATCCGCACTGTCCTGATTCAGAAAGACGGCAAGTATGTGATCAACCGGAAATTCGTGGGTCATGATGCCACCTATATCCTCCGGGAAAGTGGCGTTGCCTTCACAGGTGACCCGGTTCTGATCATTGCAGAAGTCGACCGCTACCATCCCTTTGTGGAAGTGGAAATGCTCATGCCGGTGCTGGGCATGGTTCGCGTGGCCAATTTTGACGAAGCGCTGGACGAGTCCTTCCGTGCTGAGCACGGCTGCCAGCACTCTGCCATGATCCACTCCACCAATGTTCATAATATGTCCCGTGCCGCGCGGCGGATGAACACGACGATTTTCGTCAAAAATGCCCCGTCCTATTCCGGCCTCGGCTTCGGCGGCGAGGGCTACACCACATTGACCATCGCCACGCCCACCGGCGAGGGCCTGACCAGTGCGAAGTCCTTCACGCGGGCACGTCGCTGCGTGCTCAAGGGCGACTTCCGCATTATCTGAGCCTATGGAACTGTCCAAACTTGTTTGTGACGCCGGTATTCTCGGCGCCGGCGGAGCGGGATTTCCCACTCATGTAAAAATTAACTGTAAAGCCGAATATGTTCTGGCCAACGGCGCGGAATGTGAGCCCCTTTTGCGGGTGGATCAGCAGGTCATGCAGTATTATGCGGCGGATGTGGTCAGAGGAATTCGCGCGGTGAAGGAATTCACCGGCGCAAAACATGCGGTCATCTGCCTGAAAGAGCATTATCACGAAGCAGTCAAAGCGCTGAAGGCTGCCATCGGGGAAGACACCGATGTAGAGCTCCATCTCCTTGACGGTTATTACCCCGCCGGAGATGAGCAGCAGATCGTCTATGAAGTCACGGGCAAGGTCGTGCCCACAGGCGGACTGCCTCTGGATGTGGGCGCCGTGGTCTGCAATGTAAGCACGCTGCAAAATATTGCCCACGCCTTGGACGGCAAAAAGGTGATTGAGAAATTCGTCACCGTTGGCGGCGCGGTGAAAACGCCCGTCACCCTCCGTGTGCCCGTTGGCATTTCCCTTCAGGCGCTTCTGGACGCGGCCGGTGGCACAACGGAGCCTTGTGATTATATCATAGGAGGGCCTTGCATGGGCCGGGTGGTGGACACGCTGGACATTCCCGTGACCAAAACCACCGGAGGCCTTCTGGCCATTCCCAAGGGACACCCGCTTTTGGCAAAGAAGTCTTCAGAGATCAACCTGAAAATGGTCATGGCGGTTTGCTGTCAGTGCTCCATGTGCACCCAGATGTGCCCCAGAAACGCACTGGGTCTGAACGTTCAGCCCCATAAGGCCATGCGCTCCATTGCCAATGGTGTGGATCTTCTGGGAGACTTTAACGGAATTTTCTCCTGCTGTGACTGCGGCCTTTGCACCTATTATGCCTGCAATTTTGGCCTGAAACCTTCCAAGGTCATGCAAACGCTGAAATCTGCCATGATGTCCAAGGGCATCCGGGTGAGAAAAGAGGTCTTTGGCGAGGTGGACGGCGGCCTTTCCAATAAAAAGGTTCCCGTTTCCCGGCTGATTGCCCGCCTTGGCGTGGCGGATTATGACGTTCCGGCACACATGCAGGAAAAGGCCCTTTCTGCCGACTGTGTCCGTATTGCCCTGAAAATGGGTGTGGGCGCACCCAGCGTGCCCACCGTCAGCGTGGGGGACAAGGTGCGGAAAAATCAGCTTGTGGCGGATATCCCGGAGAAAAAATTGGGTGTTAAAATGCACGCCAGCATTTCCGGCACGGTAACGCAGATCACAAGCGACTATATTGAGATCAGGAGGTCATCCAAATGAATGCATTGGGAATGATCGAAACCAACTCCATTCCGGTTGGTGTGAATTCGGGTGACGCCATGCTCAAGGCGGCTGCCGTAAAGCTTGTGGCGGCACAGCCCGTGTGCGCCGGAAAGTACATCGTGATCGTCACCGGCGAAGTCGCCGCCGTTCGGGAAAGTGTGGACGCCGGCAAGGTCACGGCCGGGCAGCGTCTTGTGGACAGCATGGTAATTCCCAATGTCCATGAGCAGGTGCCCAAGGCCATCAACGCCTGCAACGAGATTGGCAAGGTTGCCGCCGTGGGTGTGATGGAGGCGTTCAGCCTTTGCGCGGCTGTGGTTGCGGCAGATGCGGCTGTGAAGGCCGCAGACGTCCAGCTCATGGATATTCGCCTTGGCCGCGGTCTGGGCGGCAAGAGCTTTATCACCCTCACAGGAGAAGTCGCCGCAGTGCGTGCTGCGATTTCGGCAGGGGAGAGTATGCCAGAAACCAAGGGCATGATGTCCGAGAGCGTTGTGATCCCGTCTCCCCATCCCGACATGGTCAAAAGCCTGTATTAAACATTAGCAAATAATAAATTGAAACATAAACGGAGGATTTTCAAATGAAAGAAGCATTAGGCATGGTCGAAACCCGGGGCCTCATCGGTTCCATCGAAGCGGCTGACGCAATGGTCAAGGCTGCAAACGTTCATCTCATTGGCAAGACCCAGATCGGCTCCGGTCTGGTCACGGTCATGGTTCGCGGCGATGTGGGCGCGGTTAAGGCCGCTGTGGACGCCGGTGCCACTGCCGCAAAGCGCGTTGGCGAGCTCTATGGTTGCCACGTCATTCCCTCTCCCCACAACGATGTGGAAGGAATTCTGCCCACCATGGGTTGATTTGAAAGGAGTTTACAAACATGAAACTTGCACTTGGTATGGTTGAGACCCGCGGTCTCATTGGCTCCATCGAGGCGGCTGACGCAATGGTCAAGGCTGCGGATGTTCATCTCATTGGCAAGACCCAGATCGGCTCCGGTCTGGTCACGGTCATGGTTCGCGGCGATGTGGGCGCGGTTAAGGCCGCTGTGGACGCCGGTGCCACTGCCGCAAAGCGCGTTGGCGAGCTCTATGGTTGCCACGTCATTCCCTCTCCCCATGACGATGTGGAGGGAATTCTGCCCACCATCGGCTAAAGATGTATATCGGAGAAGTCGTCGGCAAGGTCGTCTCCACGGTGAAGGAGGAAGGCTTGGAAAACATCCCCCTTCTGGTGGTGCAGTTGATCGAAAAAGGCAAAAAGACGAAAATGATTGTGGCGGCCGACTCCACGAGGCAGGCCGGTACGGGAGACTTCGTCTACATGATTGGCTCCAAGGAGGCAAGCAGGATTTTCCATAAGCGCGTCCCTGCGGATGCCGCCATTGCCGGATTTATTGATTCTTATAATTTACAACTCAAACCTGAATAATTTGGAGGAATTTTTTATGAAATTAGCACTTGGTATGGTCGAAACCCGCGGCCTCATCGGTTCCATTGAAGCAGCAGACTCTATGGTCAAGGCTGCGGACGTTCATCTCATCGGCAAAGAGCAGATCGGTTCCGGTCTGGTCACGGTCATGGTTCGCGGCGACGTTGGCGCAGTGAAAGCTGCTGTGGACGCCGGTGCCACTGCCGCAAAGCGCGTTGGCGAGCTCTATGGTTGCCACGTCATTCCCTCTCCCCATGACGATGTTGAGGGCATCCTGCCCAAGCTGGGATGAAGCTGGCCAGAGTCGTAGGAAACGTTGTTTCCACGATCAAGGATCCCGGCTTCGCCGGTCAAAAGCTGATGATTGTGGACTATCTGGACGATGACGGCAATCTGACCGGCAATAACGCTATCGTGTTTGATGTGGCGGACGCAGGCATTGGAGATACGGTTCTGGTTGCTGCCGACGGCGGCGCTGCCAGTATTCTCCTTGGCCGCCAGTGCATTGGTGACCAGACCATTTGCGGCGTGATCGACCACCTGACCTACGATGGCGAAACAAGGGAGTACCACTGAAATGGATATGGAAGCAATCAGAAAAGAAGTGGAGCGGCAAGTGCTGCAATACTTCCATATGGACACGGCACCGGCGCCCTGCACAGGTCTTGTGACCGGTTCGGACGTGGTCGCCTGTCTGGAACATTCTCTTTTGAATCCTGATACCACATTGGAGAAGATCAAGGCTGAATGTGCCGTTGCCCGGAAATATTCCGTGGCGGCGGTGTGCGTTGCGCCTTACTATGTCCCCGCTGCCCGGGAAGCCCTCCTTGGCAGCCCGGTGGCTGTGGGAACGGCTATTGGCTTCCCCCACGGCTGCATGTCTCAGGCTGCAAAGCTGGCAGAGTTACGGGAATGTATGGCCAATGGCGCAACCGAGATCGACGTTGCGCTGAATGTCCTTGCCATTAAATCCGGCCGACTGGACGTGGCACAGAGAGAACTGGAAGAAATCGTCCGCATGGCCGCTGGTAAGGCAAAGATCAAGGCCGTTTTTGAGCACAGCCTTTACAGTTTTGAAGAAAAGCGGGCAGTTCTGACCGTGATCCGCAACTCTGGAGCGGATTATGTCAAAATCCAGAATATGCTCAGCGGACATGGTGCCCGGGTGGAAGACGTGAGCTTTGCTTATGACATTCTGGGACGCAATGTGGGCATTAAAATCGACGGTGGAATTAAAACCCTAGAGCAGGCAGAAAAGCTTCTGGCTGCGGGTGCCACCCGTCTTGGGCTGACTGCCACTGCAAAAATTGCAGAGGAAGCCCGCAAATAATTACGAAAGGATACACATTTAATGGATATTAATGAAATTATCCGTCAGGTAACGGAAGAAATCTGTGCAAAATATGGCGCACAGGTCAGCACACCTGCTGCCGGCAACGGAAACAATCCCGCTGACATGGCAAAGTATATTGACCACACCTATCTGAAACCGGAGGCAAGCGTCAGCGACATTCGCAAGATCTGCGACGAGGCCAAGAAATTCCACACCGCCTCTGTGTGCGTCAATCCCTCCTACATCCAGTATGTTGCTCAGCAGCTCGAAGGCAGCGGCGTCACGCCCTGCTGCGTGATCGCGTTCCCCTTTGGCACCTGCACGCCGGAGACCAAGGCGTTTGAAGCTGCCGATGCTGCCACCAAGGGTGCCCGTGAAATCGACATGGTCATCAACGTGGGCGCCATCAAGTCCGGCGACTGGATGCTGGTCAAGAGAGACATTGAAGGCGTTGTGAACGCCGTCAAGGGTCGCGCAACGGTCAAGGTCATCATCGAAGCCTGCCTGCTGACGGATGAAGAAAAGGTCAAGGCATGCACCGTGGCAAAACTGGCCGGAGCCCACTTTGTCAAGACCTCCACCGGCTATTCCACCGGCGGCGCAACGGTTGAGGATATTCGCCTCATGCGCGAGACCGTTGGCCCGGATATGGGCGTTAAGGCTTCCGGCGGTGTTCGCACCTATGCCGATGCTGTGGCAATGATCGAAGCCGGTGCCAGCAGAATTGGCGCCAGCTCCACGGGCAAGATCGTCTCCGGTGTGACTCAGGACGAACACAAGTGTGTCAACTGCGGCAACTGCAAGAACCACTGCCCGAGCGGTAATGTGGAAATTCGCAAGAAGCTGTATTGATTTGAGGAGCGTCTCATGAGAAGACCCATGATCGCGGGCAACTGGAAGATGAACAAGACGCCCGCTGAGACGGTTGCACTGCTCCAGGAGCTTAAAAAAATCCAGCCCAGAACCAATGTGGAAGTTGTGGTTTGCCCCATGACGGTGAGCCTGTTTGCAGCCGGTGCCCAGTTGAAGGGAACGGATATCCACCTTGGCGCCCAGAATGTCCATTTTGAGGACAAAGGTGCTTTCACCGGCGAGGCCAACTGTGCCTCTCTGAAAGAGCTTGGGGTGGAATATGTGATTCTTGGGCACTCCGAGCGCCGTCAGTATTTTGGCGAAACGGATGAAACGGTCAACCAAAAGACCAAAAAGGTTCTCAATGAGGGCTTGAAGCCCATCATCTGCGTGGGAGAAAGTCTGGCGCAGAAGCAGACAGGCATTACCAACGAGGTCGTGTGTCTGCAAACCAAAGCGGCGCTTTCCGGCGTGACTTCGGCGCAGATTCGGGACGTGGTCATTGCCTATGAGCCTATCTGGGCCATTGGAACCGGCATGACCGCCACGGCAGAGGATGCCAACCGCACCATAGCGGCCATTCGCTCCGCTATTCGGGAAGTTTTCGGCTATGCCGCTGAGGATGTCCGCATTCTCTATGGCGGCAGTATGAACGACAAAAACGTCGGAGAGCTTATGAGCCAGCCGGAAATTGACGGCGGACTCATCGGGGGCGCCAGCCTTGTGGCAGAAAAGTTTGAAAAAATCGTGAATTATCATCGCTGAACCTGCAAAAAGGGGCTGCCTTACAGTTAGGTGAGGCTGCCCCTTTTTCGGTATAAAAGGCTCACATCTGTTCGCGCAGACGGGATCTTTCTTTTTTCCTGAGCGCGCAGAAGGCGATGACGCAGATTGCAACGGAGATGAGAGAACCGGCTGATGTAGCCAGCCCCATGGGGAACAGGTTTATTGGAAAGAGCTTGGAGGTCAAATAGACGCCGGGGACACGCATAAGCGCAATGGCGACGATGTTATGCAGGAAAGACAGCCCGGATTTTCCAACGGCGCAGAAATAGCCGCTGAAGCAGAAATGAATCCCGGCAAAAATGCAGTCGATCACATAGCCGCGCAGATATTGCCCGCCCAGACGCACGACCTGAGCACCATCGGGCGTGGAAGCGTCCGTAAAGAGCGCCACCACGGGCTCGGCGCAAAACTGAAAGATAATCGCGACGATACAGCCAAAACCGGCCGAAAGAAATGTGGCATAACGCAGCGTTGCCACGGCTCGCTCCGGTTTTTTTGCGCCGATGTTCTGAGCGCCCAGAGCCGAAACGGTGGAGAGCATGGATGATGGAACGAGGAAGAGGAAGCTGATGATTTTTTCCACAATGCCAACGGCAGCGGAGTCGTTCAGGCCACGCTGGTTGGCGATGACGGTGATGATGATGAACGCAATTTGAATCAGCCCGTCCTGAAGCGCAACCGGAATTCCAACCTTCAAAATGCTTCCAACGACCGGTCGCTGCGGCCTGAAATCCGCTTTTTTCAGGTCGATGCCCGTCTTTCTTTTCAAAATCACAAAAAGCGAAATAAGCACACTGACGGCTTGTGAAAGCGTCGTGCCAAGTGCGGCACCTGTCGGCCCCATATCGAAAACGCCCATGAACAGATAGTCCAGAGCGATATTGCTGACGCAGGCGATTGCGATGAAATACATGGGACTTTTGGAGTCTCCCATGCCGCGGAAAATGGCGCTGATCACATTATAGGCCGTTATGAAGGGAATGCCAATGAAGCAGATGGTCAGATAGTCGACCGTTCCGTCAACGGCGTCAGCGGGCGTCGACATAAGCGCCGTGATGGGCTTGACGAACACGAACAGGATCAGCGTCAGCACCACGGAGACGGCCATGAAAATCGTCACGGTGTTTGCGATACCTTTGGCGGCTTTTTTCAGATCACGGCTGCCGACAGCCTGAGCGATGAAAACCGTTGCGCCCATGGCAAGCCCAACGATCATCACGGTGATCATGTGCATGACCTGTGAGCCGACGGAAACCGCAGTGGAGTCAGCCACCGCGCCAAATTGCCCGATAATGTAAAGATCCGCCATGCCATACAGGGTTTGCAGCAGATAGGACAGCAGGTATGGCAGCGAAAACACCAGAATATTGCGAAATACACTACCGCTTGTTAAATTTCTCTCCATAAACAAGCCTCCCGGGACGTTCTGCTTTTTCATGCTTCAACAGTTAGCAGATATTAACCAATGAAAGAAACTCGCTATAATATACCCCACAAGCGCCGGAGAGTCAAGACTTGATTTTGACGGTTTGCATTTTTCCATATAACTTTGCCTTGAAAAAACGGGGGAAACTACAAAAAAGTCTCTTTTGTCCAGCGAACAAAAGAGACTTTTTGCTGCGTAAGGACAGCATAGTTTCATAAACATACTCTGTTCGGTTGCCCAGCCGCAATATCGATCTGCTAAATAAGCCTGTAAATCATCTATTGAAATCTTTATTTTGTATTCTCCTTTGCGGTGTTGATGGAGGCAATCAGGACACGGCGTATCGTGCCAC